>JBGVTF010000207.1:0-8250 GCA_041862415.1 Anaerolineae bacterium | reverse complement strand
ACAGCTCGATCTACCCGTGCCCTTAGCTGAGCGCCGTCTGGCCCTGAGCAGCGAGATGCCAGCCGTGGTGAAACCAGGCGACATTATCAGCTATACGTTAGCCGTGGAAAACACCTCGGCCGTTACTCAATCATTGGCCATCGAAGACCGGCTCCCGGCTGGGGGAAAGTTGCTAGCCTGCTTAGGCCAATGTGTAGAGAGTAGGCCAGGTGTGGTCCGATGGGAAGTTGGCCCTCTGGCTCCTGGCAAGCAAGTCTCAACCACTGTCAAAGTGCACCTGAGTATGCTGACTCCACCTGTGGTGAGCGCCGTCGAGCCACCTGGCGCTGCCATAGAACACACGGCCAGCCTCCTTGACAGTCAGGGTAACGTGTTGAACGTGGACACCCTGTCAGTTCCAGTGGGTACGGCTACAAGTCAAAAGTGGATCGCCTCGCAGGATAAGCAAAGCCCTGAGTTTGTCGAAGGGCAGAGCAACTACTTCTTCGTCTACGACAACCAAGGTGTAGCCGAAGGGGACGGGCTGGTGCAGGAGATCGTCTCTCCGTGGAGCTCCAACCACGTAGCCATCGTTGTGACCGGTCTGGATGAAAAGGCTTTACTTAAGGCAGCCCAGGCCCTGAGCACCGACGATCACTTTCCTGGCATGTGGGGGCCCTATGCCATTGTCCAATCAACGCACCCCATCTCTGAATCCGCCGCTGTATCCTTTGAAGATATGTCCCTTGCCTCGCTGGGCTACGATGATGGATCTATCAATAGCCTTCACCTGGAATATTTCGAACATAAATTCCATGTGGCGCCAGGGTGGAACCTGAGCGACGATGCCTATCTGGCCCTTCACCTTGCTCATGGCGCAGCCCTCAGTGACATACAGGCTACACTGGAGGTACAGTTAAACGACCTGCCTATAGGTGGTATTCCTCTGGACAAGTCCAACGCTTATAATAGCTGGACAGCTTTCCCCTTACCCGCCACGGCCTCGCAAACCGGTTCCAACCGGATACGAGTACAAGTGAGTGCTGACATTGAGGATAAGTGCAGATATATCACGAACGACCGATACTGGCTGACAGTTTATGCTGATTCCTTCTTGCATTTGCCTCGACAGGCAGCTGGCCTGATGCTCGATCTCGACAACTTTCCTTATCCTTTCAGCAACCATCCAGGTCTGGGCGACATCGTGTTTTTACTAACAGAGCGCCCTGCGTTGGTAGAGATAGAAAGCATGCTACGTTTGGCTTCTCAGTTAGGCAGTGTAGCCAGCGGCGATGTTTTCTTGCCCCAAGTCGCTTTGGGAGGACAGCCCGATGCTGAGTCCTGGGCTGGTTACCACCTCATCGCTGTGGGCCTTCCAACCAACAACCGCTACCTTGCTGCCGCTAACGATACGCTACCGCAGCCTTTTCGGCCGGGCACAAACGAGATCTTGCAGGAAATTGACCGGGTAGTCTATCGTTTGCCGCCCGGTGTGAGCCTGGGGTATGTGCAGGAATTGCCTTCCCCCTGGAACAAAGACCGGGCCATGCTGGCAGTTACCGGTACAACGGATGAAGGTGTCGCCTGGGCGCTAACTGCTCTCACCGACGATCAGCTTCAGCGGCAACTTGCCGGCAATCTAGCCCTGATTCGTGACCGTGAGGTACGAAGCATAGACACCAGGGAAAAAACGGCCGATGATGTTGTTGCTTTCACTCGATCTGTGGCGCCGGGCATGACGCCCATCATCATGCCAGCGCCAACTCCTACCGCAACCATATCGCCAACTCCTACAGCGATTTGGCCAACGCCAATGGCCATGTCTAAAGCGACCTCAGACGTGGCTCCATCCGCTATTGGCCGCAGCCGGCCGGTATGGGTGATGCCTCTTCTGATCTTGAGTGCTCTGACGGTGCTCATCGCAGTGGGCATTGCCATCTGGCAGAGCCGCTCTTAGCTACTCGATAGTTACTGGAACCCCTATGGTGTCCAAGTCTCATAAATAAATGAACCCAATTGCGCTTACTATCAGGGCCAAAGGCCCTTTCGCTGTACTCAAACGCGCCTTCGCCATCTTGCGACGCTACGGCTTTATGCTGTCCAAAATGGATCGGGCGTTGGCCCAGTTTGTCAGGGTGTTACGACAATTCGATTGCAGTGCTACTTTCCCCATCACCGCCGTTACCCTGGCACGCAACAGCGCCCTCATCGAAAAGGTTCAAGCTCAGGGCATCGAGTTTGCCGTCCATGGCTATCGTCACGTAGACCACTCGCAGCTTTCGCACGCACAGCAACTGGCCTACCTGGCCCAGGCCAGGCAGATTTTCGCCAAGGCTAACATTCGGCCGACAGGATTTCGCAGCCCTTATTTGCATTGGAACACTGACACATTGGCAGCTCTCCGGCAGCAGGGCTTTGCTTACGACAGCAGCCAGGGGCTCGCCTGGGACGTGATAAATGGTCACGAGACGCGGGCTTACCGCCGTGTATTGAACTTTTACGGCGCACGGTCGGCTAGCGGTTATCCGTCTCTGCCGTTTCTAGAAGAGAAGCTGGTACGCATCCCATACAGCCTGCCCGATGACGAGGCCCTGGTAGAGCGTCTGGCTCTGGAAACGACGGAACAAATGGGCGCCCTCTGGCTGGACATCTTGCACCGCACTCATGAGTTAGGTGAACTTTTTACGCTTGGCCTGCACCCCGAACGTATAGCTATCTGTCAAGAGCCACTGGCGGCCGTCCTGACCAAAGCTCGCTCGCTTAGGCCAGCAGTGTGGATTGCCCGCCTTAACGAGATTGCTGCCTGGTGGCAGGCTCGTAACGAGGCAGCTGTGAAGATCACCGATACTGGCGATAGAGAATTTCACTTGGGTGTAGTTGGTCCCAGCGGTACCACTGTGCTGGCCCGTGCCATTGAGGTCGACGCCCCCACTGTGCCCTGGACCAATGGCTACCGGTGGGTGAAGGCAATGACTTTCACCATACGTGCTTCCTGTCGGCCTTTCATCGGGATCTCGCCAGGCACGGCGCCAGCGTTGACTCACTTTCTGCGTCAACAAGGGTATATCGTTGAAATCAACAAGGAAAGCCATTATTACGCCTACTACTTTGACCAAGCGGAATTCGTCGCCGAGCACAAGCGTCCGCTGCTGGCTCAAATTGAGGGAACTGACCGTCCCCTAATGCGGCTGGGCCGCTGGCCCGATGGTGCCCGCAGTGCTTTGGCTGTGACTGGAGACATAGATGCCCTGACCTTGTGGGACTATGGATTGCGCTTTGTAGGGAGATGACAGACCCGTGAAGTTCACACTCACTCAAAGCCTACCCGAAAGCGAATGGCGTCGCTTTGTGGACGAGCATCCCCAAGGCAACATCTTCCATACGCCAGAGATGTTCCAGGTGTTCGCCCAAGCTGCCGGGCATCGTCCTTCACTGTGGGCAGCGCTCGACTCCAGGGGACGGGTGTTGGCGTTGCTGTTGCCTGTACAGATCACATTGATGGGCAGGCCATCAAGCCGCCTGACCAGCCGTGCCGTAGTCTACGGCAGTGTCCTCTGCGTCCCAAGCGCCAAGGGCCGAGAGGCACTGGTCATGCTGCTCCAGGCTTACCAACGCTCGGTAAAGGGCCGTTACCTGTTTACCGAATTGCGCAACCTGTCGGACTTGGGCAATCTGCAGCCAGTGCTGAATGAGAGCGGGTTCACTTACGAGCAACACTTGAATTTTCTGATCGACCTGGATCAGCCTGAAGAAACGATCTGGCGTAACATTAGCAAGAGTGGTCGGCAGAGTGTGCGCACATCACGTAATAAGGGCGTGATAATTGAAGAGGCGACTGATCGACAACAAGTAGCAATTGCTTACCAATTATTGCAGAAAGTTTACACTCAAGTTCAGGTTCCCTTGGCTAGCCCTACCCTATTTGAAGCGGCGTTCGATATCCTTGTCCCCCGGGGAATGTTCAAGATCTTACTGGCTCGCGTAGATGAGCATCATATTGGCACATGTGTTCTCTTAATGCACAATGAGAGGATCATTGACTGGTATGCTAGCTCTGACCGTGCTTTTTCTTCCTATTGCCCCAGCGAGTCGCTGATATGGCATACTTTGCAATGGGGCAAAGAGCACGGCTTTCACCTATTTGATTTTGGCGGCGCCGGCAAGCCGGACGAGGAATATGGCGTGCGTGACTTTAAGGCCAAGTTTGGTGGTCAACTAGTTTGCTATGGACGCAATATATGTATTCATGCGCCAGCATTGTTACATTTGAGCCGATGGGGATACGAGATATACAAGCGTTTTTTGTAATGTTGGGGCTGGACATTGTCTTCGCCGAGGTGCGGCCGAAGCAGAAGGCCGACAAGGTCAAGGAGCTACAGCGCCAGACCAAGGTGGCAAGCATGGAGGGTGATGGCATCAACCACGCTCCCGCGCTGGTGCAGGCCGACGTGGGCATTGCCATCGGCGCAGGCACCGATGTGGCGTTAGAGTGGGTGCAGGTAGCAGGGAGATGACAGACCCGTGAATATCACGCTCACTCAAAGCCTACCCGAAAGCGAAAGGCGTCGCTTTGTGGACAAGCACTCGCAGGGCAACGTTTTCCACACGCCCGAGATGGTCCAGGTATTTGCACGGGCCAAAGGCCACCGCCCCATATTGTGGGCGACCGTTGATGACGATGGAGGAGTATTGGCTTTGTTGTTGCCTGTGCAAGTCACGCTGATAGACAACTTGCTGCGTTGCTTGACGACCCGTGCCGTGGTGTATGGCAGTGTGCTGTATGATCCCAGCCCGGCGGGCGAAGAAGCGCTGGCATTCCTACTGCGGACCTACGCCCAAGAGGCAGGCCATGAAGTGCTTTTCACCGAGCTACGCAACCTGTCGGATTTGAGCGCTGTTCAGCCGGTGCTCAATGACTGCGGATTCATCTACGAAGATCACCTGAACTACCTGATCGACCTTAAGCGTCCTCCAGAGGTCATATTCCAAAGCATCGGACGCCGAACGCGCAAATACATACGGCGCGGACTTGGGCGGGGCGAGGTCATCATCGAAGAGGTGAAGGAACGGGAGCAAGTGGCCGCCTGTTATGACCTGCTACGCCAGACTTACCGGGCAGCCCAGGTCCCGTTGGCCGACCACTCTCTCTTTGAAGCCGCCTTCGATTTGCTGTACCCCAAAGGTATGGTGCGGTTCACTCTGGCCCGCGTGGGCCAGACCCCCGCTGCTGCCTCGGTGGAGCTGGTCTACAAAGACGTTATCTATGGCTGGTACGGCGGCATGGATCGAGCCTATAGCTCCTATCGGCCCAACGAGCTGCTGATATGGCACATTCTCCAGTGGGGGGCTGAAAAAGGCTATCGCCTGTACGACTTTGGCGGCGCGGGCAAACCGGATGAGGAATACGGCGTGCGTGACTTCAAGGCCAAGTTTGGCGGCTTACTGGTCAATTATGGGCGCAATGTCCGTATCCACTCTCCTCTGTTGATGAAGATCAGTCAAAAAGGCTATCAACTCACAAGAAGACTTCTGGCTTGAAGAATCAACTCTGACTCAAGTACGGAGGTGTTCAACCAATGCTGCAATTGGCCAGACCATGCAAAGATGTTGCTCTGAGAGATCGGCTGAGCAAAAACGAACGACTTGACTGTTTGGAAATGGAAGCAGGGAGGAAGCTGAATTGACAGCGGACAAGATTTCCGTGCTAATACCCGACGGAGAAAGTGACTTTGCTCTGTTTGTAGCACGCTGACGGTTTCATCAAGGAGGCCAGATATGGCCACAGAGCAGATTGCCAGGGCGGTGAGCTCAGCAGGCTATACGCTGGTTTCCGAGCGCCGCCGGGAAGCCAGCCCGATCCTGGGCTTCATCCGCTTCATCTTTTCGAAGAGAGAGACGACGATGACTGCCGTCGCCGGGCTGCTGACGCTGCTAGGATTGGCGCTGACAGTAGCCAGAGTGCCCCCCTGGAGTTGGAGGGCCTTCTTTGCAGCGTCTATCGCCGTGGGGGGAATGCCGGTTGCGCGTCACGCCTGGCAAGAGCTGTGGCTCTCCCGGAGCCTGGGGATCAACACACTGATGGTGATCGCCGTCCTCGGCGCGGCCTTTATCGGGGAGTGGGCCGAGGCGGCGATTGTAGTAGTGCTGTTTTCGTTGGGGGAGGCACTGGAGGGATACGCTACGGAGCAGGCGCGTAGCGCCCTGAACAGTCTGCTCGACCTGGCACCGCCGGTGGCCGTGAAGCTCCTGCCTGCTGGCGAGATCGAGGAGGTCGCAGTGGAGCAACTGGCCGTCGGCGATCGGGTGCTGGTACGCCCTGGGGACCGGGTCAGCGTGGACGGTGTGGTGCGGGCCGGGGAGAGCGCCGTGGATCAGGCCCCGATCACCGGGGAGAGCGTGCCTGTGGAGAAGAAGCCGGGCGATGAGGTCTTTGCCGGCACTATCAACACCACCGGCGTGCTAGAAGTGGAAGTGACCCGCCTGGCGGCCGACAACACCCTTAGCCGTATGGTGACGTTGGTGAAGGAGGCGCAGTCGCGCCAGGCGCCGGTTCAGCGCTTTATAGACCGCTTTGCCCGGGTCTACACACCAGCGGTGGCCGGGGTAGCCGTGCTGGTGGCCGTCGTCCCGCCGCTGATCTTCGGGCAACCGTTCTGGGGAGACCACGGCTGGTTGATGCGAGCGCTGCAGATGCTTGTGATCGCCTGCCCCTGCGCTCTGGTGATCAGCACACCGGTTAGCCTGGTGAGCGCCATGACCAACGCCGCCTCGCGCGGGGTGCTGATCAAGGGCGGGCGCTACCTGGAGGCATTGAGCCGGGTCAGGGTCTTTGCCTTCGACAAGACCGGCACCCTGACCGAGGGGCGTCCTGTGGCAACGGACGTCATAGGCGTCTGTACCTGCGGGGACTGCCTCGAGAACTGCGGCCTACAACACGCCGCCGCGCTCGAAGTGCAATCCTCGCACCCGCTGGCCCGGGCGTTGTTGGCGGAGGCGGAAGCGAGGGGGGTGACAGTGCCCAGTGCTCAGGACGTCACCTTGCTAGGCGGGCGAGGGGTGGAAGGCACCGTGAACGGTGCGCAGGTCACGGTTGCCAGCCACGCTCACTTTGACGAGCATATTCCCCACCCGCCGCTCGTCTGCCGGATGGCCAACGGCCTGGCCAGCCAGGGTAAGACGGTGATCCTGGTCCGGCACGACGAAGAGGTGTGCACGGTGTTCGGCGTGGCAGACATGCCACGGCTCACCAGTCGCCAGGCAATCACCGACTTGAAGGCCAGGGGCTTCCACACTATTATGCTGACCGGCGACAGCCCAGCCGTGGCGGCGGAGATCGGCCGCCACGTCGGGGTGGACGAGGTGCGCGCCGGACTCTTGCCAGAGGAGAAGGTGTCCGCTGTCGCAGCGCTGGCGGAGGAGTATCAGACCGTGGCAATGGTCGGCGACGGCGTGAACGACGCTCCGGCGCTGGCCCGGGCAGACGTGGGTATCGCCATGGGCGGTGCGGGCTCAGCCCAGGCGATGGAGACGGCCGACGTGGTCCTGATGAGCGACGACCTGGCTCAACTGCCCTTCATGGTGTGGCTCAGCCGCAAGACGAGGGCGATTGTGACGGCCAACATCGCCTTTGCTCTGGTGGTCAAGGCCGCCATATTTGTTCTGGCAGCGGTGGGCCTGGCCACGCTGTGGATGGCGATTGCGGCCGACGTCGGGGCGTCGGTGGCGGTGATTCTGAACGGCATGCGACTGCGCCGGATGGCAACTCGAGAGGGGACGATGCGACGTTTCTCTGGATGAGCCATGCCGCTGCGGTCGAGATTTTCTGCAAGTATGAACAGGTGCGCCGTCGTGTACTGGCTTGCCCGACAGCGGGGTTGGTGCTATAATAGTGCCATGCATCGGAAGGAGACGGGCGCAGTGATCGAACGCACGAACCAGGAATGGCTGGCCGCGCTGCGTGCCCTCGAATGATCGGCCGGACGTCCATTTGACCCCCGCCTCAGATTGCGCTATACGGTAATAGCTCAGGCGGCAAGAAGTGAACGGCACTGCAAACAGCCACCTTGAGCTTTATGAGGCAGGTTGAGAAGTGCCCGGCACCTTATATACTGAAAATGGGAAAGCCTGGAGAATGGCCCTGCTAGGTATTGACATTGGACCTTTCTGTGTTATAATAAGAGTAAGCATTGATCCATACTTCGCCATTGTTGCTCTCATCGCAGCCGGTGGCTAATTAGGAGAGGAGCACGCGATACTAAGAGCCGATTTTTC
>JBGVTF010000206.1:0-4021 GCA_041862415.1 Anaerolineae bacterium | reverse complement strand
CCCCCGCAGTTGGAGTGCAGGCGCCAGCCTGCCCGTTGCACCACACTACAAGACGAAAGGCAGACTTGCGTCTGCACTCCGGAAGCTAAAACCTTCCTTTACGTCATGTTTTGACACTCATGGCCTGTCACCGCCCCTGCCACCAGTCTTTACGCGAGCGCGGGTCCATAAAGGCGCCGTTGTCCCGGATGACCACCCCGATTTCGTTGCCTAGAGCGTGGCCAAAGGCCTGACCGGCCCGTAATGCCGGCAGGTGACCGCGCCCGGCATCGTTCAACGATTGGTAGAGGGCCAGCAAGCGGGGCTCTACACAAATGTTCTCTACATGGAGGGTATACCCCCATATCACGTGGTCCTCTCGGGTATACTTGAGGGTGATGCGGTTGGAGGTGGCATACAGCACCAACACCTCATAGCCGCCGCCGATGGTGTAGCCAGAGTAGGGCACATGGATGGTCTCGCCGGGGGTCACGGCCAACCCGGCCATGGTCACTTCTGGATCCGTGATCAACGGCCCCCGGCAGTTGCACCCCAACCAGTCCCAACCGTAGATCTGGTAGACGGCCCTGAAGGTGGCGGTGCGGTTGTCAGCGAACAGGCTGGGCAACTGGGGCGCGTTGGGATCGGCCCCGCCGTCATAGTCCACCAGCCCCTTATGGGCATCGGTGAGCTCGTAGCCGCGCAGGGCCAGGTTCAGGTCGGGGTGCTCCTCGGCCGGTGGATTGGTCGGGTCTCCGTTCACCGAGAGATTGCCATAGCTCTCGCTCAGGATGGGCTGGCAAACCACGACCCTGGCAACGAAGGGCAGGTAGACGGAGGTGGTGAGAACGTCCGAAAAGCGAATGGCAGCGGCGTCGCCCTGGCCGTGCAACGGCCAGCGCGGTATCCCTTCGACGGAGGTTGTCCTGAGCGTAGTCGAAGTAGTCCAAGGACTCAGGACAGGCCCTTCGGTTGGCCAGAGTGCAGCGGAGTACCCGGAAGGTGTGGTCGCCGTGGCATGGGCGGGCGCAGGGACGCTGGCCAGGCCGACCGCCAGCGCCAGGCTCCCCACCACGAGCGGGGTAGGCAAGGTGAGGCCCGGCCGCAGCGCACGCAGACTGGTTCTCAAAGGCACGGCGTACCTCCGACGTTATTCATCTTTGTGCTTTCCGAGAACCTTCTCGTTCGTTGTTCCACAAACCTCCGGTATTTGTGGACTCGCACGGATCATACTGGTCAACTATGGTGTTATCACTCAGTCCCCTCCACCGCCTCCATCGGAGGAGTTTTTCACAATGAGGGGCAAGAAGACTTTTTCTGTGCCACCACCGTTACTGCATACCACGGGCACATCGAAGGAATCGGCCCAGGGGCCGCCGTTGGAAGCAGTAATGTTCAGATCGAAGTGAATGAGGTGACCATTTGGGGTACCGGCATCCACCTCGAGGTCAAAGACGTCGGTATTGGTGTCCGTACCACCGCTGGAGATATCGGGATAGCCGCTGCTGGTGTTGTAGAGGAAAGTAACGTAAGGATCGCTGGTGCTGATGGCGGCGTTGACCCCGGTGGCGGTGACGCTACCCTGATTTTGGAGAGTGACGTACAGCTCGATAGTCTCACCACAGTTGACGATGCCATTATTGTTGCCATTGCTGTTGTCATCGGTATTGTCATCAACGGTGTGACTGTTATACTCCAAGTCGGGGCTACCCCCACCGCCGTAAACGATGTAACTGGCATTGAATCCCACTCTGGAGATCCCGTATTTGATGTTCATGTAGCCGCTTTCACCCCACCATGTACCCCAGGAGTTTCTCAGACGCCACGTCCCCTGACTGTCATCCCAACCAACCAGAACCACACTGTGATTTATCCAGCCGTTGCAGAACCCGGTCTCATCAGTTTGGAAAATGCCACCGCCATAGTACTGAAAGACATCGCCTGCACAGAGAGCGACTACCACTGGCCCATGGTCATAGATGGCCTGCTTGATAGCCGCCGTGGAGGGATCAGTGTACGGCTGACCATCCACATAGGCCCAGGAAGCCATCTTCTCGTGATGTGGGTGCGGTGGTTTACAGGGATCATCCCTGGCCGTGTAGGGGAAGTCGGTCTCATAAACCGCCCCCGCCTCGGACTCGCCTGGCGGTATCTCATTCCAATGGTAGTCGTGGGCCCACCATCCACCATCGCAGCCCCAACCATCTGTGTTGCACGAAACCAGATACTGTTCTGAAAGATCTCTGGCCACCCCATCGTGGATTAGGATGTTGGATTCCAATGGGCCGACCGTGCCAAAGGCCCAGCAACTTCCACATTGTCCCTGATCCTTGACCGGCGTGCATTTTCCCAGATCGCACCAATTGAAATATGTAGGCAGGCCTGGTGCAGATTGGTCACTGACAGTTACAGGGCTCTCCACAGAGGGCTCGACGGCAGAGATGGGAGTGGGAGTAGGACTCTTGACATGTGTAAACGGTCCCACACCCTTCACCTGAAGGAGGAAGGTCCTGGCTGGTTTCACACCCTTCTCCCAAGGGCGACGATAGACCAACCTGAGAGTGGTCCGGCTCGCTGCCACCGCCTCGAAGCGCAGTATCTGCTTACCTGGGGCGCCCAGTAGACCGGGAGCACCAAGCAGATGCGATTCTGGCTCGAACTCCATCTTCCCCTTCTGGCGTAGGATCTTCTTGTCTATTCCCTCTACCTCCCACATGTAGCCAGTGGATGGATTGCCTTCCAGACCGATAACCAGAACTTGGCCTTCGTTGAGCTCGATCTGGCGGCCATTGTCTTTTGCACCTAACCCGACTTCACCGTGGTCGGGGTCGTCTAACGGAGGTGCGGCCATAGCATTTGTGAAAGGCAGCAGAAAGCTGAGTAACAAGATGACACAAGCTAGTAATGACGCCAGGCGTTTGTTGACGCGAGTCCCGGTGAGTTTCATCAAGATAGACACTCCTTTGGGCTAAGAGAAAGGCGGCTCCTTTGCCATCTGCCAAGGTGGCATTCGCTATATGATAACATAAGTACTTGGAGAAAAGCAATAGGACATTAGTAATAGGACATTGGTACCAGACCAGACACGGACGATGGAGCTTGCAAGATTAACCGGATACATTGCTTCCATTGCCAAGTGCTGGTATAATAGGGTTACCTGTACCGCAACAGTGGTGCTTGATGAGAGGCCCTGAGCCCGATGACCTGAGGGCGTCTTGGCTTCGTACTGGGGGGATTACATGGATATGTGGACTAATGGGGGGACGTCAATTGAAACATGGGCCGAGGAGATGGCCGATCGGTTCTTCCTCAGCGATGACGTGGGTGGCCTGGACGGGACTGTCCCCGGCGATTGGATCGCTCTGGAGCCCGATGACTGGCTGCCATTGATCGAGCAGTTGGCAACCTTGGCAGAGCTCGACGAGATCATCGAGGCCAGCGAGGAACTCCTGAACCTGGTGGAGTGGGAAGCCCTACCGACCGCTCTGCTGGAGGCTCCCCTCGACTACCTGGAGGATCTCTTGGAAGACTACCTTGAGCCGACAGGGGATCAGGAGGAGTGGCTGGAGGGTTTTGGACTGTGGAAAGGCCGTCGGAGGAAAGACCGGCATCTCCTGGAGATCTGCCTGGCTATCTTGCGGCTTGGGCAGGAGCTATCCGAGCCGGCTCGGGAGGCGGTCACAGCCTGGGCCAATCTGCAACGCCACATCCGGCCGATGCCGCTAGAAGAGCTTGCCTGTGAGATCTGCCCGGCAGCGCCTTTCTGCGATGAGATGGCTGCACCTGAGATGCCGCCCGCCGTGCGGGGGTTTGGCCTGCTGGTTGGCCTGAGCCTGATGCGCTGGCCACAACGTGCTGCTGGACTTTCTCATGCCCTGTCGGTGGACATGGAACCGGCTCTATACACCGAGTTGCTGGAGCGTTGGCAGGCTCTGCCCGACGATGAAGTATCGGGTCCGGAGGCCCTTTTCGCCCAGGGGCAACTGGCCCATTTCCTCTCCCAGGTGGGGACGGTGGAAGCCTTGGGTCTGGATTTGGAACT
>JBGVTF010000205.1:0-6648 GCA_041862415.1 Anaerolineae bacterium | reverse complement strand
TTGAGTCTGCCAAAAACACTACAGCGAATTAGGAATAGAACGAATTTTCAATTCGTTTAACTCTGAATTGGTTGTGTCCCTACTTGACCCGAACTGGCGTTATTGCCAGTCTGGTGTCGTAAAAATTCGCCAACAAACCAAGTTCAAAACCCAGGCGACGCAAGTGTGCCTTGAGTTGCTCAGCCGTGGCATCGTCGGTCCTTCGAAGCGCGAAAGTAGCCAGTAACACCTTGTCTGCTGCCAAAATCAGACGGACGTCTTGATAGCCCAACAAATGACCCTCATATTCTACAGGCAACTGCTTGATGTAGTCGTAGTCAAGACCACTGCGGCGCAACTCGATCATTGTCGCCCGCCGGTAAACCTGGTGTAAGAACCCTGGTCCCAAGACGAAGTGAACGCGGTGACAAGCGCGCTGAACGTCGTTTACCAGATCAGGGTAGAGCAACCCTTGGGCGGCAGACCGTGGTTTCCAGACAAAGTCTGGCTTCTTATCGCGCAAGAAATTCGGCAGCCGCTCATCTTCGAGAGAAGGGCCACCATAATTAGCAACAATGGCCAGGTCGGCGTCGGTGACTTTCAGGTAGGAGATAGCCTGTGCTCTATGAATCGGCTCGATCGCAGGCGCAACTTTGAGTTCAAGCAATATCTTGCCACCCTCAATCCACACATCTACGTAATATAACCCCACTCGTTCGCCCTCGTAATAGACTTCAAATCTCTTTTCCCGTTCACAGGAAATTCCACGCTTGTTTAGCCCAAGGACAATGGCATCCCGATAGTATTCCTCTTTGAGCAGCGGGCCAAGGGTATTGTATACGTTGAGCAGCACGCCGCGCACCTGGTAACTGAGTTCAGGATGTACAAGTTTAGACATCGCTCCCCCTCAATCCACTCCATTCCCAATTCGCTTCATTCTAAATTCGTTGTTGTGCCTCCGGTAACCACCTGCCGATCTCCCCAGCCAGACTCCTGCCAATTCCCGGCAGTTCCCGCAGCCCTGCCTCACCCCGGGCCTCATACAATTCAGCAATGCTCTCTGGCCACTCGTCCACCGTCCAGGCTGCCTTGCGGTAGGCCCAGATGCGATAGTCTTTCGCCTGCTCCAACTCCAGGTCGTAGGTCTTGAGAAACAGCCGCTCGGCGATGCGCTTGTTGATGGCCAACGGCCCTGGTGCGATGTAACGCGGCATCCGATCCAGCAGGCCGTGCCGGCCGCACAACTCGCGGAGCAGCAACCCCAGCCGGGCATTGTAGGCTCCCGGTGGGCCATAGCTCGGTTTTCCCCCCACCTCCCAGTTGTACAGTTCTCGCCAGCGAGCCTCCAGGGCCGGGTCGAACCGCCGGGCAGCCTCCAGCGTCCGCTCGGCCTGGACGCCGTCCATGGTCAGCCCACCGCCCAGCACACACGATCCCCCGTGGTCCTTGGTAGCGCGCACCATATCTTCCAGGTGGCGTTCGTCATCGCCCACGAAGGGAAGTATGGGCATCATCGAGGTGCCAACCAGGATGCCAGCGCTGGCCAGTTTTTCCATGGCCTGCAAGCGGCGCTTCACACCGGGGCTGCGCGGCTCGAAGGCTCGCTTCAGGACCGGGTCCACGTTGCTGATGCTGAAGAGCACCCCCACCCAGGTCTGCCGGTTGATCTCGACCAGCAGGTCCAGGTCGCGGGCAAGCAGCGGCGAACGCTCGACGATGAACAGGGGGAAGCCCAGGTCGCGTACCACCTCCAACATGCCGCGCGACAGCCGGTAACGGTCCTCGGCGGGTTGCTGCCAATCCCCAACGGAGATCACCTCGTGCTCCAGGCGGGGGAGTTCCTTGTGCAACAGCTCCACGGCGTTGATCTTGACCTGGATCAAGGTGTCGAAAGTGTCCGGGTCACGTCGCCCCAGGTAACGGCTGCCTCGCGAATAGCAGAACTCGCAGCCACTGCGGCAACCCACGTAGGGGTGCGCGGTATACTTGCCCCAGAACCAGGGGCCGTTCACGTGCTTGTGGACGTTGACAACTTTCCGGACGCGGTACTCCTGGAATTCCAGTTTCATCATCGCTAGACCCTTCGGGTTTTAACAGAGAAACCCGAAGGGTCTCCTCCAGTGGCGCGGGCGCGTTGCTCGTCCGAGAGGTAAGTGAGAGCCTTGCGCAGCATCAATGCCCGATGACGGCGCTGGCGATGGACAACCTGCTGCGCCAGCCAGTCTGCTACCAGGTCAGGATAATGCCTGCCCAGGGTTTTCAATCCCCATCCCACGCCCTTGACCGCGTCCATCTCCCGCTCCTCGAACATCGGCTCCAGAAAGGCCAGCAGTGCTTCCGCCTGGGCAGCGTGCTCCGCTGCGCCGCGCGAGCGTTTGGCCCAGAAGTGAACGGCGACGCCAACCGTCCGGCGCATCCAGCGGTTGGCGTCCTCGCGCCAGGGAGCGAGCAGGTCCAACGCTGGCTGAAAGTCAGCCACCAACGCCGGGCCAGGCACCCGCTCCCCCAGAATGTCGGCCGCATACCAGACGTCGGCGGCGATGATAAAGGCCCGGCAACGGGCAAAAGCGCCCACTGGATCGCGGTCCAACTGTTTTCCCAGCGCGCTGGCGATGACCACCCAGCCGCCTTCGGTCTTGCCTGCCGCGATGTGATCCAGAAAGGCGTTGCCCCGCTCCAGCGGCCCAGCGCCGACAGCCTCGCCGATGCGCCCGAGCAAGGGGAACGGCGTGCGCTCGGCTAGAACCGGGGACAGCAGGGCATAGGCTTGGGTCATCTGCCCGGTTTGAACAAGCGCAGCGACGCGCTTACCCAAATCTCTGGCTTCTTGAGTCTTCACAATGGTCCTCTTCTCTGTGGATCCTATTAGTGCCACGAATTTGTGACCCTCCTCAGGCCGCAGGCTTACCACCCCGTTGAAGCTTTTCGACATTATCTGCGGGCACCCACCCACTTTGTCCCTTTTTATTCGTGCACCATATCCACCCGCTTTCCTCTTCGCCCATCATCAACTCTTCTCCGACGCTGACCGAAAGCTCGGTCGCCTCATAATCGTAGAGTGCTATGCAAGTGTCGCCTTTCCGTTCCACGTACTTTTCGGGTACCCATCTGCTTTTTCCGTGCTGGTTCGTGCACCACACCCAACCGCTCCACCCGCTTTCCTTCTCATCAATCGCCAGTTCCTCGCCAGCACTGATAACAAGCGGCTCTGAATAGGGTGACTGATACTCACGGACAACTCGGCAGACTTGCTGATTATTCTTTTTTCCCATCAATGTCCTCCCAATTCCGCTGGCAACCAGTGTAGTCCTTCTACATGGACAGCGAGTGCCAAGCCCCACCCGAACGGCTCGCTCGCCTGCAGTGCCGCAGCAAGGCAGTGCGTGCCAGGCGACAAGTCCTGCCGGAGGGATTGCATTCCCAACTCTGCGTACCCGCGCGCCGCGCGGTCCTCAAAACCTTTGAAAGTGTTCTCCCCGCTAAAGATCACCTGCCCGTCCAGCTCCAGGGAGAGCGCATCGCTGAAGCCAAACTCGAACGTCATCGGCCCTCCCTCAGACATCTCGAAACGCCGGGCCAGACGGACCTCACCCATCGAGATGGGCAGGTAGCGGTTCAGGTTAAGCACACCATTCGGTTCGCAGGTCACCACACCGTAACCCTCCACGAACCAGGCTTCGACAGTTCCTTCGGCGGCGCTGGGCATCTCTCCGCGTGGGATGTCCTGTCCATCACAGGCCGAGACTCGCAGGTCGCAAAAGTAGGCCGGGCGATAGGTCCACAGCCCAAACAGCCCAGCCGTGGTCGGATGGGCCAGCCTCTCCACCACCAGCGGCGGCTGCCCGTCAACCGAAACAGCGGCCCGAGCGCCGCAAAAATCCACCTTCAGCCGGAACCAGTGCCCGGTTGGCACCTGCGTGGCGCGTTGGTAGCTCGGGCCATGATACACCTGCCAGGTATTCGATCCGTGAAAGACCGGGTCGTACTGCAGCGCATCCCACTGGCCACTGACGTGAGGCACGGCGTAGGCCAGCTGAAAGTTGAGCACATCCGCCACGCGGAAAGCAACACCCGGGTAGGCCGGCCCATCAGCGCCGATCAACATCTCTATGCTGGCGTCCGTCGCCCGGCGACCGGGGACCAGAGCCAGGCCGTCCTCCAGCCTCAGCGCCTCGCGCCCCTGCCAAGTGACGACCTCAGCCTGCGCTGCGTGGATCTCCAGGTCGAGGGGATTGGTAAGGGGATCTTCCAAGAGCGTGGTCATCTTGGGCAACTCCTTCCATCATTTCCCGAGTTTCTCCTCAACCCGGTCCAGCCACTCGTTAACAAGCGCATTGAATAGGGTTTCTTGCTCTATTTGCAGATTGTGCCCCGCTCGATCAAGCACAACAAACGTACCACGCGGGTAGTTTTCAAGAATCTGCCAGGCATCACGATAGCCTACTGACGCATCCTGACGACCGACCAGTATCAACGTTGGCTTCTCAAATGGTGTAAAGGCAGTGTCAACGTCGAAGGAGAAGGGGTAGCCGTGGGCCTGCAGCTTGGATAGAAAATCTTCGTCTGCCACGCTGACTCCCGCAATGACTTCATCTCGCGTTCGTTCCCAGATGCTCTGGCTTTGCACAACGGCAAATGACTCGAACTCTTCCCTTTGGCTCGGTTCTAGACTTGACAGCAGTGCCGGGTCTTTCACCAGCGCACCATGTGGGGGGACAGATCGCTTTGTTTGATCGGGAATTACCAAGGGACAAATCAAAAGCAGTCCATCCACAAGCGCAGGCTTGCGATGAATGACCCCACGCGCCAGGTAACCACCATAAGACTCGCCTGCCAATGCAAAGCGTTGACCGGGAATAACTTGATCCATGAAACCCAAGACAACATCAAGCATCTGGTCCGAGTTGGTAATCCATTCTTTGCCTGGGGTCTTTCCCATGCTGGGCAAATCAAGATAAATGCGCTGCCATCCACTACGATGCTCAAAGATGGGCTCCATACACCCGGTCATGAGGCGATGATCAGGCCCAAAACCATGCAATGCGATCAAGGGGTGGCCCTCACCATGTATCGTGTAGTAAACACTGATGTTGTTGAGTTGACATTCCATGGTCGGCGTCCTGAGTTGTGATGATCTTGGTCACGCGAAGCGCCTGCTTTCTTGGCTCACTGAACGTGAATTTGATTTCTCTTTGTTGCAGGGTGTGGCAAAAAAGGGGGATAGAACTAATGTTCGATTTGATTGTATCACAGCTTTCTTCACCTGTCAACTTGTGAAGCGCTTAGAAAACGCCCCCGGGGTCAAGGTTGTCAGGTAAGTACCTGACACCTGAACGCTTGCCGTTCGGGACGGTAGCGTTGGCGGCTGTGGCAAACCACCTGAGTAAGTATACCCCAAAAGAGTAGGAGTGTCCAGAGGGCCGGCGGTAGGGCTTGCGCAGCGAAAGGCCGGGGAGTGTGTGTTGACGACTGCGCGCTTGTGTGGTATGCTATCCGTTGGAGATGGCTCATGGATGATACCCCCTTTGCCAGGCTGGCCCACCTGGGCGAGCAACTGGAACGAACAACCAAGCGCCTGGAACTGGCCGCGCTGCTGGCCGATTTCCTGCGGGGCCTCTCGCTGGAGGAGATTCCCTCTGCCGTGCGCCTGACCATCGGCCAGGTCTTCCCCGAGTGGGACGGGCGGGCACTGAACGTGAGCTGGAAAGCGGTCATGAGGGTGATGGACGGGCTGACTGACGCGAGCCCGGCCGTCCGCGACGAGATATCGGCCCAGGCAGTGGACGGTGGCGAGGCAGTGCGCATGCTGCTGGAGCGAGCCCGCCGCCAGCCACCCGGCCCGCCGCCGCTGACCATCCTGGAGGTCTTTCATACCTTCGAGGACATCGCCGAAACGGCGGGCAAAGGCTCCCGGGCTCGCAAGGAGGCGTTGCTGCGAGGGCTGTTGGCCCGAGCCACACCGGTCGAGGCCAAGTACCTGGTCAAGGTCATCTATCGGGAGATGCGCCACGGGGTGAGCGAGGGCATCGTGCTGGATGCCATCGCCAAAGCTGCTGGAGTCAAGGCCAGACTGGTGCGCCGTGCCAACCAGTTGTGGGGTGATCTGGGCGAGGTGGCGCTGGTGGCCCTGACCGAGGGGGAGGCCGGGCTGAAGAAAGCCACCGTCCGCCTATTCCGTCCCCTCAAGCCGATGTTGGCTCAGACGGCCGAGGATCTGGTCGAGGTGTTCGAACGCTACGAGGGGCGGGTGGCGCTAGAGTACAAGCTGGACGGGGCGCGTGTGCAGATCCACCGGCGGGGCGACGAGGTGCGCATCTACTCGCGCCACCTGGCCGAGGTCACCGCCAGCCTGCCGGACGTGGTGGCCAAGGTCAGGGACAAGCTGGCGGCCGAGGAGGCGATCCTGGAAGGGGAGGCGGTGGCCGTAGACGCCCAGGGCCGCCCCTTGCCCTTCCAGCACCTGATGCGCCGCTTCCGCCGCAAGCACGCCGTGGCAGCCGCGGTCAAGGAAATCCCGATCCAGCTTTACCTGTTCGATGCGCTGTACATAGACGGGAAAACGCTGGTGGACGCGCCCTACAAGAAACGATGGGCGGCGCTGGGGGAGGCGGCCGGCAAGCTGAATCTGGTGCGGCGTCTGATCCCGAAGACGGTTGAGGAGGGCGAGGC
>JBGVTF010000204.1:0-29451 GCA_041862415.1 Anaerolineae bacterium | reverse complement strand
CAGGTATTGGACGGTGACCACCACCTCGGTGATGCCATGCCGCTTCAGCAGGTCCAAAATGTGAGCCATGCATGGCTTGTTGACGATGGGTACCATTGGCTTGGGACGTCCTATGGTCAGGGGCCGCAATCTCGAGCCTGCTCCACCAGCCATTACCACCGCCTTCATGGGACTTCCCTCCTCACATCTATGAACTCAGGGCACAATCCAGATGTCGGCCGTGCCGCCGACGCGCAACGACTTCTCACCGATGTACAGCGCGCGTACGTTCAACCGCAGGTAGACTTTCTCCCTGAGCTTGCCTTCCCAAAGGATGGAATCAGCCCCCTTGCGATAGGGATAGCCGTCAACGCCGCCCAGATGGGCTCCCTCTTCCTCTTTGCCCAGATATTCGATGGTGGTGCCAGGGATGTACTCGTTGCGAGCCACTCCATAGGTCACTGGCGCGTTGGTGAATTTCAGAGGCCAGTCGATCTGGATGGAGGCTGGCTGAGGGTTAGGCTGTCGCACAACGACCTTCCCCGTGCCTACTAGATGCAGGGTCTCTTCCGTAAACCACAGGGTGCGCAGCGAAAGGTCTACCGACACACCCTCAAGGAGATCACCCTTCCAGTCCAGAGAATCCCCTTTTTGCTTAAAGGCGTGCTGTCCGGCAATAAGCACCTCGGCTCCCTTTTCGGTCTTGCCCACGTAACGGATGCTGCTGCCAGGCAAGGTTTCCCCGGCCTTGACGCTGATCTCCACCGGGGCGGTGTAGGTCAACTCCACTGGCCCCTTTCTAGAGCCAGGGACGCAAGATACCACCCCCATAAGCAACAGCCCCAGGGCGATAAAGACTTTTCGTCTCCTATTTAATTCTGTATTCTTCATTACTCCATCCTCCATTTGTTATCTCGTCAGCCACTGATCAAAGAAAGCCAGCACGCGGTGGCGATATTCTTCAGGATGACGTCGGTCCGCCTGCCGGTGCCCGGCCTCTGGTACGATCCAGATTTCCTTGGGCTCGCCGGCCGCCGCATAAAGCTCGCGAGCCTCTTCGACGGTGATGAATGGGTCCAAAGCACCGTGGATGATGAACAGAGCCCGTGGCGCAATCTTGCCCACCCAACGGATGGGATCGGCCCCGCTCAGGGAGCAGCCCAGGCGCAAGCCCATCAGCCAGACAACGAGATGTCCCACCAGAGAGGCCAGAAAGCCTGGCAGACCTTGCCCTGAGCGATGCAAAGGGCCTCGCTCTCGGACTCCGGCGGCAACGGTGTCCGAGAAGCGGGCGAAGCCACCATCGCTGATCACGGCCTGGATGGCTTCAGTGTGAGGGGCGGTGGCCATAGCCACTGCTCCGCCCATGGAGAAGCCCAGCACCCCCACGCGGTCAATGCCTCGGCTCCGCAAATAATCAACTGCTCCCAGCAGGTCTTGCCGCTCATAGTAACCCATGGAGACGTGCTGCCCCTCGCTCCGACCATGCCCTCGGAAGTCGAACATCAGGACGTTGTAGCCCCGCTCGTGGAAGGTGGGCACGTATTGGACGTCGGGGTCCATGCTGCCCGCGTGGCCGTGGCAGAAAACGACAGTCCCCCTGGCCTCCGGCGCAGGGATGAACCACCCCTGTAAGGTCAACCCGTCACGGCTGGGGAAAGTCACTTCCTCATAAGTCAACCCATACTGCGCTGGATCGCTGGCAGCATCGGGTACCCGTCGGCGGATGAGCTGGCTCGCCCCGTACAGGCTGACGGCTCCGATGATCAAAACGACCACGGCCAATAGCAAGGTCATGGAGATTGCTGTGATGATAATGCCAGACACGATCATAACGAGGATAGACACTCCCTGTGCCACAACAGTGCCGCTTCTCCTGGGTCTATACAATCTGCAAGCGTTCAGGTGCCAGGCACTTACATAGCTGCTTTGGCCTGAAGGTTGTCTTCCAAAAGGTTTGTATCTATCTGTAAACGATTCGTCGGAAGTGCCTGGCACCTTGTCGCACTTTCCGCGATCATCCCACTGAACGCTTACTACAATCTTACCACATTTTGGCCAGAAAGAAAAGGAAAAGCGTGAGGCCAGAGTTGAATTCTAGTCCATGTGATGCTATAATAGACAAGACGACGAAAGGGGGACAAGCTCTGTGAAAGGCCTAGTGCTCAGCGGTGGCAAAGGCACTCGTCTCTATCCCATTACCTACACCAGTGCCAAGCAGTTGGTGCCGGTAGCCAACAAGCCGGTTCTCTTCCGGGTGATCGAGGCCATTCTCGAGGCAGGCATCACCGAAATAGGCGTGGTGGTGGGTGACACGGCGGAGGAGATCGAAAATGCTGTGGGCGATGGCTCTCGTTGGGGAGCCAGGATCACCTACATTCCCCAGGAAGCTCCCCTGGGACTGGCTCACGCGGTAAAGATTTCCCAGGAGTTTTTGGGCGACGAGCGCTTCGTCATGTTCCTGGGCGACAACGTTATCGAAGGCGGCATCGGTTCTCTGATACAACAGTTTCGAGACAGTGACTACAATTGCCAGATTGTCCTCACCCGCGTCCCTCATCCTGAGCAGTACGGCGTGGCCGAGCTGGAAGACGGCCGCATTGTGCGTCTGGTGGAAAAGCCCCGTGAGCCCAAGAGCAACCTGGCTCTGGTGGGCATCTACATGTTTGACCACCACGTCTTTGAGGCCGTAAACGCTATCACCCCTTCCTGGCGCGGCGAGTTGGAAATCACTGACGCTATCCAGTACCTGGTGGATAAGGGCTACAAAGTCTACCCCTACGTCCACGAGGGCTGGTGGATTGACACCGGCGCGCCGGGTGACATGCTGGATGCCAACCGCCTGGTGCTGGACGAAATCGCTCCCCGCATCGAGGGTTATGTGGATCGCGACTCTCAAGTGAGCGGCAAGGTGACCATCGAAAGGGGAGCCGAAATCATCAACAGCGTCATCCGGGGGCCGGCCATTATCGGCCAGGAAACGCGCATCGTCAACTCCTACGTCGGACCTTTCACTTCAATCTACCATCATGTGTTCATCGAGGGAAGCGAGATCGAGCACTCTATTGTGTTGGAGCACAGCCGTATCATTGACATTGATCAGCGCATCGAAGACTCGCTCATCGGCCGCAACGTAGAGATCACCCGCTCACCGCTCAAGCCCAGGGCGCACAAGATGACTCTGGGAGACAACAGTCGGCTAGGCATCGTTTGCAACGGATGACGTGAGCTGGGTACCACTTCGCAATGAGCCTTTAGCGGTCAGGCTGAAAAGGGGAAAAAAGAAACTCTAGATAATTCTAGAAAGGAGGTACGCTTATGGCCAACGCTAAGAAATGGCGCAAGAAGAAAATAGCCAGACACAAGCACAAGAAGAAGCTGAAGAAAACCCGTTGGAAGAGAAGGCAGAGAAAGTAGATGAAGACAACCCTGATCTACGCTGGTATCACCGGCAAGGGCTTTGACAGCATTGGCCAGGGGATGGATTCGGGCTGGATTAGCCACGGGCTGGCCATCCTTTCGGCTGTGGCCAAGGGGCAGGGGTTCGAAGTGGATCTCATTGACCTGCGAGCCCTCAAGGGCTGGGAGCATTTCCGAGAGGAACTGGTCAAGCGCCAGCCCGCTGTCTGTGGCCTGACCATGATGAGCGTTGACTTTAACCCGGTCATGCAGTGTGTGGACATCATCAAAGGGGTCAATCCGGCCATGGTGACCGTCGTGGGTGGGCCACACCCCACCCTGGTCACCGATGAGGTGCTGGCTAATGAGAAGATTGACTACGTGATCACCCACGAGGGGGAGATCGCCTTCCCCAGGCTGCTGGCTGCTGTCGAGGCTGGGAAGCGCCCGACGGAGCGCCTCATACGTGGCGAGCCGCCCGACCTGGACTTGCTGCCTTTTTCCGATCACGACTTTTTCCTCAAGGAGTGGCGGCGGTGGGGCTATGCCCTCGACTCGCCGGAAGCGCCCTTCGTGCCAGAGTTGCCCCCACCCTTTGTGACCATCATCGCTGGCCGGGGCTGTATCTACAATTGCAGCTATTGCCAGCCAGCCGAGCGCATCCTCTTTGGCCGGGGGGTGCGGCGCAGAAGCGTGGGAAACGTCATCGGTGAACTGAAGCACCTGCGCGATAAGTACCGCTTTGCCAGCTTTATGTTCCACGATGATACCTTGACCGAGGATCAGGAGTGGGTGAGCGAGTTCTGCCGGACCTACCAGGCTGAGGGTTTCACTCAGCCCTTCTTCTGCCAGAGCCGGGCTGACATCATCGTCAAGCACGAAGACATGGTGCAGTTGATGGCCGAGGCCGGTTTGCGTGGCTACTTCATCGGCTTTGAGAGTGGCAGCGACCGGGTGCTCAGGTTCATCCGCAAGGGCACCACCCGCGCTCAGAACCTGGAGGCAGCCCGCATCTGCCGCAAGTATGGCGTCGCCGTCTGGGCCAACTACATGCTGGGTCTGCCCACCGAAACCGAAGAGGAGATCAAAGAGACCATCTCCATGCTGAAGGAGATTGACCCTGACTATTACAGCCCCGCTTTCTACACCCCCCATCCTGGCAGTGATCTCTACGACTACTGCCAGGAGCACGGTCTCTCGCTGATCACCGACCACGACAGTTACCGCCGCAACCCCGAAGAGGTGAAAATCAAGGGGCACGATTACCAGTTCCTGAAGTGGGCCCTGGAGGAATCTCGGCGGCGCAAGCCCATCAGCCAACTGAAGCGGACGGCCCGCTACTACTGGAAGCGGTACGCTTCGCCGCGCAAGGCGCTGCGCAAACTGCGGCGGATGGTGGCAGGGATGGCGGTACTTTAGGGTGACAACCGAACAACCGGCGGAAGGGATTGCAGCCGACTATGATACAGAAGGGCGGCTGCCCGGCATCGAGGCTGCCAGCGACATGCACCGCTGTGCCTTGGTGAGAGGCTGGGAAAGTTGAGACTGGCAGCCAAGGCGGCTACGTGTTAACGGATTCGGCCTACATGAAGGGGTGAACGGGAGGAGATTCTCATGAGAACGATTACCCTGAAAGAATTGCAAGCCAATCCAGTGGCTGTACTGGACATGGCTGATGACTTGCTCATCACCAAAGACGGTAAACCTTATCGTCTGGTCTCTCGGCTGGATGAGGATGTACTGGATGATGTGCTGCTGCTTCAGCCCCCGACCGTTCGAGAAACGATCTTAACCTCGGAAGCAAACCTTGCAGCAGGCCGCTACCAATCCGTTGATGCGCTGCTGGAAAAGTACAGCCATGAGCTATCGGATTCTGATTCCTGACAACATCGTAGCCAAGTTAGAGGCCTTTCCCCTAAGGAACGGATTCAGATCCTTACCAAGATTAAAGAACAACTGACGGAGCGGCCCTTCCCGCGAGGCAATCATCGGTGATGATCCAGCGTAAAGTCCAGGTGAGAGGGTCCAGGGTAACGCCAGGAAGTCCCTCTACCAGATGCACAAGTGGCGAGCGCGGCGGCCGGGCAGTGTGTTCAGGATGCAATCTGACGTGGTAGGCCGATAGGCCGGAAAGCCGATTTCTTTCGCCAGGTTTACCATAAAGGGCTGCCGATCAACATCAGTCGGCAGCCCTCTTTGCTGAATGGGCTTGCTTCTTCCACGTGGCTTATCCCGTGTTGTGCGGAGTCAGAACCTCCTTCGTTCTCTTACAACGAGCAGGCCGCCCGCAGGGCTTTGATGGCCCGGTTGGTCAGTCGCCGATACGCCCGGTCGGGCGGAGCAACCACTACCAGGATCAGTGTCTCATCACCTACGGTAAAGTAACGACTGACCAGGCGCGTCTTGTCGTCGCCGCGAACGGTCACCTCATCGGCCTCAGCCAGGTCTATGCGAGTCTGCGCCTGCTCGATCACGTTTCTGACCAGGGCAGCCATGGCTGACGCCGTGTCCGTATCGTAATTGGAGGTCACGGCCGCGACCGGCAGGCCCTGTGCATCCACCAGAAAAGAGGCCCTGAAACTACCCGCCTCATTCATGTCGTGCAAGATCCTGGCAAAGGTCGTCTCTGGCCGGTCTGGTTCAGAAGCGCTTTTGGTGCTGTCCATCCATCTATCTCCTAAATCCATGTATTCTCTGTTTGGGGGGAGGTCATTCCCGCCCGGCAGGCCGTCATCTAATCTCCCGCTGCACCTTGATTACCACCGCATTAATGATCGTCTTCAACGTGTCGAAGACGCCTATCCCGCGTATGGCTATAGATTCGACGTGAGGGACACCGTTGCGTCCCAATTGTGTCTCCAGAAAAGCGATGGGGGCCCTATTGGGGAGATCGCGTTTGTTGTACTGTATGGTGAGAGGGAGATGAACCGTATCGTAACCCAATTGGCGAAGGTTCTTTTCCAGATTGCGCATGCTTTCCACATTAGCCTGTAATCTGTCCCATTGGGAGTCTGCCACGAAAACTACCCCGTCAGCCCCTTGCAGAACCAATTTGCGACTGGCTGCATAGATCACTTGTCCCGGTACAGTATAGAGGTTGAACTTGGGTTTCAGACCTTTGATTTCCCCTACTTCCAATTGCAGGAAATCGAAAAAGATGGTCCGGTCCTCTCTCGTTTTGAGGGAGATCAATTCACCCCGCAACTCAGGCTTGAGTTTAGAATGGATGTATTCTAGGTTTGTCGTCTTACCACTCAAGGAAGGCCCGTAATAGACGATTTTTAGATTGATTTCGCGGAGCTTCCAATTGATAAACATTTATTTTGCTTTGTCGCTGAAAGCACGTTCCAGTTCACTGGCCAGTGAGGTGGTAAAGTCGGCATCAACGATTTGTGCAATCCGGCCTCTTGCGGCTTCTAACCTCCCAGCCACTTCCAGTAAGTCGGCCACTGTCTCTTTGGTGAAGAGACGTACCAGGCCAATTCGCACCGAAGTTTTGAAAATGACCACCAGGAGGAAGCTTCTCCCCACGGTGGAAATGAGGACATTGTAGTTTTCTCCTTCGTGGAAGAGAAGCTTGAAGCGCTCTCGCTCACCGACCAACCTGGCCATCTCGGTGACGGCGGCCATATCGCTGGCCGCCAGGGCTGCCAGGCCAGCCAAATCTACACCCTCTGCGGTGCCCTTGTAGCTGATCAGTTGCCCACTGATGTCAATCAACAGGGCACAGGTTGCTCCTGTTTTGTCGTACAAGCGGCTCAGATGTTGCTCGATTTTATCCAATTGTCGTGTGGGCAAAACGAAACCACTGGTCATCTTGTCACTCCTTTGCCTGGCAGATCCCGCTTGGTAAGTCTGCATGTAAACGTGGATAGAGTGATGAATGGGACGTGGTCCCACAAAGAAGGGGAAAACCATAAACTTTCCCTCTCCCGTGCCCCTGGAGTGAGGCAATCTGTCCAACCACGGTTAAATGCAGAGCCACCTGCCTGGTCAACTTTTTTTGAGCCTTTCAAGGGCTGTCTTCAGGCTGACCCTCATGCGCTCAATGGACTCTTGCAGTTCTCCGATTTCATCCCGCGAGGTGACCTCGATAGGCATGTCCAGATCGCCCATGCTCATATTGTCGGCTACTTCCACGAGATGGCGCACCGGTCTGGTCACGCTGCGGGTGATCCCCACTGCCAGCCCTGCACCCAGCAGGGCAGCGATGACCGTGAATCCAATCATTATCAGCAACAACGAAGACTGAGCACGCTGTATTTCATTCAGTGCCTCGACCATCCGGTTGGTAGCCTCACTCTCGATTTCAGCCAAGATGGATAGGTAGGGATACACCACGAGATCCCGGCGTTGTGAGAACGCTCGAGGATCGAGGCTAGCACTCGGAAGGGGCGGATTCAGGTACGTCTCAAACGTCGCGTCGAAAGCCTGCTGAGCAGTCTCCAGCCTCTTAAGCATCTCAGCTTCGCTGCTGCCAGTCCCTTTGCTCTCCAGATAGACCTTCACACTATCTTGCAGCTTTGAGTGCCATAATCGAGCTATGGCGATCTCACCTTCTGTCCCGGCTGCCACTGCCCTTTGCAAAGCGACATCTGCCTCTGCCACACTCACCCGAATGTCTGTGATGCGCCGGACCTCATCGCTATCCTGGGACATGATAGCCGTTAGATCAGCTAGCCTTCTGACAGTAAGGATGCTGGCCGAACCAGCCGCTGCGACCAAGAGCAGCATGATCAAAAAGCCTAATCCCAGCTTGGCACCGATTGTGAGTCTCATGTTTCATCTCCTTTGCCCCCAATTCGGCAGGGCTTTTTGGCATTTGGTGGTTCTTAAGCTATCGAAGGGACTCAATAGCTTCGAGCATGGTCTGCTGAAAGCTGGCTCTCTTCCCTTCGTCCGCGATTTCGGACATGAGCTTTTCCACCAGTTCAGCCATTCTGTCACGTGGGAACGAGTCTCTGTCTGCGCCCAGGGCTGCCAGGCCGGCCAAATCTACACCCTCTGCGGTGCCCGAGTGGGGCAATTTGTCCAACCACGGTTAAATGCAGACCTACCCGCTTGGTCAACTTTTCTTGAGCCTTTCGAGGGCTGTCTTCAGGCTGACCCTCATGCGCTCGATGGACTCTTGCAGTTCTCCGATTTCATCCCGCGAGGTGACCTCGATAGGCATGTCCAGATCGCCCATGCTCATATTGTCAGCGACCTCCACGAGATGGCGCACGGGTCTGGTCACGCTGCGGACAAGCCACCAGGCCAACATCAGTCCTAGAATGGCCGCTGCAATGGTGAAACCGGCCATCAGGAACAGAGTTCTGGTTTGAGTGCGTTCAGCTTGCTCCAAAGCAGACTGTATGCTTTTGTCAACCTCTTTCTCCTGAAGATCATCCAACACATCTGTGTAGTCCTTAACCGCTTCATCCATTCTCTCCTCGAACTCTTCCCGGTTTATCGATTCTCGTGCCTGGAGTTTGCCCCTATACTCTCCGTACAGGGTGTTGAATTCCAGATGGCTCGTCTCTAGCCTCTGGCTTAGGTCTGCATTGCTTCCTGCGGGCATGCTTTTGTAGTGTTCTATTCCCCTCTCCAACTCGGAGTGCCAAAAATGCGCCATGGCGATTTCGCCGTCCGTCCCAATATCCGCCGCATGCCCCAAAGCGGCATTGGTCTCTATAACGGCAACCTTTATTGTCCAGATGGCACGACTCTCGTCGTGTTTGTCCGCCAGAGCGGATGTCACTCCACTCATGGTTCTGGTGCCGGTGAACCCTGCTGCTCCGGGCACAATCATCAAAAGCAGCATCACCAGGAGTCCCACACTCATTTTCAAGCCAATGGTAGGTTTCATTGTTTCATCTCCTTTGCCCCTAATTCAGCGGGGCTTTTAGTTTGTTGTGGTTCTTAAGCTACCGAAGGGCCCTAACAGCTTCGAGCATGATCTGCTCAAAGTTAGCTCTCCTACCTTCGTCCGTGATTTCGGCGCCGACCTTTTCCAGCAATTCAGCCACTCTGTCACGCGGGAAGGAGTCTCTGTCTGCGCCCATGGCCGTCACCTCATCATCAATGATGAGTGTGGCAACGGGGCCCATCACCTTGGTAAGTTCATGCTCCATCTGCGCGAAGAAGGTCCCGTCAACTGTCAATTCCGGGGGGATTTTGGCACGAACGGGGGCTTTCACCTTGGTTTTGGCCGGGCTGAGGGCCCTGAGTCTCGTCGTCAACTTTTTGGCGGCCAGATTAGCCGTGAGATTAAGCAGGGGCACGTTGATGTTGCGCACGCAGAGAATGCAGAGACAACCCTCGCCCAAACTCTTGACAATGACCCGACCTTCCCTGTAGAGCAGGTCAAGATCGTTCACCCGCCGCCGCCGGGTGGTCTGCAACCCCAGGAGAGTCTGCACAGCGGTCCGACCCACAGATGAGATCACCTGTCTGTCAAAGACACCGGGTAGCACCGAGCCCAGTACCTCTCCTTCGTTATTACAGACGAAACAGCCTGTCACCCCCACCACAGCGTTGATGTCTTCTAATATACTTTCCACAATCCGGCCTCCTTTCTCTCAATCGAGGCGCAAATCCACCCCTGCAAGGGGAAGGGGCGGTTCTTCTGTAGCCGCTTTCTCTAGAGTCTGTCCTAATCCCAAGCTTTCGAAAACCCCTTTATTCTGGCGGTAAAATGGGTTATAGACCCGGCGGTATTTGGCTTCGGCTTCCTCCAAGCCCAGTATCCCTCTGGCACTGTAGCATATCCCTCTGATCAACGCTCCCAGAGCTTCCCCCACCTCTTTGGCGTCAAGAGACTCTGATGGAAGCGGCGAAAGGTCTAGCTTACCGTCAACGATGCTTGCAGATTGGAGAAAGGGATAGCTGGCCCTCAGTTTGGTCAATCTATAATCAATAACCTTCAACAGGTCCTCTCGGCCGAATCCTTTGTCTCCCAGTTCTTCCATCAATTGCTCGATGAAATCGGACATGGTCTGAAGTGCTTCGGGAAGTAGAGAGGGGGCTGTTTCTTTCCTCTCTGGCTCTTTCTCCCCCTCTGCTATTTTCTCCCTTAGCTTCTTGGCAGCCACGTTGGCCGTCAGATTTAAGAGGGGGACGTTGATGTTGGGCATGCAGAGGATGCACAGGCAGCCCTCTCCCAGGTTCTTGGCAATGAATCGGCCTTGGTCATAGACCAGGTCAATCTCACCAATCTTCCGCCCACGGGCCGTCGCCAGCCCAGCCATAATCTGGGCCATGGTCCGACCCACAGTCGAAAGGATGTTTTCATCAAAGAGGTCGGGCAGGGCAGAGGCTAACACTTGCCCTGCGTCGTTGCAGACAAAGCAGCCGATTACCCTCGCTACAGCATTGATGTCCTTTAGAATGTCTTCCACGATATGTCGTCTTCTGTGCAGCTTCCATGCCGGCCCTTGCGGAGCCGGCGGAGTCGCAGACGAAATAGAGGATTTGGAGAGACACCCTCAATCGCTCCGTATATTTTCATACCAGCTCACGCCCATGCAGCGAGGGTTTCTTCCACCTTGGCCGCCACCAGTGCGGGTGAAGCCTTTTCCGTCAGGAGCAGGCCCACGAAGAAATCGGACTGCTCCAGAACAAGCGTCCTGTCCTGGCCCATGGACACCACTCCCCAATTGAAGGGTCCCAAGGCCAGAGCTTCGCCTATCTGATCAGCGGCGTTCCCCACAAAGACGGCCACTGCTCCTTCTTTCTCTGCATTACCCTCGACCGCTTCAGCGAGGACGGTGCCGTCTCTGGCCATGATGACCGATCCGCTCACCGTTGCCATTTCGTTAAGGCCGCGAGCCAATTTGTTCAGTTTGTCTTCCATTGACCCCTCTCCTTCGTCAATACGCTGCATCCCTTCCAGAAGGATACTGTTCCAGTTTCTATCTATGGTTCTTTCGGGAGGCGTGACGCCATTTTGCAGGCGAAAGGTGCCCTCATTCCAGCGCAAGAGCTCATACACGGCCTCCTCACCTGTCAGAGGGCCTGTGGCAGCGTGGACTATGTTGCCACCGCTGCAAAAGATGATGCCTTCTTTTCCCAGATATTCCAGGGTTATCTTGACTTCGTTCATCTCCTGGCAGTTCAACTGGATAAGATTAGCCAGACTCAGGTCCTTTAAGCTTCCCTCCAAGGGCATGTCTTTTCTCCTAAACAGGATGCCATCTCCGTCCGCTCTGCTGTTCAACCGAAGAGGCTATCCAGTGTGTCACTGAGTGAGGCACTGAACTCGGCATCAAACACCTGATTTGCTTTCATTATCTCCGAAGTGGCCGTGATCTCCAACAACTCTCGAATGGCCCGTTTGGTGTAGAGCCAGACCATTCCGATAGGGCTGGTCTGTACCCGACGATCAAAGATGAGCGTCAAGAAGAGTTTGTCGCCCACATTGGCCGAGTAGACGTCGTAGGCTGCGCCTTCGTGAAAGTTCAGGTTGAAAGCACCTCTCTCCCCCAGGTGTCTAGACATCTCGAAAGTGGTTGCAAAGCCACCGGCCAGCAAGGAGATCAAAGTAGTGATATCCAATCCCTCTGTCAGCCCAACTTCGGCGATGAGCTGGCCAACGATGTCGGCCAGGAGGATACATTGGGCCCCTGTTTCCAAACGCAGGTTGGTGAGGCATTGGGTGATAGCATTGAATCGCTCGTCGGAGAGGATGAGTAGGCCCTTTTCGCTAACAGCTATGTCTTTCAGGGCCTCTTGTACCGTCTCCATAAAGTTCTCTATGTGAAAAGGCTTGGTAAAATAACTGTAGGCTTGAAGTCGTCGGGCTTCGGCCTCGACTTCGTCAGAACCGTATGCCGTGATCAAAATCGTCCTTGTCTTCGGTGAGATAGCCCTGACACGTTTCATCAACTCCAGTCCATTAATGCCAGGCATCCTGAGGTCGGTGATGATCAAGTCAAAGGGCTGGAATTCAATCTGCTGCAAAGCCTCCTCAGCCGTCTCCGCACTGACCACTTCGTAGTTGTTTCCCAGGTCTTCCAAACTCTCTTGCAGGAAAAAAGCCACCTTCTTCTCGTCATCAACTATCAAGATCCTCTTTTTGTTCTCAGCGCGCATTATACTCCGCCTCTGCGTGGGTGGATTACGAAAATCTCCTCACTAATATAATACCACGAAATTCTGTTCGTGGAGGTTTCAAAACGATTAAAGTTCAGTTACAAGATCGTTACACAAAAACGAGCCGGACGCAATAACCGGTCCGGCTCTGAGGAAGATTCTGTGCAGACCCGAAGGGTTTCCAAAAACCCTTCGGGTCTCAATTCACCCCACAGTTTTAGAAGGGCGAGGGGGGCTGGCGAACATGTAACCAACCCCGCGCACGTTCAAAATATATTGAGGGTTGGCCGGATCAAGTTCGATTTTCTTTCGTAATCTTCGGACGTGCACGCGAATGATCTCACGGGCTTCTCGCTCGTTGCAGTCATAGTTCTGCACTTCGCGCACCAGCTCCTGACAACTGAGAACCTGATCGGCTTTTCCCATCAGGTAGGCTAACAACCTGAACTCTGTGGGAGTCAGGTTTAATGGTTGACTGTGTAAAGTGGCGATGTGTTTCTGCAGGTCAACTATGATCTCCCCAGATTGCAGAAAGCGCGCTCTCTTGAGTTGAACGTCTCTGGAGGCAGAGGTTGGTATTTCTTCTTCTGCTTTCAGCGCCTTTAGCATCTCTTCTACTCTGGCCACCAGTTCCTGGCGACGCCTCTCTTGCCCCTGTTTGGTCAGACCGCTCTCCACGCTGGCCACTATCTCTTGAGCGCCGCAGGGCTTGATGAGATAGTCATAGGCTCCTTGGCGCATGGCCCGGATGGCCGATTCCAAAGTGCCATAGGCAGTCAACATGATAACTACTGTCTCCGGCGAGAGTTCCTTGACCGCCTCCATCACTTGCAGGCCGTCCACCTCTTTCATTACCAAGTCTGCCAGAACCAGGTCAAAAGTCTCTTTTTCCAGCTTCTGCAAGGCTTCTTCACCGCTCCCGGCACTGGCAACCTGATAGCCTTCCAAGGAGAGGATCTCTGCCAGCGACAGGCGTGTGACTTCCTCGTCGTCCACGACAAGGATCCTGGGTTGGTTAAACTCGTTCATTCTGGGCTCCTGACGTCCAGAAGCAGAACCTAGCACCCTTGCTCACAAGTTCTCAAGTAGGGCTGTTTAGCGGCAGATAGACGGTAAAAGTTGCCCCCTTCCTCAGTTCGCTCTGGACTTTGATCCTGCCACCGTGTCGCTCGATGATGCCGTAGCTGACCGAAAGGCCCAATCCTGTTCCCGTGGCTTTGGTGGTGAAGAAGGGCTCAAAAATATTCGCCTGCTCCTTCTCTGAAAGGCCCACCCCCGTGTCAGCGAAGGCCACGGAGAGCTCATCTTCATCCTCACTCAATTTCGTCTCTATGCACAGCTCACCGCCCTGGGGCATGGCTTCAATGGCATTGATGACGATGTTGAGAAAGACTTGCTTCAGTTGATCGCTCACGGCGCTAATGGTCGGCAGGTCTGAGGCCAGCCTTGGGGTAACGGTGATTTTGCCATGTTGAAGCCGTTTGCTGGCCAGGGCCAGCACATTCTCGATAAGAGTATGCACGTCGGTGGGAGCCATGCCTTCCTTGGAGGGCCGATAGAACTCGAGCATACGCTGCACGATGGTGATGAGGCGCTCTACTTCTTCCTGAGCCATGCCCAGGTAGCGGGTTTTCTTCTCCTCGTTGAGGGGTTTCTTTAGGGTCAGGTGAAGACAATTGTGAATGGCCTGTAGCGGGTTATTAATTTCGTGCGCGATGGAAGCGGCCAGCCGCCCCATGGCTGCCAGCTTCTCGGCCTGGACGAGTTGGGCCTGGGATTTTTCCAATTCTCTGGCGAAATCGCTCAGTTCAGTGTAGAGGCGCACGTTCTCAAGGGCAATGGCTACCGAGCCAGCCATGTAGTCCAGGAGCCACAGGTCTTTTTCGTCAAATTGACCATCGAGTTTGTTGATCGCCTCTATGGCACCGATGATTTTGTCCTTGACCTTAAGCGGCACACAGAGTACCGAGCGGGTTACAAAGCTAATAGCCTCATCAATGCCTGGGCAAAAGCGCGGGTCGTTCTGGGCGTCCAACACCAACAAAGGCTTTCCATCCCGTACTACGTGACCGGCGATGCCTTCACCAAGCTTCAATTTGAACCCCACCATCCGCTCCTGGCTGCCACTCGAGATCTTCTTGAATTCCAACAGCCCACTGTTTTCGTCCAACAGCAGTAGAGAGCTAGCTTCTACATGCAAGATCCTCCGGATACTTTGCATTGTCTGACTCAAGATCTGGTCCAGGTCAAGGCTAGAGGTGATGGCTTTGTTGATTTCGTTCAGGGTTGCCAGTTCGCGGGTGTGTTGGAGGAGCTCCTGTTCCATGGTGCGCACGCGCAACATAGCTTTCACCCTGGCCACCAACTCTTCGGACCTGAAAGGTTTGCTCACATAATCATCAGCGCCGATGGCCAGGCCTCTGGTTGTATCCTCAATAGACCTGAGGCCCGTTACCATGATGACGGGGATATACTTCAAGTGGTCATCCTGCTTGATCACCCGGCAGATCTCATAGCCATCCACGTCGGGTATCCTTACGTCCAGGATCACCAGATCAACTGGAAATCTGCCCTCTGCAGTTTCCTGGATGCCTTGCTGAAGAATTTCCAGGGCCTCCGTTCCACTGTAGGCCGGGATAACGGCGTATCCCTGGCTTTCCAGCAGGAGGGAGAGCATATCCACCGTTTCTACTTCATCGTCTATGATCAAGATATTGGCTCTATTTGTCATTATACCGACTTGCCCAATTACCCAGAACTTCCGCCGCAAAACTGTGAGCGATAGCCCGATAATGTCCCCAGTCGCGCCAATCTGCTTCGATAGCCCGTAGATTCCGGGCCACCGTCTCAAGTTCAGTCAGAGGTACTTCCCCAAAGGAGGTGATCCGTTCTCCTTTGTCCTGGGGACACAATTGTCCGCCGTTCTCTCGCAGTAGAAAGACGTATGAGACGAAAGGCAGCATCTCTCCCTGATAGCGAAACTCGTACTCCAGGATACCCAAACAGCGCTCGATAACCACCGTGAGCCCGGTCTCCTCGCGGGCCTCGCGGTGCACAGCCGCCACCACCTCCTCCCCCCACTCTATGCCGCCTGTGGGGACGCGGTAAATCCCTTCGGGATAAAAGTCCTTGGCGTGCAGGATCACGTTGCCGTTAGGACGCAGAATGAAGAGAGCCACCTCCCCCCGGCAGTCACCGCGCTCCTCTCGCCAATAGGTAAAGACTCGCTTTCCCACTTCCAGAGCATAGTGGCGTCGCTCCAGAGGGCCGTACCGCCGGGCCAACTCTGCAACCTCTTTCTCGTCAATCCAATTGTTTACGCTCAAGGTCTGCTCCTCACAGAAGCCAGGTCAACGACTGTCCTCCTCTTCGCCCAGAGCCAGAGGATGAGCAGACCCAGCAGTTGGGCTCCCAGACCCGTTAGCCCCCCTTCTGGCCCAAAGTCTCCGCCGGTGATCGCGCTCCTGGCCTGGCTCACCTGGGTCAGGAGCAGGCCGCCTGAGATCACGCCGCTGACGGGGAAAGAGAAAACTGGCCCCTGGAAAAAGTTCCAGGAAAAGTGGAAAGCAAGGGGCAGCCACAGATTACCGGTTATCAGATAGGCGTAGCAAAAGGCCACGCCAGCCAGCATGATGTTCAGTGCGGCAAAGAGATTGAAATGGGGGTTGAGCATGTGGACTAGGCCGAAGAGGATGGAAGAGATGACGACGGCCCCAACAGTGCCAGGCCACTCTCCGAGGTTCTGCAAAATGTAGCCCCGGAACATGATCTCCTCAGAGGCCCCGGCCAGAATGAACAGCACCAGATAGCCCAACAGCATCAATAGAGCGGAGCCCAGCGCCTGAAAGCGCCAGAGCCCGTCGCCGACTGTCAGCCATCCCCCGGCCCATTCGAAGAGGAAGATGGCGCCCATAAGGACAAAACCCAGAATGACGCCTAAACCGATCTCCCACAGCCAGCCGCGCCGCCGCGCAAAGCCCAGGCTGGTGAAACTCTGCCGGTCCAGAAAGCGTCGGAAAAGGTATGTCAGCGGCAAGATCACACCCAGTTCCATCATTGTAACTGGGAGGGTGAGGGCCAGAGGCAGCCTTTCAATCTCCAGCAGCACTGCCTCGAGGGACAGGCCAGAGAAGCTCAAATAGGCAATGTAGAGGATGGCGATGGGCGCTTGAGTCAGCAACATGCCCACCAGAGTGACCATGAAGTAGAGGGTCACCCGCCAGCCGGGATGCAGCCGGCCCTCTCTGATGAAAAATCGCTTCAAATAGCTTTCCATGTTCCGCCGACCTCACGAGCATTCGTCATTACCATTATACTTCATCCTATCTTAAAAGACAAGCCCCCCTGTGCCTCGGTTCGAGGACAGGGGGGCTTGCCATCGGGATATTTCCTATGGTTATGAGCTTTGTAGCAACTAGACCCAGCCGCGGAGTCTGACTGCTTCGGCCACCCGGTTGACGGCCACCAGGTAGGCCGCCAGCCGATTGTGGACCTTGTGCTTCTGGGCCATCTCGTGGACGGCGTGGAAAGCAGCGGTCATCTTCTGATCCAAACGCTCGTGCACTGTCTTTTCATCCCAATAGAAGTCGTAGGCGTTCTGCACTTGCTCGAAGTAGCTGACCGTCACGCCGCCAGCGTTGCACAGGAAATCGGGGATGACGTAGACGCCGTTCTTGTAGAGGATCTCGTCAGCTTCAGGGGTGGTTGGGCCGTTGGCCAACTCGGCCGCGATTTTGGCCTTGATGTTGGCCGCGTTCCACTCGCCGATCTGGTTCTCCAGCGCGGCAGGGATAAGGACTGTCACGTCCAGCTCCAGGAGTTCCTCATTCGTGATTTCCCTGGCTCCGGGGAAGCCTTTGACCGCCCCTGTGGTGTTCTTGTGTTCCATCACCGCTTTGGCCTCCAGGCCCTCGGGATTGAGGATGCCGCCTCTGGAATCGCTCACGGCCACCACCTTCAATCCCAACAATTCCTCGCCCAGCAGGTGAGCGAACTGGCCAGCGTTGCCACAGCCCTGGATAGCGGCTGTGGCTCCCTTCAGTTTGATGCCCAGCACCTTGCCTGCTTCACGGATACAGAACATGCCGCCGCGGGCAGTGGCATCACCGCGTCCTGCGGAACCGCCCAGGGGGATCGGCTTGCCGGTGATGACGCCTGGCACGTTGTAGCCACGTATAAAGCTGTACTCGTCCATCATCCAGGCCATGATCTGGGGGTTGGTGTAGACGTCGGGGGCGGGGACGTCAACCTCCTCGCCTATGATCCTGCCTACCTGGCGGATGTAGGCCCGGCTCAGCCTTTCCAGTTCGGCTGGCGACAGCTCTTTTGGATTGCAAATGATTCCGCCCTTGCCGCCGCCCAGGGGGATGTCCACAACTGCCGTCTTCCAGGTCATCCAGGCAGCCAGGGCACGCACGGTGTCAATGGTCTCAGCCGGGTGGAAGCGGATGCCGCCTTTCGTCGGCCCTCGGGCGTCGTTGTATTGGACGCGAAATCCTTTGAAGACCTTCACGCTGCCGTCGTCCATCCTCACCGGCAGGGTGACGTGGAGCTCACGGAGGGGCTCCCGGAGCAGGGCGTGGATACCCGGCTCCAGTTTGAGGACCTCGGCAGCCTCATCAAGCTGTCTTTGCGCGATCTCGAAGGGGTTCAGTTCTTCAGTCATTCTACTCTCCTTTGAATGTTGTGGACTCCTCCTTGTGGCACTGTTGCGCCATAGGGGCCGGTTGCTACGGCATTGTAGCTGATAGTAGCCCTGAGTGGTGGTAACATGGTGTCTCGTGAAGGGGGCATCGAAGCCTTAGTGGATTCCAGCCAAGTGCGGATTATATCATACGTGACCTCGGCTAGCCAAGATGTGGGGCTATCTGGCCCATCTGACTCAGCGCAACTTTTCCTTCAGCAACTCTGTGACCAATTGAGGGTTGGCCTTGCCCCGGGTGGCCTTCATCACCTGGCCGACGAACCAGCCGAAGAGGCGCTCCTTGCCAGCCCGATACTCGGCCACTGGGTCAGGGTTGGCGGCGATGACTTGCTCAACGATCCGACCCAGTTCGTCGGCGTCGCTGATCTGAGCCAGACCCTTTTCGGCCACAATCTCCGCTGCCGCCCGGCCGCTCTTGAACATCTCGCCCAGGACAGCTTTGGCTGTGTTTTGGGTGATGGTGCCTTTCTCAACGAAAGTGAGCAACTCGGCCAGAGCGGCAGGAGCGATCCTGACCTCTTCGATGCCTGTCTCCGTTTCCTTGAGCAGACGGAACAGCTCACCGCTGATCCAGTTGCTGACGCTCTTGGCCTCGGGATAGGCCTTGACGCAGGCCTCAAAGTAGTCGGCCACGGCCTTGTCGGCAGTGAGGACGCCGGCGTCGTAGCTCGAAAGGCCGTATTCCTGCCTGAAGCGGTCTCGCCTGGCTTCGGGCAACTCTGGCAACTTGCCCCTTATCTCCTCCACCCACTCTCGGCTGATGCTCAGGGGCGGCAGGTCGGGCTCGGGGAAATAGCGGTAGTCGTGGGCATATTCCTTGCTGCGCTGAATCACCGTCACGCCCCGGTTTTCGTCCCAGCCCATGGTCACCTGCTCGATGCTTCCCCCTTCGTCGAGGATACGGCTCTGGCGCTGGATCTCATAGTCCAGGGCCAGCTTGACGGAGCGGAAGGAGTTCAGGTTCTTGACTTCGACTTTGGTGCCATACTCGGTGGAGCCCATGGGGCGCAGGGAGACGTTGGCCTCGCAACGCATGGCTCCCTTTTCCATGTCGCCGCTGCTGACGCCCAGGTAGCGCACGATCTGGCGCAGCTTGGTCAGATAGGCATAGGCTTCGTCGGCTGAGCGCACGTCGGGCTGGCTGACAATTTCCATGAGGGGCACGCCGGACCGGTTAAAGTCTACCAGGCTGTGCCCGCCCACGTGGAACAGCTTGGCCGTGTCCTCCTCAAGGTGCACCCGCTCGATGCCGATCCGTTTGGAGCCACCGTCAACCTCGATTTCCAGCCAGCCGTTTTCGGAGAGGGGAAGATCATACATGCTGATCTGGTACGATTTCGGTAAATCGGGATAGAAGTAATTCTTCCGGGAGAACACGCTGGCTTCGGCGATTTCGCAATTCAGTGCCAGGGCGGTCATGATGGTGTGCTCGATGGCTTTCTGGTTGATGACCGGCAGCACCCCTGGCATCCCGGTGCATACGGGGCAGGTCAGGGTGTTGGGTTCTGCGCCGAAGAAACCGGCGCTGCAACCGCAAAACATCTTGGATTGAGTCAGCAATTCGGCATGGACTTCCATGCCGATAATGGCTTCGTATCTCATCGGCTTACCTCCTTACTAGCCAAGCCAGTTCTCAACCTTCAGCCCATCTACGTAACCAAAGTGCTGGTCAGCGGTGAGCACAGTCAGATCGTGCAAACGAGCTACAGCAGCGATCTGGGCATCCGTGCTAGGGATGGGCTTGCCCTTAGCCTTGAGCTCAGCCTTTATGCGTCCAAACTCCTCGGCTGCCGACTGATCGAAATTCAGGAGGTGCACGCGGGCCAGTAAATAAGCGATGCGCTCCAAGTTGTGATCCCGTCGGCGGCTGGCATAGGCAGCAAAGTATAGCTCTCCCAATACGGTGATAGAGATATGGAATTCATCGCCGGTCTGGGTATGTTCTACCAGATGGGTCGCTAGCGGCGTGATTGGTGTCAAGCAGATAGGCCCTCATATTCTTCCTCAAGCTCCATCAATCGCCCGTGCTCGATCTCGTTCAGGAGTTCGTCCAGTTCCCCCGGCTCAAATGCCCAGATGCCAATACACTCGAGCAAGGCTTCGCGGGAGCCGCGCTTGGAGACGGGTATCTGCTTAGGTCTTGCGTACCGTTCTGCCAGAAAGTCAACGAAATCCAGTACCTCGGCAATCTTTTCCTCAGGCAATCCATACAGTTTGGTTCTGACTCGTTCTGCCAATTGTGCTGTTTTTTTGCTCATTGTCATGCCTCCATCCCGCTCGATCTCGGAAGACGCTTTGCTGTTCTTGCCTTGCTCGATGACGATCTCACTGACTTCACCAATCCTTTATGTTTCCCGACACCCCAACCTCTCAGGGCGACGGCTCTTCCACAAGTTCTTTGAACCAGGCTGCTATCTCTGCAATGGTCTTCGGCTGTGTTGGTTCTCCTTCTGCCTGACGCATGGCTTCCTCGGCCACTTCCACGCAAAAGCGGATCACCTCATCTTTTGGCAGTTGGTCAGGTATACGGTGGCCTAACCGCTCTAATAGATACAGGGCAGCAGTAAAAGCTGTCCGCTTGGTGCCATCCATAAAGGGATGACTCTTGATCAGCGAATGGAATAGTGCAGCGGCCTTTTCAAAGTCAGAGGGATACAACTCTGCCCCACCAAATGTGGCAAATGGGCGAGCGACGGCAGCGTGTAGCAATGTAGCCTCTCGCAACCCCGGCAAGCCCCCTGCTTCCCCAATGACCACCTCGTGGATTTCGTATACCCGTACCAGAAGCTCAGCTACCTCCTCGGCCTGCTTGGGGAATGATGGCTCATTCGGGCTCACAGTTTGGCCAACTCCTCGAACAGAGCTCGATTTTGGGCCACCAACTGTTTGGCAAAAGGTATGGCGCTTTCGGAGAATCGTCCTGCCTTAGAAGCTAGCTCTTGCCTGCCAGCGCGCTGTGCCAGCCATGTCTCGATCATCGCTGTCAACACGGCTTGCAGCTCTTGCTCAGAGACCTGCTGCTCATTCAGTTGCGAGGTTAGTGCTTCTGGAAGCTCCAGAGTGATGGTATTTCTTACCTCCATGTTTGTTGCCCTCCTTTCTCTCTAATAGATACCCGGGTTCATTGCGCATTTCCAGTGTATGCCACTTTACATCTGGGCACAAGTCCATGGCTATTTGTGCTATCCCACCTATCGCCCGACGTCAAGGTCTGTTTGGTGAAAAGGCGTTTAGAATATACCATAACCCAGGACAAAGGGCAAATTCGTTTCACCATTTGCCTTTTCTACGTGCATCGAGTACAATGTCGGCTGATGAAGGCAACTCTTGACTCTCTTGTTGTGTACGACGTGTGTGAAGAAAGCATGCCCCCCGCTTATCTTGAACTCTACCACCGGGGCGAGTTGGCCTCTCGCATTGAGCGGGCCTACGCCCTGTTGGAATCCTGCACCCTCTGCCCCAGGGAGTGCGGCGTCAACCGTCTGGCTGGTCAAGAGGGCTTCTGCCGCGCTGGCCACGAACCCAAGGTGGCAAGCTGGAACGTCCACCCCTGGGAGGAACCGCCCATCAGCGGCTCCCGTGGCTCGGGCACCATCTTCTTCTCCGGGTGCACCGGGCGCTGTCTTTTTTGCCAGAACTACCCCATCAGCCAGTTGGGGGTGGGCAACGTCGTCCCGGTGGGACGGCTGGCCGCGATGATGCTGGAACTGCAAGCCCAAGGCTGCCACAACATCAACCTGGTCACCCCCACCCATTTCGTGCCCCAGATTCTGGCCGCCCTAGCCCAGGCCATCAAGGGTGGCCTGCGCCTGCCCCTGGTCTACAACTCCAGCGGCTACGAAACAGTGGAAGTGTTGCGTCTCCTCGACGGCGTGGTGGATATCTGGCTGCCCGACGCAAAGTACGCCGACGACGGCATCGCCCGCCGTCTGTCGGGATTCCCCCATTACGTTGAGCATAACCGCGCTGCCCTCTGGGAGATGCATCGCCAGGTAGGCGATGAACTGGTGTTGGACGAAGGTGGCCTTGCCAGACGGGGAATGATCGTGCGCCATCTGGTCCTGCCGGAGGGATTGGCCGGTACCGGGGAGGTCCTGAACTGGATAGCCACCGCCCTTTCGCCCCGCGTCCACGTCAGTCTCATGGACCAGTACTTTCCCGCTCACCGGGCCGTTGGCCATGCCGTGCTGGGTCGCAGAATCACGCCCGAAGAGTACGAAGAAGCCCTGCGCGCCTTTGAGGCGGCCGGGCTCGTGAACGGCTGGCGACAGGAGCACGAGGGATGTTAACCAGAAGGGTGGGAATGCTCCCCTGCTTCACTTCCAAAGAATCATCGCATCAGAAGGGAGATGGACAAAACTATGCACCGCGTTTTACGCAACACCCTCTTCAGATTGGCCAAGGACGACGTCCGGGAGTTCATCGCCGAGAACGAGGAGCGTCTGATCCAGATCTTTTGCCAGGAGCTAGACAGGATAGATGATCGGATGAAGGAGGAACGGGTCTTCATTGATATCAACATGGCAGCCCTGGGCCAAGAGCTCATGAAGGGAGTCTTTGCTGCCTTGTATAGATTTCTGGACGAGTTCTGAAACTGGAGGAGGGCTTCAATGCAGAAGCAACCTAACTGTCGCATGTGCTTTGTTTGTGGGATGCAGAACCCCATCGGGCTGAAAGCTTTCTTTTATGAGGACGAGGAGGGCCGGGTGGTCGCCCATTTCACCGGCAAGGAGGAACACCAGGGCTATCCGGGGGTGATGCACGGCGGCATCGTCACCGCCCTGCTGGACGAGGTCATCGGGCGGGTGGCTATTGCCTACGACCTGTGGGCGGTGACGGCCAAACTGGAGGTGAGGTTCCGCCATCCCGTGCCCTTGGGGCAGCCCCTGACCCTGGTGGGGGAGATGACCCGTCTGCGCAGCCGTACCCTGGAAGGGCGCGGAGAGATCCAACTGGAGGACGGCACCGTAGCCGCCGAAGCCGAAGGCGTCTGTGTATGCTTGCCCCAGGAAGAGATCGAGCGAGTGGAGGAGGAGCTGGATTTCTGGAAGGTGGTGCCGGACTAGGGGCGATTGGCAGAGTGAAGCTATGTGCAAAAGGAAGACTTGACAAAAAGTCGAATTGATGCTAACATAACATCAGCAGCACGAGAGGGAGAGCCGGATTTTTCAGAGGGTTTAGACAAGCTCACCGGAGGCCTTCGTCGCTCTTGAGATAGTGCGACGAATTTTTTCTTTAGATTGAACCTGCACACGTGTGCAGAAAGGAGCCTTTCTTGAGCCAAATGGCGTTAGTCGGCACCCTGATCGGGGTGGCGGTGCTCTTTGATTTCCTAAACGGCTTTCACGACAGCAGCAATGTGGTAGCGACTATCATCTCCTCGCGAGCTATGTCGCCGCGCATGGCGCTTGCCCTCAGTGCGGCGGCTCATTTCTGCGCCCCGTTCCTTTTCGGCGTGGCGGTGGCCACCACCATCGGCCACGACGTTGTGGATCCTGCCACCATTACCATCACCGTGATCCTGGTTGCTCTCTTGAGCGCCATCATCTGGAACTTGGCCACCTGGTTCTTAGGTATCCCCTCCAGTTCGTCCCACGCTCTGGTCGGCGGGATTGTGGGGGCTGTGGGCGCAGATTCTGGGCTGGGCACGATCGAGATGGCGGGCCTGGAGAAAGTGCTCGTGGCCCTTTTCCTCTCACCTGTCCTGGGCCTGCTGATCGGGTATCTCTTCATGAAACTGGTCCTCTTCCTGGCGCGCGGGGCCTCCCCCAGGATCAACTGGCTTTTCAAACGCTTGCAAATCGTGACCTCCCTGGCTTTGGCTCTGAGCCACGGCACTAACGACGCTCAGAAGACAATGGGCATCATCACCATGGGGCTGATCACCACTGGCTACTTATCGCACTTTACCATCCCCCGGTGGGTCATTCTGGTCAGCGCTCTGGCCATCTCTTTGGGCACGGCTTCAGGAGGCTGGCGGATCATCAAGACCCTGGGAGGCAGGATATACAGGATCAGGCCCATCCATGGCTTTACCTCTCAAGCTACTTCGGCTTTTGTCATCCTGGGGGCGGCCCTGCTGGGTGGACCGGTCAGCACCACCCATGTAGTTGGCTCAGCTATCATGGGCGTGGGCTCGGCGGAGAGACTCTCCAAGGTGCGCTGGGGGGTGGCCAGCAATATTTTCACCGCCTGGGTGGTCACCATCCCGGTCACTGCACTGATGGCCGCCCTGCTCAGCAAGCTGCTGGGTCTCTTGGGGCAGATATAGAAAGGGGAGAGACGATGGGTTGGAGGGATTTGTTCAAACCGCGACAGGACAAGTTTCTGCGGCTGCTCATAGAGCAGGCAGCGAAGACCCTGGAGGGCATGGAGGCCCTGGAGGACTATATGAAAAGTGAAAGTGAGGAGGCGGCCAGGCGAGTTACCAGGGCCGAGAAAGAGGCTGACGAAGTGCGACGCATCCTCATTGACGAGTTGCTCCGCACCTTTATCACCCCCATTGACCGGGAGGACATCTTTGCCCTATCGCGGGCTATTGACGACATCATTGACTACGGCTATACCACCGTTGATGAAATGGAGATTCTGGATGTGGATCCGAATCCCCATTTACAGGACATGGTCTCCAAGTTGCGGAAAGCTGCGGAGGAGATCTACCTGGGCGTCCTGCGCTTGAAGGATCACCCCCACGTGGCTAACGATCATGCTGTGCGAGCCAAGACTCTGGAGAATCAGGTGGAGCAGGTATACCGGGAGGCCATCGCTGATCTCTTCAGTGGGCCTAAAGATGTGGAACATGTAGTGAACATGTTAAAGCTCAGGGAGATTTACCGCCATCTCAGCAACTGCGCCGACCGGGGCGACGAGGCGGCCAACATCATCGGAGACATTGTGGTGAAAAGGGCTTGATCCAGCGCGACTATGGGTCTGGAACCCGCTCTATACATGACAAAAAGCCACTCACCCAAGGTGGGAGTGGCTCTTCTTCAATTGAGACCCCTGCAGGGAAAAAAGGCCCGCCAGAAAGGGTAGGAGCAAACTGCTTCAAACAGGTCAAGACCTCTTCATTGCCCCGCCAGTCCCAATTGGTCGGCTATCCCCTGCATGGCCTCCAGGACAACGGCGATGTGCTCGCTCAAATCCACACCTAACTCGGCTGCCCCCTTCTCGATGTCCTGGCGGTTCACTCCTGCGGCAAAGGCTTTGTCCTTCCACTTTTTCTTGACCGACTTGACCTTGACATCCATGATGCTCTTGGATGGTCGCACCAAAGCCACGGCCACGATGAGGCCCGTCAGTTCGTCCACGGCGAAGAGGGCTTTTTCCATCAAGCTGTCACGGGGAACGCCACTGTAATCAGCGTGGGACTGCATGGCGCAGATGTACTCTTCAGGCCAACCCCGCTCGCGCATGATCCTGGCTCCTTCAGAGGTATGCTCCGGCACGGTCGAGAACTTCTCGTAGTCGAAGTCATGGATGAGTCCCACGACGCCCCACTTCTCCTCATCCTCGTCAAATCTTCGAGCGTAGGCTCGCATGGCTGCCTCCACGGCCAGGCCGTGCTTGACGAGGTTGGGATTCTTGGTATATTCAGTCAGTAGCTCCCAGGCCTGTTCTCGGTTCATGGTCTATCTATCCCTCCTCGATGTGATCCCTGCTATTATACTACCTTTTTGGTTTGAACTCAACTGGAGTGAACTGCCTGTTGAGTGTTGACTGATGGTCAAGTGCGTGATATACTATGTTTACGATGACCAAAGAGCATTTTTGTGGTATAATGGATAGTGAGCCTTTCTCCGGGCAAAGCAGCCTGGAGAGGGGCTGGACAGCGATACCCAGCAGCCTTCGGAAAAGGCTATTAGGTACAGGGCAAGAGGTGGCGAGAGTAATGAAAGAGATGATTCTGGTGGTCGAAGACAATCCGGACATGATAGCCGCCCTCAAACACGCTCTGGAGATGGAAGGCTATCAGGTTTTGGCCGCAGCCGATGGTCTGGAGGCTCTGCGGATTCTGGAGAGGGTCACGCCAGACCTCATCGTAGCCGACATTATGATGCCACGCATGAACGGCTACGAGCTCTACGAAGCAACCCATCAAGACGAGAGGTGGCTCTCTATCCCTTTCATCTTCCTGACAGCCAAGAGTGATAAGGAGGACATCAGACTGGGCAAGGAGATGGGAGCCGATGATTATCTGGTCAAGCCCGTTGAAAAGGAGGACCTGACAGCAGCCATACGCGGCAAGCTGAAGCGAGTCACAGAGTTGAAGGCAGCGGTCGAGGCTGCGCCAGAGGGTCTTGAGGGCCTTGCTCCAAGAGGCACCTTGAAGACGGGCGACCTGATCATTGATCTGGATAGACACGTTGTCACCGTCAAGGGACAGCCAGTTCACCTGACTCCTACAGAGTTTGAGTTGTTGGCCTGTCTGGCCAACAACGTAGACTTTGTAGTCTCGTGTCAAGAGTTAGTCAGGCGGGTCCATAAATACCATTGCGAGGATGAAAGCGAAGCCCGCGAAATCATCAGGCCCCACATCAAGAACCTGCGGCGCAAAATCGAACCCGACCCAACCAACTTTATTTACGTCATCAACGTACGCGGGGTAGGCTACAAGCTGGTGTCCCATTTTGCCTTGTAAATCTCTCTTGACTTGTCTTCTCTCTTACCTCAGACCCATAGCCACAGGGCGACGGGGGCTCGGCCCCCGTTTTGAATGCCGACGAAGGGCTTGCCTGGCAAAGCCTGGGGAGTCTGAAGGGGACCCCCTCAACCCCACTTCTACCCCCCTGACCTGCTACGCAGGCCGACGAAGCAGAATCGAGTTGAGCAAAGGGAAGAGTTGTGCCTGAATTCAAACTCGTCTCAGACTTCCAGCCGACAGGCGACCAGCCTCAGGCCATTGACGGGCTGGTCGAGGGTCTGGACAAAGGCTACAAGCACCAGACTCTGCTTGGGGCTACGGGTACCGGCAAGACTTATGTCATGGCTCAGATCATCGAGCGTGCCCAACGCCCCACCCTGGTCATCGCTCACAACAAGACCTTGGCTGCCCAATTGTACAGCGAGTTCCGTGAGTTCTTCCCCCATAACGCTGTGGAGTACTTTGTCAGCTACTACGACTACTATCAGCCTGAGGCCTACATCCCCCGCACCGATACCTATATTGAAAAAGACGCCGACATAAACGACGAGATTGATAAGCTGCGCCTGGCTGCCACCCAGGCCCTCTTCTCCCGCCATGATGTGATTATCGTGGCTTCGGTCTCCTGCATCTATGGCATAGGGGATCCGGCCGAATACGGCAAGGTGGTGATCAATCTGCGCCAGGGTGAAGTGCACAAGCGGGACAAGGTGCTGCGCCACCTGGTGGACATCTATTACGAGCGCAACGACGTGAACTTGACCAGGGGACGATTCCGCGTGCGGGGCGATACCCTGGAGATCTATCCCGCTTACGGAGAGTTCGCCTACCGGGCGGAGTTCTGGGGCGACCAAGTCGAGCGCATCACCGAGGTAGACCCCCTGACCGGTGAGGTGCTCCTCGAGCACGAGGCCATTGACATTTATCCAGCCAAACACTTTATCACCCCCCAGGAGAAGCTGATGCTCGGCATCGCTGACGTTGAGAAGGAGCTAGAGGAGCGGCTGGCGGAGCTGCGGCCTCAGGGCAAACTGCTGGAAGCTCAGCGCCTGGAACAGCGCACCAAATACGATCTGGAGATGCTGAGGGAGACAGGCTATTGCCCCGGTATCGAGAACTACTCCCGGCCTCTCTCCCAGCGCCCGCCGGGCAGCCGGCCCTGGTGCCTGCTGGATTACTACCCCGATGATTTCCTGATGATTATTGACGAATCCCACATGACGGTGCCTCAGATCAGGGGCATGTATCACGGCGACCGCTCGCGCAAGCAGACTCTGGTAGAATACGGCTTCCGCCTGCCCTCGGCCCTGGACAATCGGCCTCTCAGCTTCGAAGAGTTTGACGAGCACATCTATCAGGTCATCTACACCTCAGCTACACCCGCCCCCTACGAGTTGGAACATTCGGGGCAGGTGGTGGAGCAGATCATCCGCCCCACTGGCCTGATTGATCCAGAGGTGATCGTCAAGCCCACCGAGGGGCAGATTGACGACCTCATCAACCAGATCACCCAGCGGCTGGAACGAGGGGAGCGGGCCCTGGTGACCACTCTGACCAAGCGCATGGCCGAAGATCTGGCCGATTACCTGATGGAGATGGGCATCAAGGTCCACTACCTGCACTCGGAGGTTCAGACCATCGAGCGGGTGGAGATTCTGCGGGACCTGCGTTTGGGGGTCTACGATGTGGTGGTGGGGGTCAATCTGCTGCGGGAGGGGCTGGACCTGCCCGAGGTTTCGCTGGTGGCTATCCTGGATGCCGACAAGGAAGGCTTCCTGCGCTCCGGCAATTCACTGATCCAGACCGTTGGTCGAGCAGCCCGTCACGTCAACGGCCAGGCCATCATGTACGCTGAGACCATCACCAACTCTATGCGCCATGCCATAGACGAGACAAACCGCCGTCGGGCCATCCAGATGACATACAACCAGGAGCACGGCATCGTGCCGGCCAGTATCGTCAAGGAGATCAGGGACCTGACCGACCGGGTGCGGATGGTGGCCGAGGAGAAACCCGAGTATCGGGTGGGGGAGATACCCAGGGCCGAGGCCATGCGGCTCATCAAGGAGTTGGAGAAGCAGATGAAGGCGGCCGCCGCCGAGTTAGAGTTCGAGAAGGCGGCCATCCTGCGCGACCAGATCATCGAGCTGCGGCGCAACCTGGAGGACAAAGACGTGCCCGAATGGGAGCGCATCTGGCGCCTGGAGCAGCGCCGGGCGCGTTGACAAGTGAGAGGAGCACATGCGAAAGGGCGGTGTCCTGAGCTTCGTCCTGAGCCTGCGTCGCCCCGAGCCTGTCGAGGGGTCGAAGGGCTTGTCGAAGGGTCGGCGCTATTGGCTTAACCTGCTTTGCGCTTTCGTCGTCGCCTCGCTCATCGGCACAGCGGTGGTCGTCATTGTCCTTGCGTACTGGAACGCCTGCCATCTCGTCCGTGCCCGTCGCTCACCGATGACCTCCACGCCCGCCGAGAGGGGCCTATCCTTTGAGCCGGTCACCTTTACCAGCACCGATGGCCTGCGCCTGGCCGGGTGGTACATTCCATCCCGCAATGGAGCGACCATCATCCTCTGCCACGGCCTGGGAACCAACCGCGCTGACATGTTGCCCCAGGCGGTCCTGCTGGCCGAACACGGCTATGGATCGCTTCTCTTCG
>JBGVTF010000203.1:0-5556 GCA_041862415.1 Anaerolineae bacterium | reverse complement strand
CCGTCGAGGTGGCCCGCCGCCAGCAGGCAAAGTCGTGGGAGCTGCGGGCGACGGTGAGCCTGTGTCGCCTGTGGCAGCAGCAAGGCAGGATTGACGAGGCGCGACAGGCGCTGGCAGAGATCTACGGATGGTTCACCGAAGGGTTCGACACGTCTGATTTGCAGGAGGCCAGGGCGCTGCTTGAGGAACTCTCACGCAGTTGAGAACGCGATCGAGCCGTATTCACTGTAAACGAGCTGGCTGGACGACCACATCCATGCTGCAACAAAGTTGCTCATCCCTGTACGACAGGAACCCGGCACCCTTCCCACCGGGCTCCTGACCTCTTCGATCGAGCGGTTGGCTTGTCTTCGGGAATGGCAGCCTCACGCTGCTTTCCCTGCTTGGACTATCCCCCTTAGTCCCAACGGCGGCGTAGCAACCGCAAGCCAAGGCCGCCCAAGACTGCCAGACCACCAACCGCCATTGCCAAAGCATAGGTGGGGAAGATGACGCCACACTAGAATCAGCGGTGGGCCACCTCCAGTATCACTTGGATCAACGCCTCGCGATCAGGACCCGAAAATGGAATTTGCCAATCCGCATCACCCAGTAGCGTCAGTGTGGCATCATACCCCGCGTTCACCAGGTCCTCGCGGTACTCAACGGCCCTCTCGATATAGGCTGGGTTGCCCATTTCCCCATGCACAAGATGAACCAGAAGGCTCGGATTCCTGCCGATCAGGCCGAAGGGACTGGTCAATTCCCATAGCTCAGGGTCTGAGTCCCTAAGAAGCTTGTAGTAGTGGTAGTCCCCACCATAACCGATGTAGGCCTCCACATGGGCAGAGTCCCCGCCCGCCAGGCAATCCGTCTGCGGGGGCGGACCTCCCCGGAGCGAGGCGACCTCCTCCCACACCTGCTGCAGGTCGTCTCCGATGAACGCCGTGTCCAGTCCTGTACTTCCATGGCCGAGCACCGTTACCCGCCCTGGATCGCCCCCATAGTCCGCAGCGCTCTCCCGGACAAAGCGGACTGCGCAGGCCCACGACTCGTGGACCTCGCGGATGTCCCTGCCATTGTCCTGGGCGTACTCGAAAAGCGTCGCAGACTCCGAACGCCTTTGCGGGACGAAGACCACCACCCCCCGCCCGGCAAGCTCTTCGGCGAGGGACGCGTATATCGCGTTGTCCTTGGATTGGAACCATGCGTGCATGAGAACCACAACTGGCCAGGGCCCCAGCTCAGTGGGCGAGTATACATCGAGCTTCTGAACAGGCGCGCCCGGTTGCAGCAGCGTCACGTACTCGACGTCTTTGGTCACCTCCACTGTGAATGCGGGTGTCGGTGGGACGAATGTGGGTGTACTGGTTGGCGGGACAGGCACTGCTGTCGCGGTGGGCACAGGTGTAGCGGTCGGCGGCGGTGCTGACGTGGCACAACCTGAAAGTAGAAGCAACCCAATACCGATAAGCATTCCAATTGTTTTCTTCATTTTTGACCTCCTGTACTTGATTTCAGATTTCAGATTTTGGATTTTGATCGAGTTGTCACTTATGGGCGTCACCCCCTTTCACTTCCGGCCGGCGCTGTCTGGCCCCTAGCGACATGACCGGTCTCTTCCTCTAGAAAGGTGAACAGATCTGCCAGCTTGGCAAAGCCCCAACGCTCACCAGTGTATGGGCTTTCGAGGGATGCCCGCCAGACCGCATTTTCTTCACCATCCACCCGCCACAGACGCAATAGGTACGATAGATAATCCGGCTGCTCTTTGTCCATTGTTGGTACTCGCTCTTGTGTTGTTGAAAGTATAACACTCGCATGTCTGGAGAACGTTCGGAAAACGTGTGGAAAACTCGCCTGACATACAAGACTTGAATCCTAAGCTCTGTTATCGTATAATACGGGTACTGGTGGGAGATTGCTTTGTTTATCGCCAAGGAGAGCAACGATGGCCGGTCTAACAGTTCGTCTGCTTGGCCCCCTGCAGGTAACTCTAAATGGGGAATCGGTCACCGGCTTTGAATCCGACAAGGCGCGGGCACTGTTGGCCTACCTGGTCGTCGAAACAGAACGCCCGCACCGCCGCGAAAAGCTGGCTGGGCTCTTGTGGTCCAATTGGCCGGAACGATCCGCCCGTGCTAATCTGCGCCGTGTCCTGGCGAACCTTCGCCAGGTCATCGGGGATCGCCAAGCGACGCCGCCGTTTCTATACATCTCCCGGCAGACGATTCAGTTCAACAGTGCCAGTAACGCCTGGATTGACGTGGCGACATTCACCGATCTCCTACAGGCAAAGGGTCCCTCCCAACAAACCATCCGCCAGTTGGAACAAGCGGTAGAGTTGTACCGTGGGGACTTGCTGGAGGGATTGTCTATCGGCGACAGCCCGGCCTTTGAGGAGTGGGCCCTGCTCAATCGGGAGCGGTTCCATCGTCTGGTCATGGAGGCCCTCCACCGCCTGGCGGATTGTCACGAGGAACGTGGCGAGTACGAGCGCGGTCTCCGGCACGCCTGGCGGCAGGTTGAACTGGATCCGTGGCGGGAGAAAGTCCACCAGCAACTGATGCGCTTGCTGGCGCTCAGCGGTCAGCGGGGGGCCGCCCTGGCCCAGTACGAGACCTGTCGCCGCCTCCTGGCCGAAGAACTGGGTGTTGAGCCAGCGGCAGAAACGATGAGGCTGTACGAGCAAATCCGCGATGGGACGCTGCAAACCCCTGTGCCATTCCATGCCCTTGCTCTCGCAGCCGAACCTCCCCCCTTCCTTGATGCAGAACTGGTTGAAGTTGAAAGACCCGTCTTCGTCGCCCGAGAGCGCGAGCTGGCGCAACTGGGCGGGGTTCTAGACCTGGCGCTGGCCGGCCGGGGCCGGGTGGTATTCGTGACTGGTGAAGCTGGCAGCGGCAAGACGGCCCTGCTCCAGGAATTCACCCGGCGCGCCCAAGAGGCCCATGCTGACCCTTCGACAGGCTCCCCTCGACTACGCTCGGGACAGGCAGGGCAAGCTCTGATCGTCGCCAGCGGGAACTGCAACGCTCACACCGGCATCGGCGACCCTTACTTGCCCTTTCGCGAGATCTTGGGACTGCTGACGGGCGACGTCGAAGCCCGCTGGGCGGCGGGGGCCATTACCGGGGAACATGCCCGCCGCCTGTGGAATATGCTCCCGCTTACAGCTCAGGCACTGGTGGAGGCCGGACCGGACCTGATAGACACCTTCGTCCCTGGTACGGCCCTGGTTGAGCGTGCCTTAGCTTTTGCTGTCGGCGGTGCAGACTGGCTGACCGGCTTGGATGAGCTTGTGGAGCGCAAGCCCCTTCGACGAGCTCAGGACGTGGCGACCGGCCCCGGCGGCCCCAGCCCGCAACAAAGCGACCTTTTCGAGCAGTACACCAGGGTGTTGCAAGTCCTGGCACGCCAAGTCTCATTGGTGTTAGTGCTGGACGACTTGCAGTGGGCGGACCTCGGCTCGATCAGCTTGCTCTTCCACCTGGGCCGGCAGTTGGCGGGCAGCCACATCCTGATCGTCGGCGCCTATCGTCCGGAAGAAGTCGCATTGGGCAGGGATGGGGCACGGCATCCCCTGGAGCCCGTGGTCAACGAGTTCCAGCGCGACTTTGGCGACATCACAGTGAACCTGGGTCAGGCCGAGAGCCGGGACTTTGTAGACGCTTTTCTGGACAGCGAGCCCAACCGGCTGGGGGTCGCGTTCCGGGAGATGCTCTACCGGCAGACCCGAGGCCATCCCCTGTTCGCCATCGAGCTGCTGCGAGGCATGCAGCAGCGGGGGGATTTGATCCAGGACCCGGAAGGCCGCTGGGTTGAGGGGCCGGCATTGGATTGGGACACATTGCCGGCGCGGGTGGAGGCCGTGATCGCGGAACGCATGGGCCGGCTGCCGGAGCCACTGCAGGACATGCTGCGGGCAGCCAGCGTGGAGGGCGAGGTGTTCACTGCCGAGGTGGTGGCCCAGGTGCAGGCTGCCGATGAGCGGGAAATCATCCGCCGCCTCAGTGGCGAACTAGGCAGACAGCATCGCCTTGTGGCTCCCCAGAGCCTCCAACGTGTGCGCTCGCACCGCCTGTCGCGCTACCGGTTCCGGCATTTGCTGTTCCAGAAGTACCTGTACGACCACCTGGACCCAGTGGAGAGGGCACATCTACACGAGGACATGGGGAACCTGTTAGAGGCGCTGTACCGGGAGCGGGTTGCCACAGGAGAGGCACTGGAGCTGGGCGCACAGTTCCCTCCCGTTGCGGAGGGTGCAGTGCAGTTGGCGCGGCACTTCCAGGCTGCCGGAATCCTCGACAAGGCGGCAGAGTACCGGCTCCACGCAGGGATGAGAGCCCAGCTACTGTCCGCTAACGAGGAAGCAGTCGCTCATTTCAAGCAGGGACTGGCGCTGCTCGAGACGCTGCCGGACTCCTCCGAGCGTGCCGAGCAAGAGCTCACGTTGCAGAATGCCCTTGCCAATGCACTGAACTCCATCAGAGCTTCAACTGATCCCGAAGTGGTACGCGTTTACGCTCGGATGCAGGAACTGTGTGAGCAGATGGACGACGTGCCGTTGCTGCTACTTAATGGCGTACTGTGGATGCTGCATTTCTTTCATTTGTCCCGAGCGGAGTACGAGAAAGCGGTCGAGGTGGGTGAGCAGATATTGGCTTTGGCTCCCCGTGCTGAGGATCCGCTATTCATAGCCACGGCACACGTCTCTTTGGGCTGGGTCCTGCCCTACCTTGGAGAGTTCGCTTCGGCCCGAGCTCACCTGGAGCACATGATTGACTTCTGCGACCGCCAGCCGCAACGCTCCCTGTGGTTTGTTGACTGGCAGAATCTGGTGACGGCTCTGACATATCAGTCCTGGGCTCTGTGGTTTCTTGGCTATCCGGATCAGGCTTCGGAGCGAAGCGAGGCGGCGACAGCCCTAGCTCGGGAGTTGGATCATGCCTGGACTCTGGCACATGCCTCGAGCATCGCTGGCGCTGCTTTCCATCTGTTCCGTCGTGAGGGCCAAGCATCCCAAGAGCACGTAGAGGCGGTGATGCGAGTCTCATCTGATGCAGGGCTTGCCGTCTGGCAGTCAGAGGGAATGTGTTATCGTGGTTGGCAGCAGATTGTGGTTGGGCAAGGCGTCGAGGCTTGCCCTGCCTGTCCCGAGCGTAGTCGAGGGGAGCTTGTCGAAGGGGGGATTGCGCAGTTGCGCCAGGGCCTGGCTGCCATGCACACTGTGGGGACGGCCCGGCACCGCACGTCCTTTCTCGCCGCGTTGGCCGAGGGGTACGCGAAGGCCGGCCAATCTAGGCAAGGGCTTGGCACACTAGCCGATGCCCTCTCCCTGGTAGCGCAGACTGGCGAGCGCTACTACGAAGCGGAACTGCGTCGGCTCAGGGGAGAGCTGCTGCTGACGCAGGGCGATGATGCTGAAGCCGAAGCCAGCTTTCACAAGGCCGTCGAGGTGGCCCGCCGCCAGCAGGCAAAGTCGTGGGAGCTGCGGGCGACGGTGAGCCTGTGTCGCCTGTGGCAGCAGCAAGGCAGGATTGACGAGGCGCGACAGGCGCTGGCAGAGATCTACGG
>JBGVTF010000202.1:0-2719 GCA_041862415.1 Anaerolineae bacterium | reverse complement strand
AGCCCTGGCTGCGGGAACAGGGTATTGTGGACACTGTCTCCCGTTGGAAGCGCCTCAAGCTGGCCTCGGCCGACGACCGCCAGCCCCACGACTACCAGCAGGAAGCCTTGCGGGCCTGGCTCAAAGCCGGGGGGCGAGGCAGCATTGTCCTGCCCACCGGAGCGGGCAAGACCTTTGTCGCCTTGCAGGCCATGGCGCACCTGGGCCGCAGTAGCCTGGTCGTGGCCCCCACCATTGATCTCCTCCACCAGTGGTACACCCGCCTGATGGATGGACTACAGGAAGAAACAGGCCAAAAGCTGGAGGTCGGCGTGTGGTACGGGCTGGAGAAGGAGCTGAGGCCCATCACCGTCACCACCTACCACAGCGCAGGCGACCTGGTGGCCGAGGTCGGAAACACCTTCAAGCTGCTGGTCTTTGACGAGGTGCACCACCTGCCCGCCCCTTCCTGGCGGGAAATCGCCCTCATGAGCCCGGCCCCCCACCACCTGGGTCTGACTGCGACCTATCCTGAAACAAATCCCAACAGCCAAATCCCAATGACCCAACAACCCACACCCGGTTCGGATTGGGCCATTGATCGCTGGTCATTGGAAGACCTGATCGGCCCTGTCGTTTATGTCAAAAACATTGAGGAACTGACCGGCAAGCAGTTGGCCGAGTACCGCACCGAGCGCATCCGGGTGGACCTGAGTCCCCAGGAGAGAGCAGCTTATGACGCCGAGCACGCTGTCTACGCTGCCTACTACCGTGAGCACAAGCTACGCGAAAGTTACGGCCCTGCCTGGTGGGGGGAATACACCCGCCGCAGTGCCTACGACGCCGATGCCCGCCGGGCCAAGGTAGCTGAAAGACGTCTGAAACGGATCGTGGCCAACGCCCAGGGCAAACTGGAGAAGCTGGAATCGCTCCTCAAAGAGCACGCCCATCAGCGGGTGCTGATCTTCACTGCCCACAACGACCTGGCCTATCGCATCTCCCGCCGCCATCTCATCCCGGCCATCACCCATCAGACCAGGGCCGCGGAGCGCAAGGCCATCCTGGAAGGTTTCAGATGCGGACGCTACCGGGCCATCGCCACCTCGCGGGTGCTCAACGAGGGGGTGGACGTACCCGAAGCCAAGGTGGCTGTGGTGCTGGGCGGCACCGCCAGCGCCCGCGAGTACATCCAACGTCTGGGGCGTATCCTGAGAAAGCAGGAGAACAAGACGGCCCTGCTCTATGAAATCATCGTCAGGGGGACCATCGAGGAGGGGGTTTCCTACAGGCGAAGACGGAAAGTGGAATACGAGGTAGAGAAAAATGCTGACCGCTGATCTGATTCGGCCCCGGCTAGGATGGGGCGGGGGCAAAGTCTGGACCAGGCCCCTGGGAGTGAGAGACGAAAGATACCTCGAGATGGCCGCTGACCTCACGACCCTCTGCCGCGACTACGTGGGGAGAAAGCGAGGGGAACTAGAGGAGGCCCTGTCCAATTACGAGGGTGAGAGCCTGGACTATCCCGTCATCCGGGGGCTGGCCAAGACCCTCTCCGACGGCTGCCATTTCGCCTCCGAGCCGCCCATCGAGCCGGGGGCCTTGCGGGAGCGTCTTTTTCTGCAAGCAGCGGAACGGGGGCCGGTGGTAGCCCGTCCTGACCTCCTGCACCGCACCACCCGCGACGAGGTCATCACCGAGACAGCCGCTGAGTTGAGCCTCTCAACCCAGGCCGTCGAGGAAGCCCTCTACGCCGACCTGATCGAGGAGCAGGTTTTACAAGAGGTACCCCAGGTATCTCCCCGCGCGCTCATCGAACGCTACAACCTGGAACTGGCGCGGGGCCTCCTCTACTGGGCCAGCGAGATGCGCATCTTCGTGGGCGACGGCTACAAGGACGTCTTCAAGTTCATCAAGCTCTTCAAACTGATGCACACCATCAGACAAGTCAGAGGCGTCCGGGGTCAGCCCGGTCGAATTGGCGGCTATGAGATCACTCTGGACGGGCCTATCTCCCCGTTCGTGCAGGCCACCACCCGCTACGGGCGGCAGATGGCCAAGTTCCTGCCCGCTCTCCTCTTGTGCGGCAACTGGAAGATGGAAGCCGACATCCACATCCCGCCACCGCCAGGGATGAGGGATACCCAAAAAGGTTCGCTTCTCTACCGCCTGGACGCGCGTGCGGGGCTGCGTTCCCACTACCAGGCCAGTGGCCCTTTCGACAGCAAGCTGGAGGAGGACTTTGCCGCCGAATTCGAGGCCAAGTACAGACGGGACAGGCGTCAGTGGGAACTGCGTCGCGAGGATGAGGTCATCCCTCTGGGCGACACAGTGATGATCCCCGACTTTTCCTTCACCCATGTCAAAGACGGGCGCCGGGCCCTGTTAGAAATCGTCGGCTTTTGGCACCCCAACTACCTGAGGCGCAAGGTAGAGAAGCTCCGCCAGGCGGGGCGCAGAGATCTCATCGTCCTGGTCTACGAGGGGGTAAAGTGCAGCCAGGAAGACTTGGCGGAGGTGCCGGGGGAAGTGCTCTTCTTCAAAAAGAAGCCCGTCTTGAAAAAGGTTTTGGAAACGGTGGAAGGCTGCGCAGTGTCAGCGCCAACCGGGAATCGGTGACATGAAACTCGTTTCGCTCCCTATGACAGCGCGTGTGGCGTAGAGAATGGCAAAAAGTAATGTGGAGGAAAGGCGTGGCTAAGGTATTCCAGTCCAACCATCCCCTGATTCAGCACAAGCTGGC
>JBGVTF010000201.1:0-21100 GCA_041862415.1 Anaerolineae bacterium | reverse complement strand
GCTGTTCCCGTCCCGTAGCTTTGTCCTGGGCCGAGACGTTCAAAATGCCATCGGCGTCAATGTCAAAGGTCACCTCAACCTGGGGGATGCCCCTCGGCGCCGGAGGGATGCCGTCAAGGATAAAGTTGCCCAACAGTTTGTTGTCAGCAGCCATGGGCCGTTCACCCTGGACCACCTTGATCTCCACGCTGGTTTGCAGGTCGGCCGCCGTGGAAAAGATCTGCGACTTTTTGGTAGGGATGGTGGTGTTGCGCTCGATGAGGGATGTGGCCACGCCACCCAGAGTCTCGATGCTAAGGGTCAGAGGCGTGACGTCCAGAAGCAATACGTCTTTGACCTCACCACCCAACACGCCAGCTTGAATGGCTGCTCCCACGGCCACCACCTCATCGGGGTTGACCCCTTTATGAGGCTCCCTGCCAAAGAATCCCCGCACCGCCTCTTGCACAGCCGGCATACGGATCTGACCTCCCACCAGGATGACCTCGTCAATATCAGATGGTTTCAGTTTGGCGTCTTCCAGGGCCAGCTTGCAGGGGCCAATAGAGCGCTCGACAAGGTCACTCACCAGTTGCTCTAGTTTGGCACGAGTCAGGGTCATATTCAGGTGTTTGGGACCCGAGGCATCGGCGGTGATGAACGGTAGATTGATCTCTGTCTGCATTACGCTGGAGAGCTCGATCTTGGCCTTCTCGGCTGCCTCCTTGAGGCGCTGCAGGGCCATCTTGTCCTGACGCAGGTCAATGCCCTGGTCCTTCTGGTACTCGTCCGCGATCCAGTCAATGACGCGCTGATCAAAGTCGTCGCCTCCCAGGAAGGTGTCTCCGTTGGTGGACTTGACCTCAAAGACACCTTCCCCTACGTCCAGGATGGAGATGTCAAAGGTACCCCCACCCAGGTCGTAGACGGCGATGGTCTGCTCCACGTTCTTATCCAGGCCGTAGGCCAGGGACGAAGCTGTGGGCTCGTTGATGATGCGCAGCACCTCCAGGCCAGCGATCTTGCCCGCGTCCTTGGTAGCCTGGCGTTGGGAGTCATTGAAATAGGCCGGCACGGTGATGACAGCCTGGGTGACCGTCCCCCCCAGATAGGCTTCGGCATCGGCCTTGAGCTTCTGCAAGACCATGGCCGAAATCTCCGGCGGTGAGTACTCTTTGCCCCCCATGTTGACCCGCACGTCTCCGTTGGGGGCTTCGGTGATCTTGTAGGGCAAGATCTCTCTGGCTCGCTGGACCTCGGGGTCGTTGAATTTGCGGCCCATGAAACGCTTGATGGAGAAAATGGTGTTCTCGGAGTTGGTGATAGCCTGACGGTGAGCCACCTGCCCGACCACTCGTTCACCCGTTTTGGTATTGACGGCCACCACCGAGGGGCAGAGCCGTGACCCCTCGGAGCCGGTGATGACTGTTGGCTCGCCGCCCTCCATTACAGCCACCACTGAGTTGGTTGTCCCCAGATCAATTCCAATTATCTTGGCCATATTTCGTCTCCTCTGAAGTAATGAGTAGTGTGTGCTGAGTAATGCGCAATGAGTAACGGGTGATTTGGTCTCGTTATTCGTTACCCGATACTTTCTTCGCCACCCTCACCAGGCTGGGGCGGAGGACCTTGTCGCCCATGCTGTAACCCTTTTGCACCTCGCCAATGATCTGTCCTTCCTCGTGGTCCTCGCTTTCTTCATGGGTGACAGCCTGGTGTAAGGTGGGATCGAACATCTGCCCCTCGGTCTCTATGACCGTGACCTCTTCCTGCTCAAGCAGCATTTGCAGCTTGCGCTGTATAAGCGCGACGCCTTCCAGCCAAGTCATGCTCACTAGGTTAGGGGGCAATGTCTGAAAGGCCCGCTCAAAGTCGTCCATGACGGGCAGGAGCTTGGTGATGAAAACTCCATTGGCGAACTTGACCATGTCCTCCTGCTCTTTTTCAATACGTTTCCTAAAGTTAGCAAACTCGGCCCGAGCTCGCTGCCAGCCGTCCAGGTACTCGTCTGCTTTGGCTTTCTGCTCTTCCAACTCCCGGCGCAAAGTCGTCAGCTCGTCTACCTCTTCGGCAGGCCCTTCCTCCCGCTCAGGGCAGGGCTCAATCTCGGCCGGGATCTCCTCGGGTGCAAGAGGCTTCTTCGTTTCCCCCTCTTGCTCTGCTTCCTCCGCCTCTGGCACCTCTTCAGACAGTGGTTTAACCGCTTCTTTCAGCTTCTCCTCTGACATTTATGAGACCTCCAAAGTCTTTCTGCGTTTACCCGTACAGGTCGTAGATCAGGTCGCTCAGTAGATCGGCCACATAGCGCACCGTGGAAATGGCTCGTCCGTAACGCATGCGCATGGGGCCCAAAACGCCCAGGGCCCCGACGGCTCGGCCAGTCTCTCCATAAGGGGCCAACACTACGCTGCACTCGCTCAACTCGTCCCAGCGGCCCTCACCGCCGATGATGACCTGAACGCCAGTGGAGTTCAACACCTCGGCTAGAATCGCTTCCAGCAAGCTTTGTTCTTCCAGGACCCTGATGATCTGCTGCACGTGTTCGATCTCGCTGAATTCTGGCTGCCTGAAGATATTCAGCAGCCCATCACGGTAGATCTCACCGCTGGAGCGCGCCTCTGCCTCCCCCATAATTTCTATTACCAGGTCTGCGATCTGCTCTTCTAAGGGCATCCACTGGTAGGATGAGGCCACAATTTGATCAGCGCTCAGGCTGGTGAAGAGTGCATTCAAACGATTTGCTACCTGGTTCAATTCTTCCTGGGTCACAGGGTGAGTTAGGGTCAACATTTGCTGCTTGACCATCCCCCCCCTCAGGACCAGGACAAGCAGGAGCCGAGAGCTGTGAGCGGCGATCAACTCCAGATGCTTGAAACGACATTGGGTGAAGGTGGGGGCAGCTACCAAAGACGTGCCTTGAGCTGCGCGCGCCAGGACCGCTGCCGCGAGCCTCATCCACTGCTCCAGGTCCAGGCGCGCCTGGTGGAACTGATGACGTATGGTGCGCTGTTCAGCCAGGGGGAGCTCCGCTTCGCCCATCAGCCGTTCCACAAAATAGCGATAGCCCTTCTCGGTGGGCACGCGCCCAGCCGAGGTATGGGGATGGGTGAGATAACCTTGCTCTTCCAGATAGGCCATCTCACTGCGGATGGTGGCTGAACTGACGCCCAGGCCATATTGTTCAACGATGGTCTTAGAGCCAGCAGGGGTGGCCGTGGCGATGTATTGGCGCACTACCAATCCCAGGACCGCCTGTCTCCTGTCGGTCAATTCCTCCATAATTCTAACCTCACTAGGACAGGGAGCTACGAACCATTCCCCCAAAAATGCTCTCCGCAGAGTTCGGACAGAAGAACTACCAACTCCCTAAGGAATTAGCACTCTAGTATCGAGAGTGCTAAAAGTCTATCTTCAATAATACCACGAACCGGCTATCCTGTCAAGAATAGAGGCCACTCCCGCAGAGCGGCGTGGTTTGCCAGGATAGATTGGGAGGAGAGGGGGGACACCGTTCGGCTGAGCCTTCGACCCGAGGGCTTCGACCGAGCTCAGCCGAGGGCCTCAGGCCGAGGGGCGCTCACGACGAAGCCCCCTATACCCTCGGCCTGGCGGCCCTAATTCAAGATTGCGAGCTGGCCTCTATCCAGTGGGGATGGGGATAGATAGATAATCCTCTACAGCCACAGAGAGCAGGGAGTTGGATCACGGCTTTGGTGGACACCAACTGCGTGTCAGAGGAGACCTCTTCAGATAGGCGCTAGGTGGATTCAGAGGGGGATGATTCGCTATCACTCAATAGGGACTCTATCTTTTTCAAGAGCTCAAAACCGGCAAAAGGTTTCGCCAGGTAGTCGTTCGCACCCAGGTCCAACCCCTTGACTTTCGAGCCACGATCTCCCTTGGCTGAAAGGATGAGGATGGGGACATCAGAAACCTCCCGGATGCGGCGACAAGTTTCCCAGCCGTCCATCTTTGGCATCATGATGTCAAGGACAACTAGATGTGGTTTGACTTTGTACAACTGTTCCAGGCCCTCTATGCCGTTGCTGGCCTCAAATACCTTGTAGCCTGCTCTGGATAGGCGCAACTTGACAAAGCGTCGCAACTCTACCTCGTCGTCTATAACCAGGATCTTCCGGCCAAGTTGGTTTGGATTGCTTCTGGTAATGTTTCTCTTGGATTCCTTCACCTGTTTCAGACTCTCTGTTGCATAGGACCTTAGCATCTCCCGCCGAAGCCATTCTGAGTCACTGAACTAATTATATCATGGCTCTCCTGAGTGGGACGTGAAGGTTGCATGGAGATTGCCACAGTCTATTGAATCCAGTTCGTTGCATAACTCTTCAGCAACTCCCGACGAAGCCATTCTGAGTCACTGAGCTAGACATAAGTTGCGATTTCGCCTATTCCGCGAGGGTAGATATTGGTGCGGGAAGAAGCTCCTCACCTATACTCCCCCTTTTCCTACTCTCACCAGGACGAAAATGGACTTACCACTGCGGTCAAGGATCACCTCCTCCACCCGACTGACCTTGCCTATCTGAACCACCAGCCTGTCGAAGGCCTGACGACGACGGAAGATGGTCTCACCCGGACTATGGAAGATGTAGAGGTTGTCAGGGTTTGGCAAGAATCTCTCAAGGCGTTCCTCGAAAGCCTCATCCGGCTCCCACTCGTAACCAAAGATCTCGATGGGATTGACGGCCCCCAAAGTCAGAAATTGAACGGTGGCATCAATACCCCAATCCATGGCCAGCGGTGAGGCGACACCTTGACCTTGCAGATAACGGGCCAGTTCGTAGCTGGCGTCTGAGTGGGCAGCGTGGCCGCCACTGCGAGCCAGGGCCTGGTGATAGCTGAAGTCTACCCGAAGATCGCTGACTGTAAGAATGGCGATGAACAGGAAAATCACCAAGGCAGGAATAAACTGGCGGATAGGATTGCCCTTGTGCCCGGCACCAGATGGAAGGGTGTAACGAACCAGGAGGTCCAAAGCTACAGCAATGGCCATGGGAAGGAACGGTACCAGGATGGCGTAATGGGTGAACCACAGGTCCGAAACGGTGAAGCAGCTCGCCAACACCATGAAAGCCAGCATCAGGAAGGGAAAAGCCACCCGACGCCATTCGCGCCTCGCTTTCCAGAGCACGACCGGGACGCAGGCCAGCCCTGCGCCGACAAAGAAGCAAGGATAGAGGTCATTGGCGAAAACGCCACCCAGGTACCAGAGGTGACCGCCGTTCAGTACCACCTTGAACTGCTCGAGGCGGGTGGCCAGGTTTTGGGCGAAAGCCAGATTGGAAGTCCCATAGTAGGAGGAGGTTAGATTGCTGGTCACGGTCAGGAAGGTGCCCTTTGTTTGAACGTTATAGATGATAAGCGGAAAGATACCCAACAGAAAACAAAGCAGGGCTATGACCAGTTGCCTGCAACCCAACCTCCCGGACATGGGCCACAGGCGGAAACCCTTTCGCAAGCTAGACATCTTTAGAACAAAGAAAGTAGCTCCCAGCGCCACAATGACCCACAGGAAAAGTAGTTTGGCATAGAGTCCCAGCCCGAAAAGATAGGCGCCCCAATACAGGTAGTGAGCCCGTCGCTCCCGATACCAACGCAGCCAACAAAGAAGGCTGGCCACGGCAATGGTAGCCGTAATGGAGGTGACAAAGACCCCCTGACGGTTCCAGAAAATGAAAGAAGGGTTGACGGCCAAAAGCAGACAAGTAATGACTGCCACCCTTCTGTTGAACAGTCGCTGGGCCAGGAGATAGGTCAGAAGAAGGGTCAGGACAGCGAAGACGATGGGCATCAAACGCAGGGCGAGAACGTTGCTGCCCAAAAGGGCGAAGAAGGGGAGAAGCAAGTAGACGTTGAGAGCGCCGATGTAATCTGTGACCATGAGAGGGAATACCCTTCCCATGATCCGGATCCCTGAACCTCGGAAGGTTTCAATCGGCTGTCCCATGACCAATTGCATGGCTGGCACTCCAGCCTCCCTGGCCTCATCGTAGTGCAAGCCTGGCGATTCTATCTGATACAGGCAGAGGGCCAGGAAAACAACCAGCCCCATTACAAAGAGCATCGCCTGGCAACGGGTCTCGATCCGAGTGGGGAGCCCTTCAATCATCTAGCAGATAAACCTCGGGAGCTTTCATAAAGAGAGAGGCCACGCCTCCATCAGTTAACGCTTTAAAAGTGCCACAATCTCGATGTGATAGGTCTGAGGGAACATGTCTACAGGCTGCACTTCGACCAGTTGATATCCAGCTTGGGCAAGCTGACGAGTATCACGGGCCAGGGTAGCCGGGTCACAGGAGACGTAGACTATCTTGGCTGGAGCCAGCTCGGCCAGGGCCGTCAGCACGTCTGAAGCACACCCCTGGCGCGGCGGGTCGAGGACGGCCAGGTCAATGGGAATTCCCAAGGGGGGCAAGACCTCTTCCACCCTCCCCACGACGAATTCAACGTTGTCGGCCGAGCCAGCGTTGAAGCGGGCGTCGGCTACGGCACTGGGATTCTCCTCCACGCCAATGACCTGCCCCACTTCACCGGCCAGGCTCAGTCCAAAGACACCCACCCCGCAATAGGCATCCAGCAACACCTCGCTGCCCGTGGGAGCCAGGTAATCCCTTACCAGGCGTACCAACTCCTCTGCCTGGGAGGTGTTGACCTGAAAGAAACTGCTGGCCGAGATGCGGTACTTCTGCCCGGCCAGGATCTCGCTGATGTACTCATGGCCGATGAGAGTGGCCGTTCTGCCGTCACTCAATAGAAAGACGCAGGAGACAGGCAGATCCACTTCCAGTTCAAACGGCTCATCCTCGTGGGTCTCAAAGACGACCATTCTCTGGCCGGTATTAACCCCGCAGCGCAGCGAAAGGCGCTTGAGTTCTGGCAACTCCAGGTCCAGGGCGCCAAACACCTCGTCAAGCAAGGGGTGCATGACATGACATTCCTCGATGGGCACCACCCGTTGGCTCTCGGCCGCCATAAAGCCCAACCGTCCATGCTCATCCAGGGCGAACTGGACGTGGTTACGGTAGCGCCAGGGCTCAGGGCTTCCTATCGTCGGTTTGACCGACACACTCTCAAAGCGGCCAATGCGCTTCAATTGATCTTGAACGATGCGTCGTTTGAGTTCCCACTGGGCCTCGTAGGCGATGTGCTGCCAGTGGCAACCGCCACAGCCAAGCGCCGCAACAGTGGCCTGGCTTCCGAAGTGAGGGCAGGGTGGTGATACACGCTGTGCTGAGGGGGAAAGCACCTCCACCAGTCGCCCCCGGGCGTAGCGTCCCTTGTCCTCGACGAGCTCGACCAACACTTCCTCGCCGGGGATAGCATAAGGCACGAAGACCACCTTCCCCTTGTGCCGTCCCAGGGCTGCGCCCCCGTGGGCCATATCGGTTAGATGTAGTTTTACGCGACCTTCAATGGCTCTGGGTCCTTTCACCTGGACAACCTGTACCGCCTGTACCGCATATTGGTGGTGCAACATTGGTGGATATCACCATTATAGCTTATTTCTCCTCTGATGACAAGCCGGGTATCAGTGTCCTACCCTCAGACCAAGGATGCTGAACCCTGATTCTCGCCAGGCTGGTGAGGGTAGGGGAACTTGCTGAGATGCACTACTCCACAAGGGCTCACTCAGAATGGCAAGAGAAAAGGGCTGGTATGCGGCACGGCATGACCAGCCCTTTCAGTTGGAGGACTTTGACAGACTTCCGCAATGATGGCCGTTATCCTGCTGGCGGCCTACCCATGGGCTACATCTGCGCTGCGTAGTAGCGATGCAAGCTGACGTCGAATTTGACGTTGTTCAGCACAGCTCCCAGCAAATTGGCGTTGACCTTTTCCAGCCGGGCTGTAGCTGCCCTGGCGTAGTCGCGCTTGGTTCCGCCAGCGTTGATGACCAGGAGCACGCCGTCCACTTTAGTGGACAGGACAGCAGCATCGGTCACGGCCACGACGGGCGGCGCATCGAAGAGGACGACATCGGCCCGCTCCAAAAGAGCAGCGATGATCTCCTCCATGCGCCTGGAGCCGAGGAGTTCCGATGGGTTGGGAGGCAGCGGCCCGCTGCACACAAGCTGCAGGCCCTGGACACCCGTATCTTGCAGCGGCGGGGATTCCATAGCCGCGTCGTTCACAACCATCGTCGTCAGACCCCTGTCGTTTTTGAGATCGAAGATGTCATGAAGAGATGGCCGTCTCAGGTCACAATCCACCAGAATGACCTTCCTGCCCGTCTGAGCGGTGGTGACGGCCAGATTGGCCAAAACGGTTGACTTACCTTCCTCAGGGCCGGCAGAGGTGACCAGCATGGTCTTGATCGGCTTGTCCAGGCTGGAGAAGTCCAGGTTGGTGCGCAGGGTACGATAGGCCTCGCTGACGGGTGAACGGGGGTCAGCGACGGTGATAAGGTGATCTAGTTTATCTGTCATTTTTCTCCTCAAAGACTTGACAAGTCAGCGAGTTCCGTAAGTGGGTCACGGATTCCCAGCAGAGGTGGCTCCCACGCCTGTCCTGAGCACAGCCGAAGGGCCGACGGTTCGCGGGCATGGGAGCCCGCTCTGCTCCAAAATCGTGATCTAGTGAGTCCACGGATCACTTGTCACTAGATTTGCAGCAGGGTAAGCGCCAGGCCGACGGCCACGCCTCCGGCCAGGAAGCCAGCAGCGAAAACTATTAGTGCGTTAGTCAGCCGCCCCAGGCGCAATCCGCGGCTCTTTCTCTTGGACACACTAGGACTTGATCCCCCTGGGGCGGGAATAGCACCCAGGACTGTCAAACCGATGAATCGCTCTACATCCCCTGGCGTGCGCAGGATATCCGATTCCAGCCATTCCAGGAAAAGGACGATCACACCGCCTAGCAGCACGCCAAAGATGCCTCCAGCCAGGGTGTTAATCTTTTTCTTGGGTGAGAACAGGGGAGCGTCGCGCACATCATCCAGCAGGGAGACCTCGATCCTGTCGCTTTTGTCTTGCTCCTGGTTCCACGCAGTTTGGCCTTCGATGAATACCTCGGCTAAGGTCTGAGCGATCTGGATGGACACCACAGGGTCATAATCCTTGGCGTCCACTTGCAGGGTGAGGTTGGACTCGTCGGAGCTGACGGTGACTTTACTGAGCAGGTCGTCGGTAGACATGTCCAATTGGGCACGGTCAATGACCTTCTGGGCTGTCTTGTGGGTGGTCATATTGATGGTATAGTTGCGCAACAGGGTCTTGGCCGCGTTGGCCAAGCCCCAGTCGGCCCGGGCCGGGTTGACGCTCAGCTTGGCCGTGGCTCTGTACTTTGGGGTTTGCACCATACTGAAGCCCAGGGCGCTGGCCGCAGTGATGCAAGCCGTCAGGACGATAATCCAACCCCTTTTGCGCAGTATGTTCAGATAATCTCGTAACTCCACTTTGCCTCCTCCCACGCTTTCGTTATTTTACCCTTGTCACACGACAGTAACCGCAACTGCCTCCGAACACAACTTCATGTCCATTGGAGGTGCCGATGCCTGCACGGGACTGCCCTGCATGGACCATGGCCCCGTCCAGGTGATCTGAACCTGTGCCAATTTCCCTCGCCAATCCCCCTCATCCTCGAAGAAAACCAATTTGTTGGTCCGGGTGCGCCCGCGCCATTTCCCTTTGTGTCTCTCCTCGACCAAAACTTCAACCGTCTGGCCCAGAAGTAGAGCGTTGATCTCTCCGGCAGTCTGTCTTTGTAACTCTTCCACAGCTTTACGCCGCCGCTCTTTCTCCTGGGGAGACACATCGTCGGGCAGGCGGTTGGCGGCCGTGCCTGGTCGGGGCGAATAGGCGGCCACATGCAAAACGTCGAATCTGATCTCGCGAAGCAGGTCGTAGGTGTTCATGAACTGCCTTTCAGTCTCACCAGGAAAGCCAACGATGACGTCGGTGGCCAGGGCCACATGGGGGACCTGCTCACGGATTTTGGCTACCAATTCCCTGTACTGAGCGGTGGTATGGCGGCGCAACATGCGTTTCAGAATCTTGTCGTCCCCCGATTGGATAGGTATCTCAATGTGCTCACAGACTTTCGGGAGATCGGCTACAGCCTCGATGAGTTCGTCCGCCATGTCGGCCGGATGGGAGGTCAAGAAGCGAATGCGCCACAGTCCATCAATCTCGTGGATTGCTTCCAGCAGACTGGCCAGAGTGGGTCGGTCAGGCAGATCATGGCCATAGGCATCCACGTTCTGGCCCAACAGGGTCACCTCTCGTGCCCCTCGTTCCACCAGGCATTGGACCTCTTCTACGATTTCGGCCGGGCGCTTGCTGCGCTGATGGCCTCGCCGCAGGCGGACAATGCAATAGGTGCACAGGTGATCGCAGCCATACATCACCGGGACGTAGCAGGATACAGGATGCCGGATTCTGGATACTGGTTGCTGGTGACCAGCAGTACCATCATGACTGGCGATAAAGGTAATGAGGGATTCAGTGTCGGACGGCCTGACGAAGAGGTCAACGTAAGGAAAGCATTGCTGGAGGGAAGATGTATCCTCTTCGACTGCGCAGCCCATCAGGGCTAGGATAGCTTCGGGGCGTCTCTGTTTAATGGGTTTGAGGGAGCTCAGGCGGCCGTAGACCTTGTCCTCCGCGCTCTGGCGCACTACGCAGGTGTTGAGGACGATGACGTCGGCTTCCTCTGGCCGTTGAATCGCCGCATATCCAAGGTTATGTAGTTCCTCGGCTACCCGCCACGAGTCGGCGTCGTTCATCTGGCAGCCAATGGTCCACAGGTAATAACGTTTCATGTCCTTTACACTCTGGACAGGATCGCCCGCGCCGCCACCAGGCCCGAGGCCGAGGCCTGCACCAGCCCACGGGTTACCCCTGCGCCGTCACCGGCAGCGAAGAGGTTGCGCACCTCAGTCTCCAGGCAATTGCTCAGTTGCAGGCGAGAGGAATAGAACTTGACCTCCACACCATAGAGAAGGGTGTGGCGGGAATAGACGCCGGGGGCCAATTGATCCAGGGCCTTGAGCATTTCCAAGAGGCTGACGATGTAACGATAGGGCAGCACCAACCCCAGGTCGCCAGGGGTGGCTTCCTTTAAGGTCGGGGTGACCACGCTCCGCGCCAGTCGCTCTACCGTCGAACGCCGGCCCTGGTCTAAATCTCCCAGGCGCTGGATTATGACGCTGCCACTCAAGAGGTTGGCCAGGCGGGCGATATATTTGCCATAGGCGATGGGCTCCTTGAAGGGCTCGGTGAAAGACTTGCTGACCAAGAGGGCAAAGTTGGTATTGGTCGTCCGCCGGTTGGCGTAGCTGTGGCCGTTGACAGTCATTACGTTGTCGGCGTACTCGGTCACCACCTCGCCGTAAGGGCAAACGCAGAAGGTACGAACTTTGTCGTCGAAGGCCCGCGAGTAATAGATCAGCTTGGGTTCGTAGACCAGGTTCGTCAGGGGGGCCAACACCTCGGCCGGGATTTCTACCCGCACCCCTACGTCCACAGGATTGCGGCAGAGGGACAGGTGCAGTGTGGGAGCCATCTCTGAGAGCCAGGTCGCTCCCTCACGGCCGGGAGCCACTATCACGTATTGGCTCCTAATGACGTCTCCTCCGGCTGTCTCCACGCCTACAGCTTGTGAGTCCTCGGCCAGTATGCGGTCCACCTTTGTTCCGGTAGAGATACTCACCCCACGTCGGATCAGTTCATCGCGCATGGCTTGCAGCACGTCACCACTGCGCTCGGTACCCAGGTGACGGACCGGTGCGGAGACAAGCCGTAGTCCTGCCAGGGAGGCCCGTTTCTGCAAGCGTTCGACCTCGTCTTTATCCGTCCCATGGACAGGCCCCTCAGCTCCGAACCCTACGAAGGTCTGGTCAACTTGTCTGATCAATTCGCCCGTCTCGTCGTAACCGATGATGTCCACCAGGTGGCCACCTACTTCTGGGGAGAGGGTCAGTTTGCCATCGCTAAAAGCACCGGCCCCGCCCCAGCCTGCCAGGAGGCGGCATGGCTGGCAGTGGGCGCAGCGCCCACCAGGCTCGCGGGCCAGGCAACGGCGCTTATCAATGTCGGGACCTTTGTCCAGGATGGCAACGCTGAGCCCACCCTCTTTGCTCAATTCCAGGGCGGCGAAAATGCCGGCCGGCCCGGCTCCGATGATGACGACATCATAGCAACTTTGTGACATTCGAAACGCTCTCCTGTGAATTACAGGACTACGGTAACCATCACTGGCTCTTTTGGGCCTCACTGAGGATCACCCGTCGGGTGAGGACATACCAGTCGGTAATAGTACGGAAGCGGTCACTGGGGTCAATCATGGGGGCGATTTGCACTCCTTCGACCCTTGTATCAATGGCATAGCTGTAGACAGGGTGGTAAAGCAACAGGGCAGGCACCTCATCGGCGAAAACCTGTTGGAAGCGGTCATAGAGTTCCATGCGCCTGGTTTGGTCGGTGGTACGCCGGGCCTCCTCCATGATCTGATCAGCCTCTCGATGAGCGAAACCGGTGTAGTTCTGGCCCTCGCCCTGTCCCTGGGTGGAATGCCAGAGGGGGTAGGGATCAGGATCAGGGGGGAGTTCTTGCCATTGAGTAAGGATGGCGTCATATCGTCGAGGGCGTAGGAAATCGCGTACCAACCCCGATACCCCGGAGGTCTGGGGAACCGCCTTCACCCCCACTGCGGCCCATTGTTGGGTGATCTCCTCGATGATCTTCACCCGGGTGGGATCATCGTTGGTCAGCAAGCCAAACTCCAGCTTGATTCCCTCTTTCTCTCTGATGCCATCCCCATCGCTATCCACCCAGCCAGCTTGATCCAGCAGGGCCTTGGCCTGAGCTGGGTCGTAGCCATACCTTTTGACGTTCCGATAATAGGCCCAGGAGTCGGGCATGATGGGGCTGTGCACCACGAGACCCTGGCCGTCCAGAATCTGATCAATGATCTTTTGGCGATCGAGGGCATAGAGCAGGGCTTGTCTCACCTCTTTGCTCTGAAAGAAAGGGGTATTGGGATTGTTGAGATTCAGCAGGATCAGAGTGTAGCCAGAGAGACGTGCCGAGAAGAGATTCAGGTTCTGATGTTCTCGAGCCTTGGGCAGGTCTTCCGGCAGGACCCGGCTGATACCCTCGATCTCACCCCGCTCGTAAGCGCCGAAAATGCTCTCGTAATCAGGATAGAACTTGAATTCGATTGTGGAGAGGTAGGGTCTGGCTCCGTAGAAGTGAGGATTAGCCCGTAAGACGATGTGTTTGGCGCTAAGCTCTTCCACCTGAAAGAGGCCAGTGCCCACTGGCTGGCTGTTAAATCTTGCCTGGGGTAGGGCTTTGGCCTCTATATTTTGCAGGATGTGCGCGGGGAGGATGCCGACCGTGGTGTAGTCAATAAAAGGCGCAAAGGGCTCCTGCAAAGTAAAGCTGACCGTATAGTTGTCAATTCTCCTCACGCTCACGGTACGCCATAGATCGGCCAGATACGGGATGCCCTGGAAGCCGGGGGCCCGTATGGCGTTGATGGTGAAAAGTACGTCATCTGCGGTGAAGGGAGCTCCATCGTGCCATCGGACGTCGCGGCGCAGGTGAAAGGTGTAAGTAAGGCCATCGTCAGAGACCTCCCAACGCGTTGCCAGGTCAGGTATGATCTCGCCTTTCTCGTTGGTATCGGTCAGGCCGTTGAAGATCAGAGCGCAGAGGTCTCGGTCAACGTCGTTGTATTGGCAGAGGATGGGATTAATGTATCTGGGATTGCCAGCCAGGCCCTCCACATAGGTGCCTCCCACGTCAGGGACGATGACGTTGGTGAAACTGAAAGCCAGATAGCCGAGTATGGCGACTATCAAGATCGCCCCCAGGAAGGCGATGGCAGCTTGCCAGCGGATGTGTTTGATCAATTTACTTCGCTATGATAACGTTGGCTATGGCGACAAGGAAGAAGACCACCGATAGGCCAATGGTTGCGTTGAAGAGGGTCTTCTCCACGCCACGACGGCTCTGGTAGACTGAACTGCTGCCCCCGAAGATGCCTCCCAGCCCTGTCCCCTTGGTTTGCAACAGAATGAGAGTGATGAGCGTCGCCGCAACGATGATCTGAATGATCTGCAGAGATATAGCCACTTTTTCTTCTCCTCACTGTACTCGTGAGCAGATTATACCATGTTCTGGCTGGGCTGGCAAACGGTGGGGTGGGAGTGTTGCCCCCTGGGATTATGGGTGTGGAGTCGAGCCTATAGGCGGGCAATTTCGGCCGAAGCCCCCACTCCGCCATTGAGAATCTGTCCCCAACGCGGAACGGTCTCATGGGGGTGGACCGTTCAGGTTGGCAGGTAGAAGAAGGCCAGGCCAATGATGATGTAGACGACCAGAAGTTGTGCTCCCTCCAGCCAGTTGGACTCACCGTCCAGGGAGACCAGGGCGGCGATGAGCACGCCCGCCACCAGGGAGATCAGCTCGAATTGGTTAAAGACCAGGGTGAGGGGATTGCCCATCAATAGGCTGATGAAGACCAGGGCCGGAGCAACGAAGAGGGCGATCTGCAAGCTGGAGCCCACAGAGATGGCCAGACTCAACTCCATCCTGTTCTTGATGGCCATCTGCACGCCCACCAGGTGCTCGGCCACATTGCCCACCAGGGGGATGACGATGATCCCCAGGAAGAATTCCGTAACCCCCACCGCTTCTACTACGGGCTCCACGGCCCCTACCAGGATTTCGCTCAGCCAGCCTATCAGAAGGGTGGCCGCGACCAGGACGCCGCTGGCTTTTGATGTGTTCCACCCTCTGTGGATGTGGGCCTCCTCCGCTTCTTTCCTACGAGGTAAAGCAAAGAAGGCGTAGATCAGACTGAGGCCGTAAATGACGATCAGGACCAGGGCCACGCCCAGGCTCAGATACTCGACGGCCTCGTGGTGCTTGACCTCGATGGCATGGCTGAAGAGGGAGGGGATGCCCAGGCCCACCACGGCCAGAATGAGCATCGTAGAGTTAGTGCCGGCGTGGCTGCGATCGAAGCGTTGTGTGCCGTTCTTGAGGCCACCCAGCAGGATACTGAGGCCAAGGACCAGCAGCACGTTGCCCAGGATGGAACCGGTGATAGAAGCCTTGACCAGTTCCAGCAGGCCGGCGCGGATGGCAAAGATGGTGATGATCAACTCGGCAGCGTTGCCCAGGGTGGCGTTCAGGAATCCACCCAACCGTGGGCCAGTGTGAGCTGCCAGTTCCTCGGTGGCCTGACCGATGAGGCTGGCCAGGGGCATTACAGCCAGGGCTGAGACAGCAAAGATCAACAGGGGCGGCCAATGCAGCAGAAACTCACCCGCGATGGCGATGGGGACAAAGACCAGGAAGAGGTTAAAGTTGAGATACCTGGCATAGTTTGACATCCGTACTCCTTTCGAAGGGGTTTGGTCTGGTTATGAAGCAGTGAATAGCCCTGGGGGCAAAGCCTGAGGCACCACGACCCGCAGAGCTTGGGGCACGACGCCGATCTCCACCGGTGTAATTGTGAAGGGCTCGTCGTCGGCGTGGACCGAAAGGGGCTTGGTCGAACTGATCTTCACCCGCCGAGCCTGGTAATACTCCACTTGTGGATCCCGTAGATGGCGGCTGGTCAGGACGCTGAAGAGGTGCCGCAGCATAGCGGGGAAACCCTGTCCTTTGAAAATGAGGACGTCCAACAACCCATCGTCAAGACGGGCCTGAGCGGCCAGGCGCACTATCCCGGCGTAGAGTTGAGCGTTGCTGGCTACTATCAGGATAGCGCGGCGGTTGACTTCACATCCGTCAATGGTCATTTGCACCTTGGTTCCGGCAAACTCTTTGGCCACCAAGATGCTGGCAATGACGAAGGCCAGAGCTCCCAGGCGCTTCTTTGCCTCTGGCTCCACTTCCTCCGTTATTTTGGCGTCCAGTCCGACGCCAGCCCAAAGGAGGAAATAGCGGCCATTGACCTGACCCAGATCAACGCGGCGGATGTGTCCCTCTGCCAACACTTTCGCTGCCTCGAGCAAAGAATGCTGGCGTAGCGGCCAGAGGGGAGGGATGCCCATCTGCAAAGCCCAGACGTTGGTCGTGCCGATGGGAAATATCCCCAGGGCCGCTTCGCTCCCTGCCAGGCCGTTAGCTACTTCGCTGACTGTGCCATCCCCGCCGGCGGCTATGACGACATCGTAGCCTTCGGCCGCAGCCTGGCGGGCATAAGTTGTGGCCTCTCCAGGGCCCTGAGTCTCCCTGAGGGTCAGTTGCCAGCCGTGGTCTTCCAGGTAAGCCATGGCTGCCTGCAATTCGTGACGCCGGTCCCGCTGACCGGCGTTGGGATTGAGAATAACCTGAGCTTTCATCGTGAACCCTCGGGCGGCATCGGCCCACGGGGCTTGCGCTTCCAATTGATCTCCACGCGCTGAGGACCAACCGTGCAGTCGCCTGAGGTCACCACCTGGACCACAGGTGAGGCCGGTCGCCCCCTCTCCAGCAACTGAACGTACCACACCATCTCTCGTGGCTTATCGTACAGGTAGATGTTCCACCGGCTGATGACCGAAGGCTCGGAGGTGAGCGACCAGTCATAGTCGTTCCAGATCCGCACCTGGGCTCCCGACACCGGTTCCCAATTCTCGCCAACCACCACGCCCCACACCTCCGTCCTGGTGCAGTCCTTCTCGCTGCTGACGTCGGTGACTTCGTAAGGATATGTGGTGCTATCGGGAACAGTCGGGAGGCGCTGCCAGTCTATCTGGATGCGCTGTGGGCCTCGCTGGCAATCCTCGTCGGTGACTACTTTGACCACAGACGAGACAGCCTGACCGTCCTCCACCACTTGGGCGTACCAGGTCCCCTTCTTGGGCGTGTCGGACAGGAAGACCTCCCAGTATCCAGACACCGAGGGTTCGGAGGTGTGCGACCAGCCATAGTCGTTCCACACGACGACTTTGCCGCCGCTGACCGGCGACCAATCGGCAGTCAACAGGGTCCCTGACAGAGCGGTGACTCCGCACGTGCGACGGCTATCTATGCCAACCACCTGGTATGGATACAGCGGCAGAGGGGGCCTGGTCTTTTTCCAGTTGATGCGGGCGCGCTGGATGCCCTTCTCACAATCCAGATCGGTGTGCACGATCACAGCGGGTGACACCGGCTGGTCGCCTTCCACCGTCTGCACGTGCCAGGTCATGTCCCGTGGCTTGTCGTACAGGTAGATGTCCCACAGGCCATCGGCCGATGGATTGGAGATGGCCGACCAACCCCAGTCGTTCCAGACCTTGAAATACACGCCTGAGGCTGGCGACCAGTCGGAGTTGAAGACGTTGCCTCGCACCTCGGTTACATTGCAATCAGGCTCGTAGCTCACGCTGACGATGTCATAGATACTCAGAGGCGGGGTCGGTGTGGGCGTGGGCGTGGGGGCTGGCGTTGGCGTCGGCAGGGGCGTCGGCGTGTTTGTTGTTGTGGACGTCGCCAGGGGCGTCGGGGAGGGCGAAGAGAGCGTAGGGGAAGGCGTCACCGTTGGGGTTGCCAGCGGCGTAGCGGCAGGCGTGGCAGTGTCGCGCCGAGTAGGCGAGGCGGTAGCAGTAAGGGTTGCTGTGACGACCCTCGTCGGCAGGGAGGTAGGCAGGCGTTGCCCTCCTACTACCCCTCGCGTCGCCTTAGCCGGGGGCGTCGGCTCTGCACCACCGCAGGCGGAAACCACCACAGCGCTGGCTATAACAACGAACCTTGCCATGGCCCAGGAGACAGGGCCCCACCTGGCGATAACCGGCTTCAATCTGCGCCCTATGCTAGAATTTGTAGCCAATTTGCCGTAAGAAGTCCTTGCGCCAGGCGATGTCTTCGTCTCCCTCGATCCCTTTGCTCTTGAAGCCATCAATCACCCCCAGGATACCCCGCCCCTGCTCTGTCTCGGCGATGACGACTTCCACGCAGTTGGCGGTGGCACAGAAGACGCGGCAGACCTCCGGCACGTTCTTGATCGTGTTCAGCACGTTGATAGGGAAATATCCCTGGCTCAGGAAGATGATGAAGCAGTGTCCAGCAGAAAGAGCCAGGGCGTTCTTCTTGGCCAATTCGATCATTTCGTCGTCGGTGCCGACCCAACGGACCAGACACTTTCCCGAGGATTCACAAAAAGCCAGCCCAAACTTGATGCCGGGCACTGTTTGGATGAGGGCTTCGTAGACATCTTCCACCGTCTTGATAAAATGGCTTTGCCCCAGGATAAAGTTGATCTCGTCAGGTTTTTCGATTTGGACCGTTGTGAGTTCTATTGGCTTCTGCCTCCTTTATCTTTCAAGCATAGCTCGCTACCCTCTCACTTACCAGATATCGGCCGGCAGCCCAGATCAGGACCTCGCGCAGGCTTACATCGCGCAGGCCAGCTTCGGGCAAATCAAAGCGCACCTTCAGGTAGGGTGCCAGTTCTGCATCGTCCAGTCGGGGGAAAAGCGAGCTGAAATCCAAAATTTCAAAGCCTACAACTTCCTCACTCTCGGTGTCAGTGATATACACAAGAAAGTCAAGTGCCGGTTCGTGAACGCCATAAGAAGGCAGGGGGTAGGGACGTAAATATAGAATATCCTGCTCTCGATAGTAATCTGATCGTAAACTCAGTCTGAGGGCCATATTCTCTCACCTCCTCGCTGACGCAAGTTTTCTACGTACCTGGCCGGGTACCTCACCTTAAAACACGTCCTCAATCGAAGCTTGCCCGAGGCCGTTTGTTCCAATCCGACGGCGAAGAGCTCCTCTGGACTATCTGGCGATGGCCGAAACCGCTTCAAATAGGTCCGCCGCCTGACCCCTCGCCACTGCTTTTCCACACTACCGACTGGCAAAAGCCAAACCTCATCCGGTTGACCAACGGTAGGGCCTACCCAGGGAGCACGCTCAAGCCGTTCTTCATCCTCCATGATGTGAGTATAGTTGCCATAGTCAATCTCGATGGGTTGTCCAGCGAAATCGCTCAGCCCCTTCTCCACGTACCGGCTAAAGACCTCAAAAGCCTCCAACGAACTACACAAGGGCACAACGGGTGCTTCGTCCCTCATTTCCCCCTCTCCCCTCCCCTCAACATTATACCAGAAGAGACCTCCAAAGTCTAGCCACTTACTGAGGACGTAGTGGCGATTTCAGTTGCTTTCGGAACGACTAAAGTCGTCACTACTTGCCCCTAACGTGATATGCGCTCGTATTCATTTCTGGCAACAAGGACAGAAGTACGTCCCCCGCCCTCCCACCACGATGCGCTCGATGGCGCTCCCGCAACGAGGGCAGGGCTGCTCCTTTCGCTGGAAGACCCGCAGGTTCTCCTGGTGCCCTCCTTCCCCGCCATCCACTTTGCGATAGGCCCCGTCAAAGGTCGTGCCCTCGTCGGCCAGAGCCTGGCGCAGCACCTGACGGATGGCTTGATAGAGCCGCTCGATCTCGTTACCTGTCAGTGTGTCCGCTCTACGCTGGGGGTGGATGCCCGCCTCGAAGAGAGCTTCGTCGGCGTAGATGTTGCCGATGCCGGCGATGAATTGCTGGTTGAGCAGCAACGGTTTGAGGGCTCCTTTGCGCTTCCCTATGAGGGCCGAAAACTGGGAGAGAGTAAAGTCGTCGGCCAGGGGTTCCGGCCCCAGACTCCCCACCACCTCCTTCTCGTCGGCGACCAGGTGGACCCGTCCGAATTTGCGCGTATCGAGAAAGCGCAACTGTCGCCCGTCGTCCAGGTCAAAGACGGTGTGGCCGTGTTTGTTGGCCGGAGCGTCGCCTGGCCTGACCGTCAGTTGCCCGGTCATCTTGAGGTGAATGAGGAGGCTGTCGCCCCCGGACAGGTCGAAAATGAGATATTTGCCTCGCCGCCTGACACCGAGAATTCGCTGGCCTCTGATGCGCCGTTGGAACTCGGGCACGGCGGGTCTGGCGACAATGTTCTCCCACCTTACGCAGATCCCGGTAAAGGTGCGGCCGATGAGCGGCCCGCGCAGGCCGTTGACGATGGTTTCGACTTCGGGTAGCTCGGGCATGGGCATATTATACCATCACCGTTCAGAATTGTATAACTTGCTCATACTTCGCGGAGGGCAGTCATATAGAGGCTGCTTCTTTCAGCTCTTCCAGAGTTATTGAAAACTGAAGGCAGATATGCTATAATCATCCGTGTTGCTCAACCAAGCCTTGCGAAGGTTGCATCCGAACCTTCGCAAGGCTGAGCAGTTAATCAATTGGAGGAAACACCATGGGGAAAAATCGAGATGATGGTAAGATCGGCCTTGAACATGAGGAAACCCAACCTGCCATTCGGGGCGGCTTGCCCACTTGGGGCTGGGGGATGATCGTTCTGGGGGTTGTCCTGGTCGTTGGGGGAGCGATTCTCGTAGCCGTCCAAAGAGGCAAGCCGATGCCAACATCACCAAGTGCCACACCTACGCTTGTTCCACCGCCAGCCGTCGTCAAGGCGGGCCAGGTGTGGGTGAGTCCTATAGATGGAGCAGAGATGGTCGGCGTCCCGGCCGGTGAGTTCACTATGGGCAGCGACCGAGGGAGCAGTGACGAGCAACCGGCGCACACCGTCTATCTGGACGCTTTCTACATGGACAAGTATGAGGTGACCAACGCTCAATACCGGAAGTGTGTGGAGGCGGGGGCGTGTGTTCGGCCTTTTAATACCACCTACTATGACAACGCCGACTATGGCCAGCACCCGGTAGCTTACGTGCGTTGGCAGTGGGCTAAGGCCTATTGTGAGTGGGCAGGCAAGCGGCTGCCTACCGAGGCCGAGTGGGAGAAAGCGGCGCGGGGGACGGATGGGCGGACGTACCCCTGGGGTGAGGGGATAGATTGTGACCACGCTCAATACAGTGAATGTGGTGGTCAAGCAGTGCCGGTGGGCAGCAAGTCGAAAGGGGCCAGCCCTTATGGGGCGCTAGGCATGGCAGGAAACGTGTGGGAGTGGGTGGCTGATCGCTATCAAGAGGATTACTATCAAGCCGCTCCTGATCGTAATCCCCAGGGGCCTAATAGAGGGACAGCCCAGGTGATGCGCGGTGGCTCGTGGAACGAGGAGCCGGTCAACGTTCGCTGCGCCTACCGCAGTTGGTACCTCCCGGACGCCCGGTACTCCAATGTGGGATTTCGTTGCGCCACGAGCGATCAACAAGTTCACTCCA
>JBGVTF010000200.1:0-42520 GCA_041862415.1 Anaerolineae bacterium | reverse complement strand
GGACAAGACTCGATACCAGGCTTTCAGAATCCACGACCAACCGATCCACCGGATGCGGCTCTTTACCTCGGTACGGGCGTCTATCTGGTAGGTTCTCACCTGGCGATCCTGCAACCCCGATTCCTCCCACAGGGCTTGCCAGGCCTCGGCGGTCAGGATGTTCGTACCCCACTCCAGTGCCTGCTCCGCTCTTTCGGGAGGCGGTTCCTCGATCCAGAAGGTCTCATTCAGTCCAACGTAGCCGCCGGGCTTTGCAACGCGGGCGCACTCGCGGATCGCCCGCGGCTTGTCCTCGATGAAGGCCAGCACCGATTCGCAGAGGACGACGTCGAATCGGTCCGCTTCGAAAGGCAAATCCAGCACGTCGGCGGTCCGCAATTCGACGCGGTCCTCGACCCCCTCCTGCTTGGCGCGCTGTCGGGACCACTCGATCATCTTCTCTGAGATATCCACCCCCACCACACGGCAGCCGTACGTCTTGGCGATGTAGGCAGGTCCGACGCCGATCCCACAGCCTACATCGAGAACCTCTTGAGCGGTCTTTATGTGGCACAGCGATAGGAGCTCGTTCGTCGCTTCAAAGCCGCCCATGTGTTTGGTGACGCCGGCGTAGGCCTGCAGGTCGAGGTAGGTCATCTTGGATTCAGCGTTCTCGGCTGTCATGGTTTCTTCTCCATCGTCTCACCTTGTTGAACAACTGAACTTGCGGGGAACAGCCTGAAGCAAGATTGGCAGGTAGGCACCGGCCCAAGCTAACCGGCGGCTCAATGACAACCTCACTAGAAGAAAGTTGGAGTACAGACACCCCACCGACAGCGCACAATGCCCAAAACACACACCACTTCACATGCCACAACAGCACCAACGCCCACTCCCCGCCGATAAAAAGCCAAGGATGGGCCGTCCGGTTAAGCGCCTTGTTAGCCCGCTGCGTGCCCCAAACTCGCTTGAACTTTAGTGTAAGCAGCGATTAGACGTCCGCCCTGCGTCCACGTTCGTGCGCTTGCTATGCCGCACGGCTCCCTCAGCGATGAGGAAGGCAGGGGGTCGGAGACACAACCTCTGTTTCGAGTCAAGAAGCCGAAGTTGACGGGGGTTCACGCCGGATCTGAGTGACCTTCAGGTTCGAGGAAGGCTGACCGCTGTCAGGCAAAACAGCCCTCCCAGACGCGCCCGGTAGGTTCTTCGGAGACCTTGTTGAGTCGTGCCGAACCTGCAAAACAGCGTCTCGCATCGTCGTCGCAACCAAGTCAGAATACTGTCTCACAACGTCTGGAGTTAGCGGGGGATCCTCGAGGAATCGGCGTATGTATGCCTGATCGGCTTGGTGTAACTGGCGCAAATAACCCAAGAAAATGACCTTTAGCGACATAAGGTGCTCTACCGCTTCTTGCACGCGGCGTCTTGGACTGGCTAGAAATAGGTTGTAGAGGATTCCTAGTGCGCCACCAACACCAGTCAAGGCAGCGAGGGATTCCCTCCCTTGGAGCACCAAGAACCCACTTAGGATCACGAAACCGACGCCGAGGATAAACACGGTGATGTCCATCCCGGTAGCAAGCTTATAGCCGGATTGGGCTTCGTTGATGGAGGAATCAAACAAATCCCGGATATCTTCTTCGGTCGCTTTGAGGACCTCAAGGTGTTGTTTCATTGCGTTCGCACGCGCGCGTAGCTTTTCAAACGCCGCACGCCCACCAACTTCACTCAAGAGCGCACGTGCGGGTTCCTGTTGATCTACCGAACCAGACAACATTAGGGACTCAAGCTCTTCAACGACTTCATCCCGGTCCATCCATCGGAGCGCGTTAGCGTATTGCTGGACGGCCTCTTCACCTGTCTGACTGGCAGCCTCGACAATTCTTGCTGTCGCAATCCGGACTCCAAGAGCTCCTTCCAAGGCTTGTGCCGCCTCATACACGATGGAGGGGTTGCTGTCGGATAGCTCCTCCACAAGAACTGGCACCGCTTCTTGGGATCCAAGGTTGTGGAGCGCACTCAAGGCCTTCCTTCGCATCGCATCCCACCATGGGTGCCTCCTGCACTCCTTAATGCAGGTGATCAGCGCTGTAACTGCCTTCTCTGCGTTTGACCAATCAGCCGGCACTGCTCCAAGCGCTACTATCGAGTCGTACGTGGCATTTGAAAACTCAGGCGAGGCCACGATCTCGCATATACCGCTCACAGCTTCCTCGAGCGGAACCACTCGCAGGGCTCTGAGAGATGCCCAGTCTCTTTGATTGACCCCTTCCTGAATTTCTTTCAGCGCGGCTGAATCTCCCGTGGAAGCTATGATCGCGGTGGCCAGTTTCTTGACCAGCGGGTCATCGTCATTCGAAACGATTCCCTTGGCGAGTGCTTCAAGGTTGGGTGCCTTGGTGACCGCAAGGCTCTCCAAAGCCCAATATCGAGCCCATCCATTGGGCTCGTTTGAGATGGCGGTGTGGCGACGCACGTAGTCGGCTGCGGACGGATCATCATCGGCAATCCGACCCAAAGTACTAAGGAGCCAACATCTCACCCAGGCCTTACTTCCTGGATCGCTGCTCGCTTTCGATACATCGAACTGCTCATTGAGTGCCTCTAAGATCAGACGCCTGAGGTACTCTCGGTCTATGGTGGGGTCTTGCCCTGTGAGGCGGTTCTGAGCGGCTTCTTTCTCAACACCCCGACCTCTTGTCAAGACCTGAAAGACCTTCTCTGCTTCAGCCATCCGGTTTGCGTTCATCATATCCTCCGTCTGTCTACATAGAAAGGGATACTGTAAGCGCGCCACCGATTTCTTCGGTGAAAGCTGCGTCCGCTGGTAGGGTCAGAGGATGGCGTCTGGGATTGTAGTGATACAAGGTATTATCCGTACTGTATGGCGCTTCCTGGCGGGTCTTGTGGCCCCATCAGGTGCTCCCCTCGACGCCCCATCAGCAGCCCCGTCAATTGGCCCCGCTTGCCATGTCCGCAGCCAGGACCAGGAAGTCCCTCCTGGTAGAGGTTTGGTTACGATTTGGTTATGACCTAGTTGTGCCCCGGCTCCCCTATTGCGCTAATAGAACATTTGTGCTATCATAGGGTCGCAGCAGGGAAGGGGGTACTTGGCCAATATGCCCAAACCGGCCAAACGCAAGCGCGATCTCAAACACTCACCCCCCCTGGTCCCTCTCCATCTCATCAAGGATGACCAATCGCAACCCTTGTGGTGGATTGATTTCCTTCTCCGCGCAATCAACCGCCTCGTTGGTGCCCTGGCTGGGCTGTTAGGTTTGAGCGAGCCGGATGAGGGGCGAGGAGAAAAGCACTGACGCTACTCTTCCTCAGACTCGGCTTTTTCCTCAGCCAACAACCGCTGAGCCTCGGCGCGCTCGCGCATTAATTGGGCCATGTTCCTCACAGATTCACGGCCCACCTGGTCCAGCTTGGGCCACGCTTCCACCACCTCTTGCAACAATGGATCGAGCATCGGGTTCTGTCTCTCCGCTTCACTCACCACCGAATTGGGAAGGAAGTAGGTAAGAGGTTTGTTCAGGATGCGTGGTAGTTTGACAAGATGCTCTAGACTCAGAAGGGTCTTTCCACGTTCAATGTGGCCAACGGCTCCCCGAGTGATGCCCAGGGCATCGGCTATGTCTTCCTGGCTGAGTTGCTTGTCCTCTCTGGCCGCTCTTAGTTGCTTTCCAATGTATCGGGCCAGGGTAATTTGAGTATCCATATCTCTATTATACCACCAATTTTCACAGGAGGCTTGGCAAATGGTGTGAGTTCTGTTATCATAATAGGAGAGTAGAATTATCGCCTTTTTTATCCGGGTTGGAGCGACGAGTCGCGGGGGTCGGTGGCGAGCGGCCTCGATGTGTTTGCAGGTCATGCCCTTGTTACCCCAGAAGGTGAAATCCTTGTAAGTGCAGCGCCACTCCTCGGCCGGGTCGTAGAAGACTTCGTAGGCCTGCTGGCTGTTACCTTGACTGCTTACCCGGAAGTGGCCTGTCGCCCTATTTGGTTGGTTGAGTCACCTCCTTTGCGTATTGATTTTGCGTCACGTTTCCCAGAAGCGTCTCAACTTCCGCCGAGGCGGGGCGTCACGAAGTGGGGAGTGTGTACCTAAGCTCGCGTGATCGCGAGCTTGAATAGCGAAGGGTTTTGGCGGCAGTTCCATTGTTTGTGCAGACGCCACCTTTGGGCTATAATTGGAGAGCGCCGCCATCCACGGCAGCGAGGGTGTGTGCACCGGCGCGTTGTTGGGTGTTGCGGCACACCGAGCATCTATACAAGGCGGCCGAAGGTTCAATAAAGCAATGCATGTATATCACCTGAATTGCGGTTCAATGTCTCCCTACTTTCCTCGTACGCAAGCGATCGTCTATTGCCTGCTGGTCGAAACGAATGACGGCCTTGTGTTGGTGGATTCGGGTTTTGGTCTTGAGGATTACTCCGATCCGACGCTACTGATGCGCGCATTTACGTTCCTGTTAGGAGTCCCGTGTGACGTCGAGGAAACGGCTGCTCGCCAAATCATTAAACTGGGATTCGCAATCGAGGACGTAGAGCACATTGTGCTGACCCATCTGCACCTGGATCATGCTGGTGGTCTGCCAGACTTTCCCGATGCAGAAGTTCACGTCTTCAGGCCGGAATACAGGGCAGCTATGGATCCTCGCGGTTTCATGGGCCGTTTCTATGAGTCGGCTCATTGGGCACACGGGCCGAAATGGGTCATCCACGACCTGGGAGGCGAAGAATGGTTTGGGTTCGATTGCATACCGATCGTGGACGGTCTTTCGCCGAGGGTTCTTCTTGTTCCACTTACGGGACACACGCCCGGTCATTGCGGAGTTGCACTGGAAACCGCAGAAGGATGGTTATTCCAATGCGGAGATGCCGCGTCTCCACTTCATCGCGAAACGGATCCACATCAACTGACAGGCTCGCATCACACAGCGAATGTACTGCCGACCTGGTTTGCCCGTGGCGTGATCGGACCTCATGTTCCTCGGCTGCGAGAACTCGTTCGTGATCATGGTGATACGGTCCGGTTGATCAGTTCGCATGACATATACAGCTTCCCAAGTTATCACGGCTTGGATCGTAAAACACGCCTGCCGCGGCCTGCTGAAAGCCGGGAATAGACGTGCGCTGTCCAACCTTCACCATAAATGCCAGGCGAGTCAGCGAGAAGATGCAAACTTGTGGGGGTGCATCTGCAGCAGCACGCCTGATCGAAGACTTTAGCCAAGGGAGTTGAGAATATGAGGGGAGTGGGTGGGAATGCAATGGGGCTCCATCGCCTACCAGACCACGTTAGCAGAATAAAGTCTGGGCGGGGCAAGCAACGACGGGGTGAAGGTGAAGGCTGTTTCATATTTCGCAATTTGCAAACAACCTCATTGTGTGGTATTCTATATTGTGCTCTGACCTTACAAGTGTGCTAAAGCGCATCGCCTGGCAAAGGTCGCACGTTCAAGTCGTGTCAGGGGTGCCAACTTGATAGCTGATGGTGTGCGCCTGTACCTCAATGGGATAGAGGAGCGGTCTACGAAACCGAAGGTTGAGAGTTCGAGTCTCTCCGGGCGCACTTTCCAAATCAGAGATTGTTTGAAAACGGAGCAGGACAATGGAATACGAGATCCATGGCACGACCATGCAAACGCTAGATGTCAAGCTCGCCAACGGTGAAGCGATTTACACCGAATCGGGCGGCATGGCCTGGATGTCAGGGGACATTGAGATGAGCACCAGCACCCGAGGCGGGCTGTTGAAGGGCCTGGGCCGCAAGCTGGCCGGGGAGTCTCTGTTCATGACCACCTACACCTGCCGGGGGCCATCAGGCCTGGTCACTTTCACCCCCGAGGCTCCGGGCAAGGTCTTGCCATTCACCCTGGAGGCCGGTCAGAGCCTCATCTGCCAGAGGGACTCTTTCATGTGCGCCGAGGACTCGGTCCGGTTGGAGATGCACTTCCGCAAGAAGCTGGGCACGGGCCTCTTCGGCGGCGAGGGCTTTGTCTTGCAGAAGATCACCGGGCCGGGCACGGTCTTCCTGGAAGTGGCCGGCGAGGTGCGAGAATACGACTTGCAACCCGGCCAGGTGATGAAGGTAGACCCTGGCCACATCGCCCTGTACGAGCCCACCGTCAAATATGACATCAGCATGGTGAAAGGTGTGACGAATATCTTCTTTGGCGGTGAGGGGCTGTTCCTGGCCACCCTGACCGGACCGGGCAAAATCTGGCTGCAAAGCCTGCCGCTCTCAAACCTGGCTGGCAAGCTGGCCCGCTATCTGCCGGCCAAAGGCTAGCACTGGGTTTCGTGAATCTGGGACCATAGCGCAGGCTCTTCTTTGAAGGACCCGTTCATAGAAGACTTCTGAACCAAAGTACCAGCCATCCTGGCCGGTCCTTACTGGGTCACGTCTATCGCCATCGAGCCATTGTCCGTCTGGGGGCGGAGTCCCGTACTCCGCCCCTTGCATTGTGCCAAAGGCGTGCCCTTTAACTCGCACCTGCACCACAACAGTGGTCAAGGGACGGAATCATGCACAGGAATCCACTTTGCCCAACCGACCTGGGAATCATCCTGAGCTACAGGTGTCAAAATGCCTGTAAGCACTGTCTGTACAACTGCGGACCGGCATGGCAGGACTGGATGTCCCCTGAAACCCTGGAAGAGGCACTCCAGGCAACCGGGGCCTGGGGTCATCGGTTCCAGATTCATCTCACAGGAGGAGAACCCTTTCTCAACTTTCCCCTTCTACTGGAAGGCGTCAAACTTGCTGCCCAACTGGGCATCCCCCATTACGTCGAAACCAACGCTGGTTGGTGTCTGAAAGAAAGCGAAGTCATCGAAAAGTTTGTCACCCTGAGAGAAGCGGGGCTCAATGCCATACTGATAAGCTGCTCCCCCTTCCACGCCGAGAAGATCCCCCCTGCACGATCCCTGCTGGCCATCACCAAGGCGCTGGAAATCTTTGGCCAGCAGAATGTCATCGTCTATCTGCCCCACTGTATAGAGCAGATTCAGATTTTCGGTGTCGAGAAGCCCACTCCCCTGGAACGGTACGTGGAAAAGTTCGGACTGGAAAGGGCAGGCAGAATACTTTGGGATGGTTACAGCATCATCCCGGCGGGGCGGTCTGGATATCGCCTGGGACACCTGACCCAGAAGCGTCCCGCCTCGGCCTTCAAGGGTGAGAATTGCTTCATGGAAATCCTGTATGCTCACCATTCGCACTTTGACCTTTATGGGAACTATATCTCCTGGTTCTGCGGTGGACTGACCATCGGCGACTGGCACAATCTGCCGCGAATCCTCGACGATTTCAGGGCGCGTCGCTTCCCACCGCTGATTGACATCCTCGTCAGGACGGGCCCTTTTGGGCTCTTTGAGATGGGCAAAGAGGAGTACGGCTACCAGGAATTGCTGGAGGGTTACGCTGGCAAATGTCACCTCTGCGTGGATGTGCGAAAGCGTCTTTCTGAACAGGGAGACTTCCAGGAGCTCAGACCAAAGGAGTTCTATGAAAACATCTAGCGAAGCTTCGCCTCAAGCCGACAAGCCAAATCGTGTCATTCTGAGCGAGCGGAGCGAGCGAAGAATCTCGTCCTACAAACCAAGAACGGGATGCTTCGCAGAGTTTATCCTGAGCGTAGTCGAAGGGCTCAGCATGACAGCAAAATCTTGACTCATTCGTCAAAGATTTGGCTTATGAAGACGCCTAGTCCTTGTTGTCAGAGCGGAGGAGAGATGGGAGTTGGTCAAAGAAGTGAGAATGAACGAACGAATAGCGGGAGGAGGTGGTATGGCAGGAACCCTGACCATTGACGGCGATCATCTGACTCTCGAAGATGTGGTGGCGGTGGCCCGGGCCTGGTCGCAGCCCGAAACGTTGATCGTAGCGCTCTCGCCGGAAGCGCGTGAGAAAGTCAACCAAAGCCGCCAGGCCGTGGAAGAGTTTGTGGCCCGTGGGGAGATTATCTACGGCATCACTACTGGCTTCGGGGCCTTCAAGGATAGGATCATCCCCCCCGACCAAGTGACGCAATTGCAGCGCAACGTCATCATGAGCCACGCCGTAGGGGTGGGCGAGCCCTTCGACCAGGCCACTACCCGCGCTCTGATGCTGATCCGCGCCAACACCCTGGCCAAAGGCTTCTCGGGGGTGCGCCTGGAGCTGCTGGAGACCCTGTTGGAGCTTATCAACCGGGGGGTACACCCCGTCGTCCCCAGCCAGGGCTCTCTGGGAGCCAGCGGTGACCTGGCGCCCCTGGCCCATATGTCCCTGGTGCTCCTGGGCGAGGGGGAGGCCATCTACCGGGGGGAGCGGTTGCCCGGTGGTGAGGCCATGAAACAGGCGGGCATGCCCTCCATCGAACTGGCGGCCAAGGAGGGGCTGGCCGTGACCAACGGCACGGCGGTTATGTGCGCCGTAGGAGCCCTGGCCACCTACCAGGCGGAGAACCTGAGCAAGGTAGCTGACATCGCTGGCTGCCTGAGCTTGGAGGCCTTGCACGGCACCCCGTTGGCTTTCGACGAGCGCATCCACGCCGTCCGCCCCCACCCTCGTCAGGTAGACTGCGCCGCCTACCTCCGCCGCCTCATCGAGGGCAGCACTTTCCTGCGCCCCTACGATCCCCTCAACGTGCAGGATGCCTACACCCTGCGTTGCATCCCCCAGGTGCACGGTGCAGTACGCGACGCTATCCTCTATGCCCGCTGGGTCCTCGAAATCGAACTGAACTCGGCCACTGACAACCCGCTCATCTTCTTTGAGGAAGACGGCATGCCAATCTCCCTTTCCGGCGGCAATTTTCACGGTGAAATTGTGGCCATCGCCATGGACTACCTGGGCATGGCTCTCACCGAGTTGGGCAACATTTCCGAGCGCCGCCTCACCCGCTTGACCGACGAAGCCTCTAACCGCGAGACTCTGCCTGCTTTCCTCATCAAGCACGGCGGCCTCAACTCAGGTTTCATGCTGACACAGTACACGGCCGCGGCCCTGGCTTCGGAGAACAAAGTACTGGCCCACCCGGCCAGCGTGGATAGCATCCCTACCTCAGCCAACACCGAGGACCACGTCAGTATGGGCTGCACCGCCGCCCGCCAGGCCCAGCAGATAGCCGACAACGTGGAGGGAATCCTGGCCATCGAGCTTTTCGCCGCTGCCCAGGGCATTGATTTCCGGCGGGAGGCCCTGGGTCCTGAGGTCCGCCTGGGCCGGGGCACCGCCCCGGCTTATGAACTGATCCGTCAGCACGTGCCTTTCCTGGAACACGACGCCATCATGTATCCCCACATTGGGGCCGTCCGGGCGCTAATTGCCAGTGGAGAGCTGGTGCGGGCAGTGGAAACGGCCATAGAAGCCGTTTGACAGGTGGCTGGAAAAGAAACAGCAGTTGTCGCCGCTCAAAGGGAAATTTTCTGAGAATTGTGATATAATATGATTATGGATAGAGACGGGGATGTCCCCATGTTACGGATGGGAGCCGGACGCTCACTCTGAAGTCTCAGGACAAAGCTCCCATACCCCCAGGTGATCAGACAACGTTCTCCACCCTTCCGGGATGGTCACCCTGTTCAGGAGATGAAGCAATGGAAAGACTTGAGTTGCTTTATGACATCAGCCGCAAACTGGGCTCCACCCTGGACCTGGACAAAGTGCTAAGTGATATTCTGGCCTTGGCTATCCCCAGCGTGGGAGCCACCAGTGGCAGCATCATCGTTCTGGACGAATCCGGGCAGGCCCACCGCCATACTCTGATCAGGGAAGAATTGGCAACCCCGGTGACCGAACAGGTAGTAGCCCAAGTCCTAGACACGGGGCTGGCTGGGTGGGTGGTTCAACATAAAGAGGGATCTATCGTTTTCGATACCAGAGACGATGAACGCTGGCTGGTTATGACCGACGGCCACCTGGCAACCCGCTCAGCCATCTCCGTGCCTTTGCTGAGGCAAGAGCGGGTAGTCGGTGTGCTGACCCTCGTCCACCCGGAGCCTAACAGGTTCGGTGAGGAACACCTCGACTTGCTCTTATCCATCGCCAACCAGGCAGCCATCGCTGTCGAGAACGCCCGACTGTACGAGAAAGTCACCGAGAAGATGAGAGAGGCAACGGCCCTCTATAAGGTGAGCAACCAACTAATGCGCACTCTCAATCTCGACCAGGTATTAGAGAAGGTGCTGGATATATTGCAAAAGTCTTTCGGCTACTTGGATTGCGCCATGTTGCTGGTTGACGAGGAGGCTGGAGAGCTTGAAGTCAAGGCAGCGCGCGGCCACCTTCAGGAGACTGTCAAACAGGTGAGGCCAAAGATAGGCCAGGAGGGTATCATTGGCTGGGTGGTGGCCCACAAGACGGCCCTCAATGTGCCTGACGTGAGCCGAGATTTCAGATACGTCGAAGGAGTGCTGGGAACCAAGTCAGAGATAGCGGTGCCGATGATTGCCGGTGACAGGGCTATCGGCGTGCTGGACGTGCAAAGATCCGAGGTTAACGCTTTCAATGACGACGATTTGAGAATCCTGTCCTCAGTAGCTGCTCAGGCGGCCATTGCCATAGAAAGGGCCCGTCTCTATTTCGCCGAACGCCGCCGCGTCCAAGAGTCCTCAACTCTCCTGGCCATAGCCCAGGCCCTCAGTTCCACCCTGGACCTGACAGAAGTGCTGAAGCTGGTGGCCTACTCAACAGCCCAAGCCTGTCACGCCAACCGCTGTAGCATCTTGCTCCTGAGCCAGGACAGGAAAGAATTGATGTCCATCACGTCCCAGTTCGCTTCTGGAGAAGCGGACAGGGAACTCTGGGCCGCCTTCAAAGAAAGGTCTATCGAAGCAGTAGAGTTTCCCATCATCGAGGAGGTGATCAGGGAGCGTAAGCCAGTGATCCTCGACGGTCCGGCGACGTCTGTCATGCCAAAAAAGTGGGTTGAACCCTCTGGCATCGTTAGCTTGCTGATGGTCCCTCTGATCAGCAAGGGCGAGGTGATCGGCCTGATGGCTCTCGATCATGTTGAAGAGGGCCAGCGTTTTACCGACGACCAGGTGAACCTGGCTATGACCATCGGCACCCATGCCGCTTTTGCTATCGAGAACGCTCGCCTCCATACCACCATAGCAGGGGAAAGAGCCAAGCTGGAGGCTATCATTGGCGGCACTGACGATGCCGTTATCGTCACCGATGCTCAGAATCGGGTGCTGTTGATGAGCCAGGCCGCCCAGAGAGCCTTTGAAGTGGAGACAGTGCCAGAGGTGGGCAGACCATTAGGAGAGGTGGTGAGCAATGAGAGACTCCTCGCTCTCTTCGCCCGCCTGGAGACAGGAGAGGAGGCCCTGGCTGAGGAAATTTCTTTGAGCGATGGGCGGACCCTCTACGCCAGCCTGACCCCTGTGGCCGAGGTAGGGCGCATCGCTGTGATGCAGGATATTACCTACCTCAAAGAGCTAGACAAGATGAAATCTGACTTTGTGTCCACTGTCTCTCACGACTTGCGCTCGCCTCTGGCCAATATAAGTGGCTATGCCTTTCTGCTGCCAGAAGCGGGCAAACTGAACGAGACCCAGCAGGATTTCGTGGAACGCATCAGGCTGAGTGCAACCAGGATGACCACCCTGATAGACAACCTTTTGGACCTGGGCAAGATCGAGGCCAGAGTGGAGATGGAGATGAAGCCCTGCCAACTGGTAGCAGTGATCAACGAGGTTGTAGAAAGCCTGAAGGGACAAGCCAGGGCTAAGGAGATTGTCCTGCAACTCGACCTCCCCCCAGAGCTTCCGCTCGTGCAAGGCAATCAAGTCCGTCTTGATCAGGTAGTGACCAACCTGCTGGGCAATGCTATCAAGTTCACCCCTGAAGGGGGCATGGTAACCGTTTCAGCCAGAGAGGAAAAAGGCGAAGTAGTGGTAGAGATCAAGGACACAGGCATGGGCATTGCTCCAGAGGACCAGGTTCATCTCTTTGGGAAGTTTTATCGGGTCAGTAGCGAGGAAACGAAGGGTATCGAGGGGACGGGTTTGGGGCTGGCCATTGCAAAGTCCATCGTGGAAGGGCATGGGGGGCGGGTATGGGTGAAAAGTCAGCCGGGCCAGGGTAGCACTTTCGGCTTCGCCTTGCCCTTGCGCTAGCACATGAATCCAGAACAGGCCTGGTTTTAGGGCCAAAAAGCGATGTCCCTTCGCCCCAACGCTTACGTTACTAAGGCAGAGTCTGCTAGCTGGCAGTTGCACGAGGGTAGAAGGTGAGAGAAGAAGTTAAGCTGCTTTATGACATCAGCCGCAAGCTAAGCTCTAGTTTGGACCTGGACCAGGTGTTGAGCGACATTCTGGCCCTGGCCGTTCCCAGCGTAGGAGCCAGCAAAGGAAGCATTGTGGTTCTGGACGAATCTGGCCGGGCCTGCCGCCAAATCCTGGCGCGAAAGGGGTTGTCGCCTCCGGTGGCTGAACAGATGGTGGCCCAAGTTCTGGACAAGGGGTTAGCCGGGTGGGTAGTTCAGCACAAAGAAGGTACGGTCGTTTTTGATACCAGAGAAGATAAGCGCTGGCTGGTTCTGGACGAGGATCACCGGGCAACCCGTTCAGTCATCGCTGTGCCCTTGCTGAGACAGGATCGGGTGGTTGGTGTGCTGACCCTGGGCCACCCGGTGCCCAAAAGGTTCAACGAAGAGCACCTTTTCCTGCTCTCATCCATCGCCAATCAGGCCGCTATCGCTGTTGAAAACGCCCGGTTGTATGAGGATTCCCAGCGACGCCTGCACGAGCTCTCGGTTCTCTACGAGGTCAGCCAAGCAGCTTCATCGTTAGACCTCGACGAAGCCTTATGCCTCATTGCGGAGAAAACAGCCCGCGCTCTGCACAGTGATCGCTGCGCTATTTTCCTCCTAGACGAGAAAGACCAGGAGTTGATCTTACGAGTGGCAGATAACCCCCACCGGCCAGTGGAGATCATGGGTTTACGTCTGCCCCTGGAGGCACGCCCTGACGTAGCTGAGGCCATCGCCAGCCAGAAGCCGGTGGAAATCCCCGATATTTTCGCTGACCCACGCCTGCATGACTTCTGGTCCTACGCGCGTCGGCAGGGCCTTGCATGCCATCTGAGTGTGCCTATTGTGGCCAAAGGGCGAGCCATTGGGGTCATCAGTCTGGATCGTGCAGAGGGACACCTCCCTTTCTCTGCTGATGAAATAGCTCTCTGCCAGACTATCGCCCACCAGACGGCGACAGCTATCCAGAATGCCCAACTCTACCAGGAGGCCCAGTACATGGCCGAGCGGCTTCACCTGGTGAGTGAGGTGGCCTACGACATCGGCACCATCCTGGACATTGACCTCCTGCTGTGGGAGATAGTCAGGCTCGTCCGCGAGACCCTCGATTGCTACCACGTCAGCATAGGCCTGGTGGAAGGTAAAGAACTGGTTTTGAGAGCCGATGTCGGGTACTACTATAAAGACTCAAGGGCAACCGGAATACGCCTCAAAATAGGGAAGGAAGGAATCACCGGCTGGGTAGCTCAGACAGGGGAGCCATTGCTGGTGCCCGACGTGAGCCAGGACGAGCGCTACTACGCTGTGGACGAGTTGCCTGAGACCAGATCCGAGCTGGCCGTTCCCCTCAAAATCCAGGACAGGGTCATCGGGGTCCTGGACGTGCAGAGTAACCGGCTGAACGATTTCGATCAAAGCGACCAGGCCCTCCTCCAGTCGCTGGCTTCCCAGGTAGCCGTAGCTGTGGATAGCGCTCGCCTTTTCGACACCGTGCGAGAGGAGCGGGCCAAGCTGGAGGCCATCATTAGAGGGGCCAGCGACGCCATGTTTGTCACCGATGAGGGGGGACGGGTGCTCCTTATGAATCCGGCGGCCGAGCAGGCCCTCGATGTCGAACCCGAAACGTGGGTGGGCAGGCCACTAGAAACAGTTATTAAGAACGCTGACCTCTTTGCCCTTTGGCGTTCCTGTTTCGTGACAGATAGTGGCTCTTGTAGCGCTGAGATCCCCCTGGCCGATGGGCGTACCCTTTATGCTCAGCTCACTCCCATCGCCGGTGTGGGCCAGATGGCGATTATGCGGGACATTACTCACCTTAAGGAGCTCGACAAAATGAAGTCCGAGTTCGTCTCCACCGTCTCCCACGACCTGGGTTCCCCTCTCCAGATCATACAGACCAGCGCCGAGCTCATCCCCAAACTCGGCCCGACAAGCCGTGCTCAGCGGGATGCCGTTGATGATATCGTTCGCATGGTAGTCAAGACGGCCGCTCTGGTGCAGGACCTTTTGGATTTGGGCAAGATCGAAGCTGGGGTGGAGATGCAGATGGAACTTTGCCAACTGGTGACGGTAATTGACGAAGCAGTGAAGGGGTTAGAAGAACGGGCCAAGGCCAAGGAGATCGTTCTACACATGGCCTTACCGCAGGCTCTGCCCCTTGTTATGGGGAATCCAATTCGTCTGGGGCAGGTGGTGACCAATTTTGTGGACAACGCTATCAAGTTCACACCCGGCGGAGGTACGGTAACTATCTCGGCCCGGGAAACAGAAGGCGAAGTGGCAGTTGAGGTCAGAGACACAGGCATCGGCATTGCTCCTGAGAACCAGGCCCACGTGTTCGAAAAATTCTATCGTGTGAAAAGCGCCCAGGTATCCGGGATTGAAGGGACGGGTCTGGGGCTGGCCATCGTCAAATCCATCGTCGAAGGACACAGCGGCCGGGTGTGGGTAGAGAGTGAGCCCAGTCGGGGCAGCACTTTCGGCTTCGCCCTGCCCATTGCGCCTTCTTGCTAAAGAAGAACTATTGGAGGCGGCACGTTGCAAACGCGCACTGCTATCAGGGTAGCCATTATCGCTATATTGCTTATCTGCCTGGGCCTAGTCTACACGGCGGGTCTGCTACTGATCATCACGGATTTGAACCGTGACCGGCAGGTTGTACCCCCGTTCAGCCCGTCGCCAACGACGACCCCCGCCCCTACGTTGACCGCCCTGCCTACTATCGTCCAGACGCCCATCCCCACGCCGACACCTGCGCCTGTCATCGTTCGGACACCTGTCCTCCCAGTCGAGCCCTCTACTGAGGAATGGCTGGCCGAAACCGTCTTGCCTGAGCGGGATTTGCTGGCCCTGACTACCCGCCTCAAAAAGCCAGCACAGCCCATTCCTGTGGTGGTCAACGCGACCCCGCCCCACTACGAGGTCGGTGACCGGGCCGAGTTCTGGATAAGCGAACAGGCCACCAACACCTATTTTCGATCCTGGGCCACCCTACGCCATATCACGCCCCACGTCTACGTATGGGTGGAAGATAGCTATGAAGTTGATCAGGATGACTTGATCCGCTCGGCCGAGCGTTTCGAGAACGAGACCTACCCTACCAACCGTCACTTTTTCAGCAGCGAGTGGATGCCCGGCGTGGATAACGACCCGCATATCAACATCTTCAACGGCAACGTGCCTGGCGTAGGTGGCTATTACTCCAGCGCCGACGAGTACTCCCATTTGGTCAACCCCTATAGCAACGAGCGAGAGATGTTCTACATCAACCTGGACAACGCACGGCCAGGCAACGACTACTACGACGGCATCCTGGCCCACGAGTTCCAGCACATGATCCACTGGCACACCGACCGCAACGAGGATACCTGGGTCAACGAGGGCCTCTCAGAATTGGCGGCGTACCTCAACGGCTACAATGTGGGCGCAGCCGACCGCGTCTTCAGCCGCACGCCTGACACCCAGTTAACGGCCTGGGCCGACGACCCCCATGTGGCGGGACCCCACTACGGCGGCAGTTATCTTTTCATGGTCTACTTCCTGGAACGATTCGGTGATGAGGTGTTGCGGCAGGTGGTGGCTTCCAAGGCTGACGGCATCGCTGGCTTCGATGAGGTCCTGGCTGACCGGGGGCTGGAGGTGACCTTCGAGAATGTTTTCGCTCACTGGCTCATGGCCAACTATCTGGACGATCCCAGCCTTGGCGATGGCCGCTACGGCTATCGAGACCTGGCAATTGAGAGGCCAGCCATTGACGTAACTTATAACCAGTACCCTACCCAAGCGGCGGCTACTGTCCACCAGTACGGCGCTGACTACATTGAGCTCCAGGCCGATTTGGCGCAACAGTGCTGTGAGGGCGGCGTGGTCGTACACTTCACTGGCTCGACTGTGGCCAGGCTAGTGGACAACGAGGCCCATAGCGGAGACTACCAATGGTGGTCCAACCGGGGAGACGAGAGTGACACAACCCTGACCCGTGCCTTCGACCTGACGGGGCTGGAGCAGGTCACCCTGCAAGCCTGGCTGTGGTACGACATCGAGAAGGACTATGACTACGCCTACATCGAGGTCTCGACCGACGGTGGCCAGACGTGGGATGTGTTGCCGGGGAAGTACACCACCGACTACAACCCCACCGGCAACAGCTTTGGCCACGCCTACACGGGCAAGAGCGGGGTGGAAGCAGACGCATCCGAGGCCCCAGATGCAAAGCCCCAATGGGTTCTCGAAGAGATTGACCTGACCCCCTATGCTGGCCAGCAGATTCTGCTGCGTTTCGAGCACGTCACCGACGATGCATACAACAGTCCCGGCTTCTGCGTGGACGACATCTCTATCCCTGAGTTGGGCTATCACCACGACGCTGAGAGCGATGACGGCTGGATAGCCCTGGGTTTCATCCGCACCGATAACACCCTGCCTCAGCGCTACCTAGTGCAGCTCATCGAGTGGGGGGCGGAGACCAGGGTGCGCCGGATGCAGTTGGACGAGGCCCAGAGGGGGCAGTTGGTCGTCGAGGGTCTCGGCAACGAAGTGGAGCGGGCCGTTTTGGTGGTCTCGGCCCTGGCTCCCAAGACCACCGAGTTGGCCAGTTATCAGTACTCCATAGTCTATGTTTCGTCCCCCTGAAATTCCTATTCGAGTTCGGAGTTGAGGCTTTGTGAGCGGACTTTGACATCGCATTGAACTTTCCTCAATCCTTTAGGGTAGTAGTAGCGGGGACAAATCCCCACGCCAGCCTGAGCGCATACACAGACTACCCATTGTGCTAAAAAGCTGGTATAATACAACGAAGCAAAGAGGAGCGCAACTATGGATAAGACTCAGGAAGTTGCCGAGAAGGTGATCGCCAATGTGGAGAAGGTCATCGTCGGCAAGCACAAGGAAGTGCAGCTCACCTTGCTGGCCCTGCTCTGCCAGGGCCACCTGCTCATCGAGGATGTGCCCGGCGTAGGCAAGACCATGCTGGCCAAATCCATAGCCAGGTCCATCGGTTGTACTTTCCGGCGCATCCAGTTCACGCCCGACATGCTACCCAGTGACGTGACGGGCGTTTCGGTCTTTAACCAGAAGACGCGGGAGTTCGAGTTCCGTCCTGGCCCGGTCATGGCCCAGATCGTCCTAACCGACGAGATCAACCGCGCTACTCCCAAGACCCAATCGGCTCTCCTGGAAAGCATGGAAGAACGGCAGATCACCGTTGACGGCACGACCTATCCTATGGCCCGGCCTTTCCTCGTTCTGGCTACTCAGAACCCCATTGAGTACGAAGGCACTTTCCCTCTGCCCGAGGCCCAACTGGACCGCTTCATGATGCGCATCAGCTTGGGCTATCCAGACCCCGAAGATGAGATCACCATGATGGACTCCCAACAGTACGTCCATCCGATAAAGGAAATCGGCCAGGTGATAGACGTCGAGGAACTGCTTGAAGCTCAGGAAGCGGTCAAGAGCATCTACATTGACGATTCGATCAAAGAGTACATCGTAGCCGTGGTTGGTGAAACGCGCAAGCACCCCGATGTCTACCTGGGAGCCAGCCCGCGGGGCAGCTTGGCCCTCTACAAGACCAGTCAGGCGCAAGCGGCCCTGATAGAACGCGACTATGTCATCCCCGATGACATCAAAGCCCTGGCCCAGGTGACCCTTTCCCATCGCCTGATCATCAGCCCTTCGGCGCGCATCAAGAACGTAGACCCCAAGGCCGTGGTTGAGGAAATCATAAACTCAGTGCCTGTGCCGGGGGCCAGGGTGAGAGCAGGATAAATATCTAGGAGAATTCATGTCCAAGATTGATTTAGTGTTGCTACACGCCCCCAGCGTATACGACTTCCGAAAGGAATCTATTCTCTACGGCCCGGTCAGCGACCTAGTGCCGTCCACCCCGGTCTTTGAGCTGTATCCTATCGGCTTCACCACCATAGCTGAGTACCTGGAGCGCCATGGGTACCGGGTGCGCATCGTCAACCTGGCAGTGCGCATGTTGAACGAACCCGGCTTCAATCCCGAGAAGGTGATCCGTTCCTTGAAGCCCATGGCCTTCGGCATAGACTTGCACTGGATGGCCCATGCCCACGGGGCTATCGAAGTGGCCAGGTTAGCCAAGAAGTATCACCCCGAGACGCCTGTCATCCTCGGCGGGTTCTCCGCCTCCTATTTCCATCAGGAGCTGTTGAGAGAGTACCCTGCCGTGGACTATGTGGTGCGCGGCGACTCCACTGAGGAGCCCATGCTGCAACTGATGCACTATATACGTGGGAGCACGGCTCTGTCCGCAACCGCCGAAGGCCCGCTCTCTTGTTCGTTGTCGCTCTCGGATATACCCAATCTCACTTGGCGCGATGCCGGGGGCGAAGTACACGTCAATCCCCTATCCTACGCCCCCACCAGCCTGGACCACGTCCTGATGGATTATAGCTACGTGGTCAAGGCCGTAGCCCGCGACCGGGACCTGGCCAGCTATATCCCCTTCAAGCATTGGCTGAAGTATCCCATCACGGCGGCCCTGACCTGCCGGGGATGCCTCCACAACTGCCACACCTGCGGTGGCTCGGCCACCACTTTCAGACAGGCTTTCGGACGGAGGGAGCCAGCCTTTCGTGCTCCCGAGGATCTGGCTCAGGACATCAAGAGCATCGGGCGTTTCAGCAATGGCCCGGTTTTCGTGCTGGGCGACATCCGCCAGGCAGGCCTGGATTATGCCACGCGCTTTCTGGAAGCGGTGCGCAGCATCAACCACCCCCTCATGTTCGAGTTCTTCGGTCCTATCTCATCCCAGTTTATAGAGTTGATGGCTGAAGCCGTCCCCGATTTCACCATCGAGATATCGCCAGAGTCTCACAGTGAAGAGGTGCGTTACGCCTTCGGGCGGCGCTACTCCAATGAGGAGTTGGAGAAGACCATTGAGTATGCCCTGGAAGCTGGCTGTCGCCGCTTTGATCTCTTCTTCATGATCGGCCTGCCTCAACAGACCTACCAATCGGTCATGGAAACCGTTGCCTATTGCGAACACCTGATGCAACGCTTCAATTCCGGCCAAGACAAGCGGCTCTTCCCTTTCATTTCGCCCATGGCCCCCTTCCTCGACCCTGGCAGCCGGGTGTGGGAGGATCCCGAAGCCTACGGCTACAGGCTGTTTTACCGCACCGTCGAGGAGCATCGCCAGGCCCTGATGCAGCCCAGTTGGAAGTACGTTCTGAATTATGAGACAAAGTGGATGAGCCGCGACGAAATTGTGGATAGCACTTATGAAGCCGGCCTGCGCTTGAACCGGCTCAAGGCCAGGTACGGTCTGGTGAACCCCCATCAGGCTGAGATCACAGAGCGACGCATTCTCAAAGCCAGGCGGCTCATCGAGCAACTTGACGACGTCATGAGCATCACCGACGGAGGGCGACGTCGCAAGCTGTTACAGGCCCTCAAGCCGCAAGTGGATGGGGCCAATCTTTCCACCGTCTGTGAGAAGAGCGAGCTAGAGCTGCCCCTGGGCTGGCTAAAACTGAACTTTCATAAAGCGGCTTTGCTTCTGGCTGGTGACCTGTGGGCCAGGTTGTGGAGACGGAAAGGCTCAGTTGAGGTACAATCGTGAAACGAAACTGGGTGGTCTTCCTGTTGTTGGCCGTGGTCGTGTTAGCAGCTTTGAACACCGGCCGGGACCTCTACTATCATTTGACGTATGTGCTTTCGGCCACCATCGCCCTCTCCTTCCTCTGGACCTGGGGGAGCATCCATTGGTTGAAGTTGGAGCGCCAGACCAGAAGCCGGAGGTCCCAGGTGGGCAAGGTGGCCGAGGAACGCTTTATAGTGCGCAACACAGGCTTCTTCCCCAAGTTATGGCTAGAAGTGCGCGACCATTCCGACCTTCCAGGCCACTATGTCAGCCAGGTGGTGAGCACGCTGGGGCCTTTCCGTCAGCGCGGCTGGGCGGTCAAAACCATCTGTCGTCGGCGGGGACGCTTCACCCTGGGTCCCATTACTTTGACCAGCGGTGACCCCTTCGGCTTATTCAAAATGCAACGTTACCTCTCACCTACCTCGACCATGATCGTCTACCCTGCTACTATTGAATTGCCCGCCTTCACTCAACCCCTGGGACAGTTGCCTGGCGGGGAGGCCATGCGTCGCCGCACCCATTACGTAACCACCAACGTGGCCGGAGTGCGGGAGTACGCACCAGGCGATAGTTTCAACCGTATCCATTGGCCCTCAACGGCCCGCACCGGCCGGTTGATCGTCAAGGAGTTCGAGTTAGACCCCACAGCCGACATCTGGCTCTTCCTCGATATGCAGCGGGAGGCTCAGGTTGGCTCCGCCTGGGAGACCGTACCCACCAGGGAGGGGCCCGCTCTCCTCTGGGAGAAACGGCCCAGATTAGAGCTCGATCCCACTACCGAGGAGTACGGTGTGACCATTGCCGCTTCCCTGGCCAGGCATTTCATTGGCCTCAACCGTGCCATAGGGTTGATAGCCTACGGTCAACACCGGGAGATGGTCCAGGCTGATCGTGGAGACCGTCAACTGACCAAACTCCTGGAAATCCTGGCTGTTATCAAAGCCAGAGGCCGGATGCCTATTGGAGATGTGGTAGCCGTCGAGGCCTCCCATTTCAGCCGCGATACCACGGCCGTGGTCATCACCCCCTCAACCGACGAGAGGCTAGCTGACGCCTTGCGCAGCCTGCGACGTCGTGGTATCAGGGCCATTGTTGTGCTCATCGAGGCCAGCACCTTCGGTCCGGCAGAGAGTTCGCTGGCCCTGTTGGCTGAGTTGATAGCCAGTGACATACCTGCTTACCTGGTCAAATGTGCTCAACCGCTAGAGGAAGCTCTGGGGCAAACGAGGCACGCCCTGAGCTAGAATTCCCTATCCTCTACTTTGTGGGACCATGTCCCACTTGTAACTCTATACACGCATTTCAACAAAGGGATAAAGGGAGAAAATGAATATTCTGGTCACCGGTGGGGCAGGCTACATCGGCAGCATTGTCGTTGAGGAGTTGGTTAAAGCAGGCGAGAGGGTTATCGTATACGATAGTCTGAGCCAGGGGCACAGGGATGCTGTAGACCCGCGAGCAACCTTCGTAAAGGGTGACCTAGCTGACGTTGTCAAATTGGAAGCTACCTTCCAGCAACACAACATCGAGGCCGTGATGCACTTTGCCTCCAGCATAGTGGTACCAGAGTCGGTGACCAACCCCCTGCTGTATTTCCGCAACAACGTGGCTTGTGGGCTGAACCTCTTCGAGGCGATGCTGCGACATGGCGTCAAGAGATTCATCCTGTCGTCCACGGCCAATCTCTTCTCCGAGCCCGAGCGCATGCCTGTTGACGAAGAGGAGCGCATCGTGCCGGGCAGCCCTTATGGAGAATCAAAATTCATCCTGGAACGGATGCTCCACTGGCTTGACCAGTCCCACGGCCTGAGATACGCCGCTCTGCGTTACTTCAATGCCGCCGGAGCTTCCCCCGACCATGGTGAGGATCACAACCCTGAGACTCACCTCATTCCCCTGGTGCTTAAAGTGGCCCTGGGTCAACGAGAGCACATCGAGATCTACGGCACCGATTATCCCACCCCGGACGGCACCTGCGTGCGCGATTACATCCACGTTATTGATCTGGCTCAGGCTCACATCTTGGCTCTCCAGGCCCTCGAAGAAGGCAGCCGCGCCTACAACCTGGGCAACGGCCGGGGCTTCTCCGTGCGCGAAGTGATCGAGACGGCACGCCAGGTCACAGGCCACCCCATCCCAGCCATTGAAGGCCCCCGCCGGCCCGGTGACCAGGCGGTTCTCATTGCCAGCTCTGCCAAGATATCACGCCAACTGGGCTGGCAACCCCGTTATCCCGATTTGCGGGCCATTGTCTCCAGTGCCTGGGATTGGCACAGAAGGCATCCCCACGGATATGAGAACTAAAGTTATAGTTCTCTCCCACCTGTTTCAAGAGGTTGCACCGAACATCAGAACCTGTGGTCTCTCGAACGCAAAAGGGGCGGGGCATCATCCCATAACCCGATCCACCAGTTGTAGTAGTTCCAATGGGCTGAAGGGTTTGGCAAAGTAGTCATCGGCTCCGGCGGCGAAGCCTCGCTCCCGATCAGATTGCTGACCTCTAGCGGTCAGCATCACGATCATGAGGTCAGAGGTGATGGGATCATCCTTTAACATCTTGCACACCTCCAGGCCACTCAACCCAGGCATTTGGATGTCTAGGAGGATGAGCTCGGGCCGCTCCCGGCGAGCCATTTCCAGGGCCTCATTTCCATCAATGGCCTCGATGATTTCGTACCGCCCCTCTCCACTTTCATCTTCTAGAGTGGCCCGTACCAAAAGGCGCAAGGGCTCCTCGTCATCGGCAATCAGGATTTTTTTGGTCATCGTTCCGTTACTCCTTGGCTGTGTTCATTTTCTGCAATTGGCAGCGGGCTGTGAGTCCAGACTATGGTCTTTTCAATAGCCTCTGCATCGTATCCAGGAGTACCGTGCTGGAGAATGGCTTGCTCAGGAACTCGTCTATGCCCAGCTCTTCGAGTCTGTCTATGTCAGTGTCCACGCCACTGATAGCGATCACCGGTATGTCTTTCATTCGTCGGTCCGCCTTTGCTTTCTCCAAGAACTGGTAGCCGTTCATCACCGGCATGGCGATGTCCAGTATCACCAAATCAGGCAGTTCTTCCTCCATCAGCGAGAGCGCCTCTTGGCCATGGGCGGCAGTGAGCACTTCGTAACTCCTCTCGCTCAGCAACCTTTGGAACATCTCCCTTATATCCCCCTCATCGTCAATTACCAGAATCTGGTTCCGGACCCTCATGGGCAGCGAGAAGGTGATGGTGGTGCCTGTCCCTACCTCGCTCTCAGCCCAGATGCGCCCCCCGTGGGCTTCAACAAGCTCCTTGCAGATGGCCAACCCCAACCCCGTACCCTTGATCTCCCGTAGGTCGGAACTGTCCACCCGGAAGAACTTTTCGAAGATGCGGGTTAGCGCCTCAGCCGGGATGCCAATCCCCTCGTCAGAGACCGCCACCCGGATAGTATCACCCCACACCTGGACCGATACCGCCACCGTCCCCTCACCGGGTGAGAACTTGATGGCATTGGAGAGCAGGTTACCAAAGACTTGCCTCAAGCAGTCAGCGTCAGCCTGCACGGAAGGCAGCTCTGGGGGTAGATCCAGGGTCAGGGTGTGAGCCTCGCTCTGGCCGCTGTAGGTGGCTATCATCTCGCGCGCCAGTTCACCCAGGTCCACCTCCTCGAAGTGGTATTCCTGTTTGCCCCTCTCCATGCGCTGGATGTCCAGGAAGTCGTTGATCAGGGCCGACAGCCGCTGGGCCTCTTTGTGTATGGTTTGGATGCACAGTTGCCGCCTCTCTTCGCTCAACTGGCGGTTCAGCAGCAACTCGCTGAAGCCCAGCACGCTGGTCATGGGAGTGCGCAGTTCGTGGCTGACGGTGTTGATCAGTTCGTCCTTCAGCCGTTGTACCTCCCGCTCGTGGGTCATGTCGCGCAGGGTGGTGACGATGCCCATGGGCTGACCGGAGGGGTCGTTGACCACGGCGGTGTGGGCGCGCATGATCCTCTGAGCTTCGTCATAGGGGTCAGTCAGCTCGATGTCCACCTCGTAGCCTGCCTGTTGCTTGTCCAGGGTGTCGCGCACGATCTGGCACAGGCGGTCGTCGCGGATGCTGGCTCCGATCTCCTGGCCGATGGCGTCTTTCAACCTGAACTTCAGCAGTTCTTCGGCAGCGGGGTTGGCCAGGACGATGCTGTGTTCCAGGTCGGTGACGATCAGGCCGTCGGCCATGCTCTGCACGATGGCGTCGGTCTGTTCCTTCTGCTGGGCTATCTCCTGAGCCCGGCGGCGGGTCTCCTCGTACAGCCCCGCCCTTTCGATGGCCATACTGGCCTGGTTGGCGATGGTCTGCAACAGGGCGGCATCGTCTTCACCGAACTCCCGCTCCGGTTTGTTGTCAAAGACCTCCACAATGCCCACCACCTGGCCCCTGCTGACGATGTGCACCTGAAGCAAAGCGGTGTATCCGAATTCCTGAAGTTCAACCTGCTTGGCCTTGTCAGCCAGGGGATCGTCCACCCTCAGCTGCAGTGGCTGCCCTTTCTCGATCGCATCCCTGGTAGCCTGGCAGTTAGCCAGGAGGTAACGTCGCCCAATCTCGGGGTCCTTCCAGGGCAAGGCTGGGTCCCGATGGCGGGCCACGATGACCAAAGCGTCATCCTGTAGCTCATAGATGGCGCAGTCCACGGTGTCCATGACCAGCGCCGCCTGCCGAGCCAGGATGTTCAGCACTTCATCCCTTTCCAGACTGGAGGAAAGATTCACGCTGGCCTGGTAGAGGAAGGAGAGCTCTCTGGCTTTGTGGATCAGTTCTGCTGTTCTCTCCTGAACACGGACCTCTAGTTCTGCGGCCAGATCAACCACCTGTTGGTACAAACGGGCGTTCTCAATGGCCACGGCGGCTTGGTTGGCGAAGGCGGCCGCCAGGCGGGCGTGATCAGCGGTGAAGTGGCCTAACTCCGTGCTGTCCAGAGCGATCATGCCAATGATTTGCTCGCGGAAACGCATGGGCACCCCTAGCCAGGAGCGGATGTGGTCGTGAGGTGACTCGCGGAATGGGGCGTGGGCGGTCTGGGCGTCAGCCAGGATGACAGGCTCACCGCTCTCGATAACACGGGCATTGGGATTGTCACCGGGGGTAGGAAAACGGAGGCCGATGACGGCCAACGGATCTGCAAAGCCTCGCCCGCCGACGATTTTCAGGTGATCGTCCCCTAGCAGTTGCACCGAAGCGCTGTCATAAGCCACTACGCGGTGCAGTTGCTCCAGAATACGGTCCAGGGCCTCTTCAAGGTCCAGCGTGGAGGTGAGGGCCATGGCTGCCCGACGCAGGGTCTCAGCCTCCTGCCGCTGTTGCGCTTCGGCCTCGTACAGCCGCGCGTTCTCAATGGCCACGGCAAGCTGATCGGCTAGAGTTTGTAAGATGGAGACGTCGTCCTCGCCAAAGGCATCGAGTTCGACGCTCTGCACGTCAAGCACACCGATGATCTCCTCCTTGAGCTTGATGGGAACAGCCAACTCTGACCTGGTATCCCTTGACTCTTCCACAAAATAGTATCTCGGCTCGCGGCTGACATCGTTAACCAACAGAGGTTCGCCGCTGTGCGCCACCCAGCCGGTGATCCCCTTCTGGCCGATCTTGAGCCGCAAATGACTTACCACAGTCTCTATAAAGGGGCCGGAAGCAGCTCTCAAAATGAGCTCATCGCTGTCAGCCTCAACCAGGAGGATACTGGTGTAGTAGTAGCCAAAGGTGTCTCTGATCAAATAGGCCACCTGAGGCAGCAGTTCATCCAGGTCCAGAATGGAGGCAATCTTCTGGGTGACCCCACCGATCAGTTCCAATTGGGTGACCCTCTTTCGTTCCTCCTCGTAGATTCGGGCATTTTCGATGGCCACGGCGGCCTGGTTGGCGAAGAGGGTAAGCAAGCGCATGTCCTGGTCATCGAAGGCCTCAGCCTCTCGCTCGCGCAGCACGTTAATGATGCCCAGAATCTGGTGCCTCCACTTGACAGGCGCGGCGATTACCGCTTCGAAGGGCGCTTCCTCGTACAGGGGAGAGCGCCCTGACCACTCTTGATAACAGTCCACTATGATGGGCTCGCCGCTTTCCAGCACCTTGCCGGACAACCCCTCACCTCGCCGTAGCACAGTCCCGGTGAAGTCTGGCTTCAGCTTGTGGGTCAGAACAAGCTCCAGGTCGTTTTGCTCTGGTCGGTACAGGTACATGGCCCCACCCATGCCGTTCAGCAGGTCGGTGGCCCGTTCAACGATGGTCTGCAAGAGTTGTCCTGTGTCCAGTTTAGCGGCGATGGCCAGGGCGGTGTCGTACAGAGCAGCCATCTCATCGGCCCGCTGCTGTGTTTCCTCGTACAGTCGCGCGTTCTCGATGGCCACAGCAACTTGGTTGGCGAAGAGAGTGGCCAGCCAGAGGTCATCCTGATTGAAGGTCCTTTTCTGCACGTCGGCATTGATTGACAACACCCCGCTAATGCGGTCTTGCCATTTCAAGGGTACCTCCAACACGGCGGTGAAAGGCTGGTCGGTCTCGTACACCGGGGCCCTCCCCTCCCAGGTCCGGTAATCGTCCACAATGAGCGGTTCCCCGGTCTGGAACACCTTACCTGCCATGCCCTCGCCTGGCTTGAGGGTAACCCCGACGTATTTCTCGGTGTAGTCATAACCGATGACCCATCTCAATTCTTCTCGCTCTGGGTCGTACAGATAGATGCCCCCGGCTTCGGCCTGTAACAGGGTGACCGCCCGCTCCACGATGGAATTCAGAAGCTCTGACATTTCCAACTGGGCGGTGATGTCCAGAGAGGTCTGGTACAGGGCCATCGTCTCTTCTAAACGGCGCTTCGTTTCCCTAAAGAGCCGCGCGTTCTCGATGGCCATGGCAATCTGGCCGGCCAGAGCCTCCATGGCCAGCAGGTCGGTCTCGTCGAAGGCGTTCAATTGGGTGCTCTGAATATCGAGCACGCCGATGACTTGGCCGGCCAGTTTGAGAGGCACGCACAACTCTGACTTGGTCAACACCTCTTCCAGGAAGCCAGGGATGTAGCGCGGGTCTCGGCTCACATCGTTGGAAAGGAGCGACTGGCCGGTCTCGGCTGTCCAGCCGATCATCCCTTCCCCCACCGCCTGGCAGTAGTCCGGCGCTATCACATCCTCGAACCCGCCAGCTATGGCCTGCATATTAAGCTCGCCAGCAGCTTCATTCAGCAAGAATAGGCCTACATGGTAATACTTGAAGCTCTGTTGAACAGCAGTGACCATCTCTTGTAGAAGCTGATCCAGCTCCAGGATCGAGGCGGCCTGCCGGGCCACTTGATTGACCACAGCCAACTGGGTAGCCCGTTTCCGCTCCGCCTGATAGAGCCACGCGTTCTTAATGGCCACGGCAAGCTGCCCGGCCAGGGTGGTCAAGGTCTTGAGATCGTCTGCGTCAAAGGCGTCTACCTTGTCGCTCTCCACGTCCAGAACGCCCAACAGCTCTTCCCCCAGCATGACCGGCACTGCCAGTTCTGAGAGAATCTCTTCGGCTCCCATAAAGTAGCGAGGGTCCCGGCGCACGTCCGGAACCAGCAACGGCTCCCGGTGGGCGGCCACCCAACCCGTGATGCCCTCCTGGCCGATTTTGAGGCGTAGACCTTGTACGTCCCGCAGATAGCCGCAGGCAGCCTTGATGTATAGCTCGTCAGTCTTCTCATCCACCAGGAGAAGGGCCACATTGGTATAGCCCAGGTGCTGGTGGATCAGGTCAATGGCTTGCTCTGTCACCTGTTCGATGTTCAAAGAACGGCTGACCACGGCAACGACAGCGTTGAGGGCCGCCAACTCACGGTTGTGCCGAGCCAGGGCCTCCTCCGCCTGCTTGCGCTCAGTGATGTCGCGGCCCGTGCCTACCACATGATGCACTGTCCCCTTTTCGTCGCGGAGGAGGATGTTGTCCCACTCGACGAGACGCTCCTGCCCGTCTTTGGTCAGGATAGGGTTCTCGTAATGGCTAGGCAGTTGGCCGTCCAGGAGCTTCTGAAAGACCTCACCCGCTCCTTCTTTGACCCGTTCGGGCACGAACAGATCGAACCAGTCATGGCCCAGAGCCTCCTCGGCGCTGTAGCCTGTGGTCTCCTGGCAGGCACGGTTGAAAAGCACGATCCGCCCCTCGGTGTCCAGGACGACGATCAGCAACTGGGCGGCATCCACAAGGCTTTCCAAGAATCCCCTCTCAGCTCGCATCTTTTTACCCTCCCACAGGCCTCTCTTTCAGTCCCACCAACTCATAGACCGATACGGTACTGCTGCGGCCCTTGACTTTGATGGGTTCCAGAGCCCTGACCCGGACGCGCTTTCTGACGGCATCGTAGGCGCTCTGGCTTAGCAGAATCTGCCCGGCCTCGGCGTTCTCCTGCAAGCCTTTGGCCAGGTTCACCGAGTCGCCGATGGCCGTGTAGTTCATCAACTCGGCCGTGCCCACGTTGCCTACCACTGCCTCACCCACGTTGATGCCCACCCCAAAACTGAGCCGCGCTTCGCTGTCCAGTTTACGATGATAGGCGGCTGTGGCTTCTTTCATAGTCAGCGCCGCCCGCACGGCCCTCAGAGTGTGGTCCGGCTGGGGCAGAGGGGCGTTGAAGAGAGCCATGACCGCATCGCCCATGAATTTGTCCAAAGTACCCTCCTGCTCCAACACCGCCTGGGCTGCCAGGGAGAGGTGACGGTTCAGGATCTCGATCAATTCCTCGGGCATCCTGGTCTCGCTGAAGGAGGTAAAGCCGCGGATGTCGGCGAACAGAATAGTGACCACCTGTCGCTTTCCCCCCAGGGCCACCTGCTCCATGCCCTCAATGAGGCGTTTGACCACGGTCGGCGCTACGTAGCGCTGGAACAACTCACGGATGCGTTGCTTCTCATGCTCCTCCCACTCTCGCTCGGCTTCCAGTCGCTTCTTCTTCTGCTGGGTCGTCTCGTACAGCCGGGCCCTTTCAATGGCCATGGCCGCCTGGGCCGCCATGGAGGAGAGAACTCTGAGATCATCTTCGTTGAAGGCGTTGACCTCCGGGCTCTGAGCGTCTAGGACACCGATGACCTTATCGCCTACGAGCATGGGAACGGCCATTTCGGACCTGGTCTCCTTCACCCATTGGATGTAGCGGGGGTCTCTGGTCACGTCGGGCACGTTGAGAACCGCCTTGTTGGCCGCCACCCAGCCAACGATGCTCTCATGGCCAATCTTGATTCTGCCAGCGGCCATGATTTCTGAAGGATAGCCACGGGCCGCCTTGATGCACAGCTCTTCCGCATCCTCATCCACCAGCAAAAGGGCACAGTTCAGATAGCCGAAGGCTCGCTGCAACTCCCCCAGTATATCTTCTAACAGTTGATCGAGGTTCAGGGTGCCCATCAGCCTGGTACTCACCTTGTAGAGGGCCATGGCTTCCCTCATCCTGGCTGTCATGTTTTCGTAAAGGCGGGCGTTCTCGATAGCGAGGGCCGCCTGGTCGGCAAAAGCCACCAGGAAGTCCAGTTCCTGCGCAGTGAAAGTGCCTTTCTCTATCCAATTGTCCACATAGATGACGCCAGTCAGTTGTTTCCTGATCACGAGGGGCAGGCAGAGGATGGAACGAGGACCGTCACCGACCCCATTGGTCTGCGCTGTCAAGTCCTGGTCAGCCTGGACGTTGGTGACGACTATAGGGGTCTGGGTCGCTATCACCTCTTCGATGACCTCGCGGCTGGCACGGAAGGGGGGACTATCAATCTCCTTCCGGTCTATCTGGCGGCCGAGGGTGAGGACCCATTCGTCGCTTTTGGGGTCGAGGAGCATGGCAAAGCCCCGCTCCGTCCCCATCATCTCCATGACGCCACCCATAGCCAGGTTGAGCACCTCCTCCAGATCCAGCATCGAGGTGAGGGTGCTGCTGACCTCATAGAGGGCAATGAGTCGCTTATACTTTTCCTCCAGTTCCTTTGTTTTCTTTCGGCCAGCAGCGAAAGACTTGGCCAGATCGGCGGCGTAGATCAGCAACTGTTCGCGGCTCTTGGCCAACTGTTCTTCCAACGATGAGAGTTCTGACTCTTCCTGAGGCTTCCCGTCCATTGGCGATTCCCTGATCTGTTTCTTTCCTCCTTGTCATCCCCTGCGTCCGGACGAGCGAGAGGGGGCTGACGTTCAATCCGTCGGTCCCCAGGGGACGCGGATCATCACTTCCGTCCCTTGGCCGGGCGCTGATCTTAACGTCAGGCGGCCACCGACCAACTCGGCCCGCTCTCGTATGTTGACCATCCCCAGACTGCCCCGCTGCTCGTAATCGCTTTCCACCGCTGCCGTATCAAAGCCCACACCGTCGTCCTGGACCATCACCATCAGCTCACCGGCTTGCTCAGCAAGCCTGACCCAGATGTTGTCCGCTTGGGCGTGCTTGAGAGCATTCTTAACCGCTTCCTGAACGATGGCAAAGATGGCTGCCTCATCCTTCAGGTCTCGGCGGGTAAGCTGGTCATCCCCTCTCTCTGTCTTAACTTCCAAATGAAGGGTTGTGCCTGCTTCTTCCTCCTGCCGACGCGTCAGAAACGTCTCCAGGGCAGGCACCAGCCCCTTGGTTTCCAGAACCAGAGGACACAGTTCAAAGAGGAGCGTGCGCATCTGCTGGCTAGCACGCTGCCCCAATTCCGTCAACTGTACTATCTCTCCCTCAACCAGCGAGGGATCGCGGGTCAGAGCGTTCTTGACGAAATCGAGCCTCATCAGCATGGTGGCTACCAACTGGGTGGGGCCGTCGTGGAGATCACGGGCCAAGTTCTTTTGAACCTCCTCCTGAGCGACCACCACGCGGTCCCGTTCGGCCAGCACGTTCTGGTGAAGCCGGGCATTCTCGATGGCGATGGCGGCATAGGTGGCTATGGAATTCAACAGGGTGAGGTCGCTCTCGGTAAAGTCACCTTCCAGCTTGTTCAAGATCTCAATGACACCAATGGTCTTCCCTTTGACAATCATCGGCACGCAGAGGATTGACTTGGTCAGGAAATCGGTGGTAACATCCACCTCTTTGTAGTGACGGCGGTCCTTTTGAGCATCGGAGACCATCAGCGGCTCCCCGCTCTGAGCCACCTGCCCGGCGATGCCTAGGCCCATCGCCAAACGGAAGGGCTTCACGCCTTCGGCTTTCTCACCCAAAGCGATTTGAAAAACCAGTTCCCCTGTCTCGTCGTCTATGAGTAGCAGGGAACCAGCCTCCACCTTGAGCACAGCATTTACCCGCTCCATAATCAGGGTAAGAACTTTATTCAAATCGAGGGTAGAAGAGAGACTGGTGCTAATTTCATTGAGAAGCTCCAGTTCCTCCACCCTCTTCCCCAGGTTGCGGATTAGCTCTTCCTGCCGCCCATGCTGTTCCCTTTCCGAACGGCGGGCCTGTCCCAGTTCTTGCATTAGTTCAGCAGGGGCTGGACTCTCCGCCGTTGCAAGCCAATCGGGCAAGCCGTGTTCGGCCTTGGGCAGAGTGAAGCTGAAGGTGCTGCCCTGTCCTAGGACGCTTTCAGCCCAGATCTCTCCCCCGTGCAGTTCCACCGCTCGCTTGGCAATGGAGAGACCCAGTCCCAACCCTCCCACCCGGCGGGTCGTGTGCTCCTCGACCTGGTAGAACCTGTCAAAGATTCTGGGCAGCTCAACCTGGGGGATGCCCGTGCCTGTGTCTTTCACATCCACCTGATAGAAATCGTCCCTTTCGCCAATGACTACGGTGATTTTCCCCCCTGGCCGGTTGAAGGTGATGGCGTTTTCCAGCAAGTGTCTCAATACCCCCAGTAGCATCTTTCTGTCACCCCGGACTTGGGCTCTTTGAGGAGGAAATTCCTCCCTGATCTCAATGCCCTTTTGACGGATTCTGACTTCGAGAGCCGAGATGGCCTCGTGAGCTAGCTCTCGCAGGTCAATTTCTAGCTCGGTAAATCTTACCTCCCCCCCCTCGGCTTCTGCAAACTGCACCAACTCGTCAACGATGCTGGTGAGACGCTCTCCCGACTCCACAATCGTACTCATGAACTCCTGCTCAGTGGCGTTCAGTCTGTTTGCCAGATTTTCCGCCAGGATGCTGATATAGCCCATGATGATGGTCAGAGGTGTGAGTAGCTCATGAGAGGCGATGCCGATGAATTCAGCTTTCAGGTTCTCCATCCTCTTCCACGCTGTCATGTCGTTGAGAACCACCACCCAGCCCTTGATTTTCCCGGCCTCGACGCGTGAGATGGTGGCTAACAGAGTCCGTGGCAATGGTTCGCTCAGCGCTATCTCGCCGGTCGCAGTGGAGCGTTCCCCCTCCGCTGCTTCTTCAAGGAGGCTGTCCAGCTCTGAGGCTGGGAGCACTACCGACACAGGTTTTCCCACGATGGATTCGACTTCCCGCTCGATGAGGGCGCAGAAGGCAGGGTTTGCGTCCATAATACGGAGGTCATCGCCGATGATCAGCAGTCCACCGGTCATGCTGTCAAAAACGGCCTGCATTCTGCGACTGATCGCCTCCAGCGTCTCTCGCCTGGCTTTCTCCGCTTGATAAACCCTCCGTAGGTCACGGGCATAGAGAATCGCCTGCTTTTGCGATAGTTTTAATTGCCCCTCCAGTTCTGAGAGTTTATCGTCGTCTGACATCTGTCTCCCCTTTCTCGAGCCAAACACACGTCTTATGGTTTGTGAACCGCCCACTCAGAAAACTTTGATATCCAAACAGCATTCAAGCTCGACCTGGGCGAGCCATCCGCTAGGCTCTGACGCCAACATTAATGAGGGATTGATCAATGAGAGGCTTCTATGATAAAGCAGAGGGTACTACGACAAACACGAATAAGAATAAGACGACGTCCTCATTAATTAGTATATCATCGTATTCAGCCTTAGTCAATATTCTCTCAAACCACCTTGGCCCCGTCAACTTCTGAAAAGCAGTACCTGGCTGTCGCTGGTTGAGTTGATTGCCCACACATCCACGTAGACCTTGGGGGCTCCCATGTAAGGCATGCAAAAAACAAAAATCCACCCTTTTCAAGGTGGATTAGATCAGACGGGGGTTTGGCGCGCCCGGCAGGACTCGAACCTGCAGCCTGCTGATTCGAAGTCAGACGCTCTATCCATTGAGCTACGGGCGCCTGATATAGATACAGTATAGCATATTATGATGGAGATGGCAATTTAGCGATGCGATCGTGGGAACCGAGAACGCCACCGTTGCCCAACTTCGAGACATCCTTGACCAGAGAGATTCCTGCGGTGGCTGATAGCGCCGAATTGCAGAGGATAGCCTGGGAGCAAGAAAAGGCACCTTAAGCGGGACCTTTTGCGACGGCTGTGGCTGGTCGCAGCCACACCGTGAAGGTACTGCCCTTGCCCACCTCGCTTTCCACGGTCAGATGACCACCGTGGGCCCCAGCGATCCATTTGGCGATAGAAAGGCCTAGGCCGGTGCCCCCCCGTCTCCGGGCCTTGTCGGTGCGGTAGAAGCGCTCAAAGATGTGAGGCAGGTCCTCCGGGGTAATGCCTATCCCCGTATCGCTGACAGCTATCTGCACCCACCCCTGCTCGTGGTAGAGGGAGAGCCTGATTTCACCGCCAGCCGGGGTATATTTGATGGCGTTGTCCACCAGGTTGAGGAGAAGTTGCTTCAAACGATCGGCGTCGCCCGTGACCACGGCCTGGTCTTCATGGCCCAGCTTGACTTCGACGCTGTCGGCCATCAGTTGACCCTGACGGTACACTTCCAGCAGAAGGGTGTCCAGCTCCACGGGTTTCTTGTCCAGTTCTATCCCGGCGTCGGCCTGAGCCAGGAGCAGGAGGTCGGCTACCATGCGCGACATGCGTGTCACCTCTCCCTCAATGGCTTCCAGGGTTTCCTGCTGGGCCTTGGGGTCTTTGGTGGCACCGCGCCGTAGCAGGTCAATGTTGCCGCGGATGGTGGTCAGGGGGGTGCGCAGTTCGTGGGATACGTCGGCCACCAAGCGCTGCTGAGTGGTGAAAAATTCCTCCAGCCGTCCTAGCATCTCGTTGAAAGTGGCGGCCAGGCGGCCCACCTCATCCTGTGGGCTGGTCCTTTCCAGGCGCCGGCTCAAGTCCTCGGCCCGGGAGATGCGGAGGGCTGTCTGGGTGATGCGATCAATGGGGCGCAGGGCGGTGCGAGCCAGGAAGGCGCCGACCAGGGCGGCCAGTAACAATGTGGCAGCGATGCCGCCGGTCAACAGGAAGCGGACGGTGCGTAAGGTCGAGTCCACTTCGTACAAAGATTGGCCTACCTGCACCGCGCCGATGATCCGCCCGGCCACTATCAGAGGGGCGCTAAAGATGCGCAGCCGAGCCCGATTGGTCTGGAGGGTGTAGAGGCCCGAATCCCCGTCCAGGTTTCGCTCGAACACCTCCTGGTCAATGGGGAGGTATTGGTCTTCCAGATTGGCCGAGCGGCGGGCGATGCTGCCATCGGTGCGCAGGACTTGGACGTACACCCCCGGCGAGGAGAAGACGTCAATAGGTGGCAGGGTGACCAGCCCCAATAGCATGACGGAAAGAGGGTCGTTCTCGGCTTGCAGAGAGGCGGCTACCTGTTGGGCCCTGGTCTGCAAGGTCTGATCCACCTCGGCTCTAAGGGTGTAGGTCAGGAACGAGTAGAGGAGGAAGGCAAAGACGATCAGGATGGCAGCCAAGAGGCCCACATACCACAAGGTCAGTCTAGTACGAATGGACAAGGCGATACCTCACAGATAGAGAGCCATGACCTAGAAGGCTTTTATTCTTCCCTCAGGACGTACCCCACCCCGCGCACCGTGTGGATCAGCCGTGGCTCTCCTCCGGCTTCCAGCTTGGCACGCAGGTAGCGCACGTAGACTTCAATAATGTTGGACTCGCCGCCAAAGTCGTAGCCCCAGATGCGCTCATAGATAATGTCGCGGGTCAGTACCTGGCGAGGGTGGCGCATGAACAACTCCAGCACGTCGTATTCTTTGGCCGTCAGCTCGACCTGCCGCTCGCCTCGCATGACCCGGCGGGTGGCCTGGTTCAGGGTGAGGTCAGCGAAACGCAGCACTTGTTGTTCGGCGGGCTGGCGACGCCTGAGTAGGGCGCGGATGCGGGCCAGGAGTTCGTCGAAGGCAAAGGGCTTGACCAGGTAGTCGTCGGCTCCGCTGTCCAGGCCAGCCACCCGGTCGGGCACGGCGTCCTTGGCGGTGAGCATCAGGATGGGCACATCGCTTTCCGCCCGCAACTGGCGGCAGACTTCCAGCCCATTCAGGCCGGGCAGCATGATGTCCAGGACGACCAGATCCGGCGGGTCGTCTAATGCTTTGGCCAAGCCCGCCTCGCCATCGTGGGCTATATCTACCCCGTAGCCTTCGTAAGAAAGCCCACGCCTCAGGAAATCGGTAATTTTGATTTCGTCTTCAATGACCAAGATGCGTTTGGCCATGATGCTCTGCTCCCGATGAATCTCGCAACCCCGGCATCGAGGGTTTGGTACCGCAATGAGCTAATCGGCTCCCCAGGTCTGCTGGAGGTAGATGGGGGGCTGTCTTTGAGGCTCCGTCGCTGCCATTCGCAGACCCTTGCGGATGACGCGGCTGGTCGCCCGCGACAATTCCAACTGATTGAGCTCTTTCTCCAAAACCCAGCGCACTTCTGCAGCATCGGAGGAGGCGGTCGGGACTCCCCTGCGGTGTTCGGCTAGCAGATCAATAAGGATGTAGTGGTATCTGATCTGGCCATCATCATCGGGGATAATCCGGTCAATGACCTCGATTACGTCTCTGATTTCGATCTGTACCCTGCACTCCTCATCCACCTCGCGCTTTGCTGCCTGAGCCACAGTTTCGCCCAGTTCGACCGCTCCGCCCGGGAGGCCCCAACGGCCCCGACCTGGCTCTTTGCCACGCCTGACCAGCAAGACCTTGTCTCCTTTGAAAACGACCACTCCCACGCCAGCGATGGGGGCTTCGGGATACTCGCGCTTCATAATTCTATTATACCAACTTTCTCCCAAAAGTGAAAGCCGCTCACCGGGCTGCGGGGCGGCCTGATTCAGATCGTGGTGGGCGGTACAGGACTCGAACCTGTGACCTCCTCGGTGTAAGCGAGGCGCTCTGACCAACTGAGCTAACCGCCCACTTTGCCTATTATATGTTGATGTGTGATAAGTGTCAAATAGCTGAAGGGACTATCCTTCAGACCCGGCTATTGCATCTTCTCCAGCACGTTTGCTGGCCAGCCTATTTATCAGATGATGCCCCTGCTGCTTTAGCAGCTATAGGCAACAAGACGTGGAAACGGCTGCCGGGGCACTTCTCTTCGTCGTAGCCCTCGCTTTCCACCCACAGCCAACCACCGTGGGCTTCCGCGATTCCTCGGGCAGTGGGTAGTCCCAACCCCAGACCACCTCCCTTGAAGCTGGTCTTACTGGTGCTGTGCAGGGAGGGGTCCTTCACCTCGTAGAAACGTTTGAAGATGCGCTCTTGATCTTCCTCAGCGATGCCGACGCCTGTATCCTCGACGATGACCTCGATGAATGCGCTTTGCCCCGCCGACTGGACTTGAGGAGCGAGGACTTCTCCCGGTTCTATTCCCCTGACGTTGAGGCTGATACGCCCTCCATCAGGGGTGTATTTGATGCTGTTGCCAATCAGATTCATAAAGACTTGCAGTAGTCTATTTGCGTCACCCTTTACGGGGGGCATCCCGCTCAAGTCAGCGACAACGATCTCCTGTTTCCTCTCCTCAGCAAAGGTCTTGAGTTTCCTGGCCGCTGCTGTGATGACATCCTTGAGCGAAACTGGCCCCATGTGTAGTTTCAGTGCCCCGCTTTCAATCCTGGTCACATCGAGCATGTCTTCAACAATGGTGGTCAGGCGTTCCATGCCTGTAGTGATACCCTGAATCGCCTCCACAGCGTTATCATCCAACTGGTACGTTGCCTCGCCCCCGGACTGGGTGAGCATACTCAGATAGCCTTGAATGATCGTCAGGGGCGTCCTCAGTTCATGGGCGGCAATAGATATGAAGCGAGACTTCATCTCATCTGTGTATCGTAGCTCCTCGTTGGCCTTCATCAGTTCCTCGATCTTTTCCTGCAGTCTGTCAACCAGCTTCTGGCTGTACTCGCGCAGGTAGACTCTCTCCTCGGCTACAGCAACCATCTCCCGTTTACCCGCCATGAAATCCCTGATCAGGTCCGGGAGCGTGTCCACGTCAATGGGCTTTGGGATGTAGCCGTCGCAACCAGCGGTAAGGGCCATCTCGCGGTCCCCATCCATAACCCTGGCCGTCAGGGCAACGATGGGGGTATCTTTCAGACCCTCGATGCTTTTGAGTTTGGTCGTGGCCTCAAAGCCATCCATGCCCGGGATATTGATGTCCATCAAGATTAAATCCGGCAATTCTTCTTGGGCCATCTTTATCCCCGAAAGGCCATCCTCTGCTTCCAACACGGTGTAGCCTTCGGCCTCCAACAGACGCCTGACGAGCATTCTGTTCATGAGGTTGTCCTCAACGTACAGAATCTTGGGCCTCTCGGTCATTACCGCGCACCCTCCCTGACTCTTGGGGAGCCCTTTGTATCTCCGTCCCGATCACTGGTGGGTAAGGTAAAGGAGAACGTACTGCCCGCTCCTACTTTGCTCTCCACCCACAACCGCCCGCCGTGCATTTCCACCAGGCGCTTGCTGATAGGCACCCCAAGGCCCGTGCCGTCAGCCTGGCGAGAGGTGGAACCATCTAGCTGGCGGAACTCCGCAAAAACGGTGGGGATGTCTTCCTCAGCGATACCTATGCCTGTGTCAGAGACGGAGCAAAGGATGAAAGGCATGGAACGGCGTTGGCCGTCAAGTTCTACCTCCTCGGTTATGCGCTTCGCTCTCAAGGTAATAGAGCCTTCTTTAGTGAACTTGACTGCGTTGGACATCAGGTTGAGGATGACCTGGCGGATGCGTACCCGATCGGCGTAGACAGTAGGCAGGTTCTCCTCTACTTCTTCAATAAGCTCGATGTCCTTGTCCCCTACCAAAGCGAGAGTCGTAGAGATGACACCGACCACTATCTCCCTGAAATCGAGCATCTCCTTGTGTAGCTCCATTTTACCGGCCGCGATTTTGGAAAAATCAAGGACATCGTTGACCAAGCTCAGCAGATGTTGACTGCTGGTGTAGATGGCCGTCAGGTCGGTGCGTTGCAACTCGTTCAAAGGGCCATCAAGCTCGTTCAAGATGAGCTTGGTGAAGCCGATGATAGAGTTAAGGGGGGTGCGCAGTTCGTGGGATATGGTAGCCACAAACTCGTTTTTCAAGCGATCAGCCTCTTTCAACTTCTTGTTAGCTGCAGCCAGTTCGCGGTTCAACTCCCGCCATGGGTTAAGGAGCTGTTTCTCCAGGATCACATAGGCGTATACCAGTGAGGCTCCTATCATCAAGATGGAGTTCAGCGGATAACGATAGACAATGGGCAGGCCCGTTAGCACACCCCCCAGCACGGCCAGGGCCCCACCCAGGGCAAACAGCAACTGCGTCCTTTTAACCATGCGCCTCTTCTGTCTGGCTTTATAAAAAGACCACAAGAGTACTCCTTCAGCCAGAGCAGAATAGACCAGACAGTAGATCACTGTGAACATGAAGAGCCAAGGCCCGGCTTCGTAGTGAGAAACTATGCTGCCATCGGAGGCAACATGGACCCCTCCCCAATAAGTTTCCCCCAGCATACCAGCCCAGATAACCAGCAGGCCAAGCAGACCGACGGCTATCGTAGCTCGCTTGAAAGTCGGGTTAGTTAGCTCACCCCCTTCAAGGCTCATCCCGTACAAGATCAGAGGCATGGCAAAGAGACCGGTGAAGGACAGCCGTAGCCACGTATCTGGGTCGCCCATCCCAGGTAGCAGAGTCAGGCGCAGCATGAGAGTGCCAGCGTTCCACCAGGCGATGGTGAACATAAAGGCACAGAAGAGCCAGTTCAAGCGCCGGCGGGCCTGGAGCAGGATCACGAAAGCCAGTCCCAGAGGTATGGCTATGCCAAGTATTCTTATGGAGGTAGTCAACAGCACCGACATAGGGCCTCCCTCCAAAAGCGGGCCATGGAGCTGGTGAGCTTGCGGAAGAAGGATCTACCAGAAGCTTCGCTTAATCCAAAAAGGCTATCACCATCCCAATACTATTTTATACTGAAAAAGCAATTTGAGCAAGAAGGGAATGAGAGAGCAGTTTGTAATCTTGAAGGTCAGCCGCTAGCCCGGGCGGCGCTTTGTTTCAGAGGAATAGCCTGGACAGGAAGCGGGGCGAAAGGACGGTCCTGGGCGATTCAACGCCGATGACGACCAATCCAAAAGTCAGGGCAAAATCTGGGTCTTGTTGCATCCGCCTGACGAGGCGGTTGAGCAACCAGGGGTACTTGAAAAAAATCCGCAGAAACCTGGCCGCTTGATGGTCAGCGCCGTAGCGTCGGTGTAAGGCCCGGCTATAAGCTGACAGGGCAGCCTCGGAGAAGTCGCCGCTTTCCAGGGCGCGCCTGGCGTGGGTGGCCGCCATTTCTCCGCTCTCCAGGGCATAGGCGATGCCCTCGCCTGAGAGGGGGTTCACCAGCCCAGCCGCTTCCCCGGCTACCAGCACCCGCTGGTCGTAGGCTCGTGTGCCACGTAGATCGGTGCGCAGCGGATGGCCTTGCACTGGGGAGACCATTTCAGCCAACCGCAGGCGCTCGCGGGCGTAAGGGTTGCTGGTTGCGAACTGCCGCATCATCTTAGCCAGACTGAGGCTTCCCTCCTTCACTGTTGAGACGAGGGTACCTGTGCCTACGTTCGCCCGTCCCCCGCCCAGAGGAAAGATCCAGTTATAACCGGGCATGATGGCCTGTTCGAGGTGGATTTCCGGCCGGTTCTGGGGTCCCACATCGCCTTCGAAATAAGCGCGCACGGCTACCAGGTCCGGGGGCTGATGGATCAGGCCCAAACGGCGGGTAAAGCTGGCCTGACCACCGTCGGCGGCGATGACTAAGCGGGTATCCAGGCGGACGATCTGCCCGTTCCTTTCTCCTCTCAGGTACAGCCCCCCTTTCTGCTGTTCCAGGCTTGTAACCTTGGTGCCGTCCAAGAGTGGGGCTCCAGCCATCACTGCCCGCTCGACGATGGCCTCATCCAGTCTGAGGCGGGGAATGCCCCGGCCGTAACAGAAACCATCCCGGCGGTCAGGCCGGATGCGGACCGCCTCACCGTTGGGCGAGGAGAAAAGCATCACCTCGGGCTCGGGGAACCCCTTGAGCCAATCGCCCAGGCCCATGCGCTCCAGCACCACCAGGGCCCGCGAGGCCAACCCATCACCACACACCTTCTGGCGGGGGAAGACCTCCCGATCAACCAGAAGCACATCAATCCCGGCCCCGGCCAGGAAATAAGCGGCCGACGCGCCGGCCGGCCCCGCACCAACTACTATGACGTCGCTTTTCAGAATTCCTTCCTCATACGTGATGAGAGCGTTGCGTGCTAAATGTGGTCAGTTTGATGGAATCATCTCACACTGCTCGGTTTGTACATCAATTCCGGGATGGGTTTGACTGGCTTGATGTGAGGGTGCTGCCTGGTCCGGTCCTGTCCGTTGTCATCTCGAGGATCAAAGAAGAAATCACTTGCCACGCTTCCTTTGTGAAGCAAGCCGCACCCAATGCCAGATGTCTCGCTCGTCACGGAGCGCGGCCTCTACGTACTCGGCAACCGCCTCTTTGCGGCCTTTGCTCAGCTTCAAAATCGCCAGATGTATCCGCTTGCGCTCTTCCGGTGAGCCTCTCCCATACCGTTTCAACTGTTCGATGACGTACTCACGATCCTCGGACGGAAAATCCTGACTTATTCTTCTCAAGACCCCTGTGCCCAGCTCACCCTCCTTGGCTTGGGCAGAAACGGGCTTCCTGCTGCGGCGCGCATCGCCGATGGCCCGCAGCACATGGCCGAGGGCACCGAGGACGGCACCGAGCAGGCCGCCGACCACAATTCCAGCGGGGAGGAAGAGGGCCACCATGGAGGCGATTTCTGCACCCTCATACTGATGGGGCATCCCTTTGGCCTCTCTCAGAGCCATGGCGATGGGGAGCCACACGGCGAAGAGCAGGCCCTGAAAAGCGCCGACCAGCGCGCCGGCCAGGGTCGCCTCGGCCAGAGTCAGCGAAATCATCTCGAAGATTCCTGCCGCCCCCACGACCACAACACCGGTGCCAGCCACCAGCGCCAGGATCAGCCCAAAGGGCGTCGCACAGATCACCTCCGGTTGCCCCAGCAGGGTCGGGAGCACCATAAAGGCCAGCCACACCAGGAGATAGGGTAAGGTGACTTTCAAGATGGCTTTGACGTTCATTCTCAACCTTTTCAATCGTTTCGTCTCAAGTGGAGGGTGATGGCGTGACGCTCACCAACTGACTCACGAATCAACTGCCGCGTTTCTTCCGTGAGGCAAGCTGCGCCCAGTACAGGATGTCTCGATAATCACGGAGCGCGACTTCTACGAGGTTGGCCACCTTCTCTTTGTTGCCTTCGCTCAGCTTCAGAATCGCCAGATGTATCCGCTTGCGTCCCTTTATCGAGTCTCCCCGATACCGTTTCAACTGTTCGATGACGTACTCACGATCCTCGGGTGGAAAATCCCGACTGATTTTCCTCAAGACGGCTGTGTTCAGATCAACCACCATGGCTTCAACAGGAACTGGTAGCTGATAACCGAGTTGCCCCAGGTACTGCGCCGCTACCCTGCGCTCCCAGTCATGGACATCAGGGTCTTTGACGACCTCGAGGAGATAGGGGATAGCTCGCTGATCACTCCTTTGACCCAATATGTTGGCTGCCCGCTTGCGCACTTGTTTGCTTGAATCGCCCATGGCCCGGACAAGATGGGGTATGCCCTCCTCCCCAATCGTGCTCAGCCCACTCACCGCCCCCTCACGGACCCGCGATTGTTTGTCGTCGAGAGCCTGGACAAGCTCGGGCAGGGCACCGATACGGCCCAGAGCCTGGCCCGCCCACCAGTGCGATTTGCCCTTGCTGTCGAGGGCCTGGACGAGATGGGGCACGGCTCGCTTATCGCCAAGTTGGCCCAGGGCTGACGCTGCTGCCGTGCGCACCGCATCTTTGCTATCATTCAGAGCCTGGACAAGGTGGGGCAGAGCACTTTGATCCCCAATGCGGCCCAGGGCCGACGCCGCCCGCTCGCGCACCTCCCATCGTTCATCGCCGAGGGCCTGGATAAGGTGGGGCACAGCCGCTGGACCGATTTGGCTCAAAGCCTTGACCGCCTCGGAGCGCACCCTCACGTTCTGATCCCCAAGGGCCTGAACGAGGTGGGAGGCGGCTTGTTCATCGCCGATGCGCCCCAACGCCGACGCTGCCGCCTCGCGAACCTTGGCATACTTATCACCGAGGGCCTGGATGAGGTGGGGCACGGCTCGTCTGTCGCCCATGTCCCCCAAAGCCCTGGCTGCTTCCTGGCGCACCTGCCTGTTCTTATCCGCAAGCTGTTGGAGCAGTTCTGCAAAGTCTCTCATCGCCAAAAACCCTCCTAAAAATGCGCCCAAACAGCAAAAGCCAACCCCCTCCTGACCACGAAGAAGATCGGCCCTCATTGTCTCATGCGCTTACCTCCCACCTCAGCTATCGGCTGTGATATAGGCAACGATGGCGAAACATTGGTCCATGTATGACCCTATTATACCACACAGCGAGT
>JBGVTF010000199.1:0-29768 GCA_041862415.1 Anaerolineae bacterium | reverse complement strand
GGTCTCCTTCGACCACGTCACCCTGCAGGGTGACGACGACGTGGTCTTCTGGCCGCAGTTCATTGTAGCGTACGCCGCTGGGCTTGATCACTACCAGGCCGCTCTCTGGGTCCCGCGCGCTGACGTTCCCAGTGGTCCAGACCACCAGATTGTTCTTGGGCAACTCCAAGTGCAAATGGTAGAGTTCTTCTTTCAAATGCTCGAGCATGAAACTTCCCCACGTGAAACGAGATGCGTGATCAGTGATCTTCGCACCACGTCCGCATTACAGAATATTCTAGGCACCAGCTAGAACCTGCTGCTTCAGCGCCTTGAGCCGCTTCATGACATCGTTCGCACCACGGCCAAAGTGATCGTGCAGCGTCAGATACTCCGCGTAGAGTAGCTCATAGACTGCCTTGTGGGCCGGGTTGGGCTTGTAGACAACCTCCTGCAAGCGGGCCATGTTCCCCGCCGCCTCGAAGATGGTATCGTAGCCGCCAGCTTCCTTGCCTGCGGCCACCGCCGCGAACATTGCCGAGCCGAAGGCTCCCGCCTGGGGTGTAGCTGCTACCTTGAGTTCTCGCCCAGTGATGTCGGCGTAGACTTGCATTAAGAGCTTGTTTCGCTCCGGCAGACCGCCGCACGCGACGATCTCGTTCACGGTGACACCATTGCTGTCGAAGGCCTCGACAATGACGCGCGTGCCGTAGGCGGTAGCCTCGATCAACGCCCGGTAGATGTCCTCCGGTTTGGTAGCCAGCGTCGCGCCTATCAGCAAGCCCGTCAAATCCACGTCCACCAGGATGGAGCGGTTGCCGTTCCACCAGTCCAGCGCCAACAACCCGTGCTCGCCTGGCTTCTGTTGGGCGGCCTTCTCCTCCAGCAACTGGTGCACGTCCAGTCCACGGGCTTTGGCCTCCTCGTGGTACTCCGGGGGAACACAGTTGTCCACGAACCAGGCAAAGTGGTCGCCCACGCAGGATTGCCCAGCCTCGAAGCCGAATAAACCGGGGATAATGCCGTCCTCGACCACGCCGCACATCCCCTCGACGACTTTCTCCTCCTCGCCCAGCACCATGTGGCAGATCGAAGTGCCCATGATAGCCACCAGGCGTCCCGGCTCGACCACCGTCGCCGCTGGGACGGAGACGTGGGCGTCCACATTGCCTATCGGTACCGCAATCCCCGGCCGGAGCCCGGTTATTTCGGCCATCTCCGGCGTGAGTCCCCCGGCTCGCCCTCCTAGGGGATAGATCTCCCGCGAAAGCTTTTCATCCACCACATGTCGCAGCAGGGGGTCGAGCGCGGCGAAGAAATCGTCGCCGGGGTATCCCTCCCGCTTGTGCCACATGGCTTTGTAGCCTGCCGTGCAGGAGTTGCGCCGCTCCTGGCCGGTGAGTTGGAGCACGATCCAATCCGCCCCCTCGATGAAGCGGTCGGCCGCCTCGTAGACCTCCGGGGCCTTGTTGAGCGTCTCCCAGATCTTGGGGAAGAGCCACTCCGAGGAAATCTTGCCTCCGTAGCGGGACGACCACGTCTCGCCGCGCTCCCGGGCGATCTCGTTCAACCGGTTGGCCTCGGGTTGGGCGGCGTGGTGCTTCCATATCTTGACCCAGGCGTAGGGATTGTCTCGCCACTCCGCCTTCAGGCACAGCGGTGTGCCCGTCTCATCAATGGGCATCATTGTACAGGCGGTGAAATCGGTACCCAGACCGATGACGTCGTGCGGGGCGACTCCGCTCTCTTGCAACATGGCAGGGATCGTTACTCGCAGCACCTCGATGTAGTCCGTTGGGTTCTGCAGCGCAAAGTCAGGGGGGAGTTCAATGTCTGTGCCGGGCAACACCTCGTCAATCACCCCGTCGGCGTAGGGATGGACGGCAGTGGCGATCTCCCGGCCGTCGGCAACGTCTACGAGCACCGCCCGCCCTGATTCGGTGCCAAAATCCACCCCGATTGCGTATTTGTGCTCGCTCATATCAACCTCCTAGGATTATGCATTATAGTTCGATGATGACTTTGAATCCCTCTCGCCTGTGTGCGATGGAGAAAGCCCTGTCAAATTCCTCCAGCGGGAAACGATGCGACACCAGCGAACGCACGTCTACCATACCGCTCTCCACAAGGCGAATGGCCCGTGGGTAGACGCGTTTCATCCGGCGCGACAGCTTGATCGTCAGCCCTTTGCGCCGGGCGAGTGAAGCCGTAAACGCCGTCCGGTCCTCCGCCGGAATGCCGACCAGAATAACTCGTCCTCCTGGCTTGGCGGCTGCGATTGCCGTCTCGACTGCCTCGTTCTCTCCCGCGACCTCAAAAGACACATCAACCCCCCGCCCGTTCGTCGCCGCCAAAACCTCGGCGCTTTCCTGGCCGTCGGTCGCCTGAAACACAGCCGTCGCTCCGAACGACCGGGCGGCTTCGAGGCGATGCGGAAGTTTGTCGGTGGCGATGAGGCGGGTCGCCCCTGCCGCCCGCGCAACCTGTAGCACCAGCAGACCGATGGGGCCGCAGCCGAACACACCGACCGTCATCCCCGTCTTCAGATGGCCAAGATCCACCGCGTGGATGGCCACGCCGAGCGGTTCGAGCATCACCCCGTCGGCGTCGCTCAAGGAGTCGGGTAGAGAATAGAGACAGCGGGTCGGCCAGGCCACGTATTCGCGCAGCGCACCATCTTCCGTCTCGTACCCGGCAAAGCGTAGTGCGGCGCAAAGGTTCGGATTTCCCTCCAGGCAGAACTCGCACGCACCACACGGAATGGCCGGGTCAACCGCCACACGCTCCCCGCGCCGCTCACCGTCTTCGATCACTCCGGCAAACTCGTGGCCGAGGACGAGCGGCCTGGCAAGCTGCGCGTCGCCGATGCCTGCCTCCACAAACCAGTGCAGGTCAGAGCCGCACAGGCCCACGGCCGTTACGCGCAAGAGCGCCTCACCGGGGCCGGGCACCGGGTCGGGCTCGGTATGCAAACGCAGGTCACCAGCCCCGTGCAGACGGAGGACCCTCATCTCGGAAGTACCTCCCCCTGAGAATCATAATTGCTCATGCACGTACCCAGGCTGCTGCTGGACTATTTCGATGAAAGCAAGCATGTTTTCCAGGGGAACGTCCCCCTCAACGTCATGTGCCGGAGCAAAAATGTACCCGCCATCGCGGCCGAGTTCCAAGAGATATTCGGTCTCCTTACGGACATCATCGCTGGAGCTGTAGGGCAGAGTCCGTTGCGTGGAAAGGCCTCCGTGGAAAGCCAAGTGACCACGATATTGATGGATTAGCGAGGTCACATCCATGACTTCCGGCTGAAATGGGTTGAAGCAGTTCACTCCTATCTCAATCAAGTCATCAAAGAGCTCGTCCACGTCTCCACAGGAATGAATCATAACATACCCAGATCACCCCAAAAACGTCCTGAACGCAGTTGCCGCCGAGATCGATAAAAAAGCCGATGTCGCTCCCTAGTCTGAGAAAGTGGTTTTGGAGCGCATCTTCTAAACCTGTCCTGAGCGGAGCCGAAGGGTCAGATTGACCAAAGTGCTGTTGGAGTTTCTCCCGTGCTTCTTTGGTCAATCCAATGTTCCATGGAACGTAGGGCGGACGTTTCGCCTCAAGTACCAGTTTGATGACCTCTCGTTTGGTCATTCTTCCCCATCAATACTTTCCGTATTCGAGGGCTGTCTCAAACATAGTGACGATGTTTTCAGGGGGAACATGTGTCTGGATATTGTGGACAGCAGCAAAGACAAATCCACCGCCGGGAGCCAAGTCATCAATACATCGCTTGACCTCGTCGGCTACCTCATCAGGCTTTGCGAAAGGCAGCACACGTTGAGTGTCTACTCCGCCGCCCCAGAAGACAATGTCCTTGCCGTACTCTTCCTTTAGCCGCCCGGTGTCCATGCCACGAGCCGAGACTTGTACCGGGTTGAGAATGTCGAAACCCAGTTCGATCAAGTCTGGGATCAGATCGTAGACAGCGCCGCAACCGTGATAGTACACTTTGGCATCCGTCTTACTCCTGATAGCTTCTAACAGGCGGCGTTGTTTGGGTTTGACCATCCTGCGGTAGATATCTGGCGATATGAGCCAGCCATCCTGACCACTCACGTCATCCCAATACGTGAAAACGTGAAGGTATTCCCCCACCTGCTCCAGATAATTGCTGCAAGACTCGATGTAGATTTCGGTAATCTGGCTCATCAGCCGATCGGCAAATTTCGGCTCTGTGACCAGGGCTATGAAGAAATCCTCCAGGCCCATGGTTCTGGCAGGTTGCTCAAAGATTCCGCCGCCGATGACGGAGCTGCCTACCAGGGCATAATCCGTGTTTTCGTAAAGGTACTCAGCCTGTTCGCAAAGTCGGGCATTATACTCTGGCGGATCCGGGCGCGGCCAGGTGTAGTTGTCCAAGGCTTCCATGGTGGCTTCCTTGATGGGAAAGTCCACCCAGTCAAAGTACAGCCCCCCATCTTTGGGCATATACAATTTGGAGCCCCAACGGTCTACGAAGGCATAGTAGTCGCCTTCCTCAAAGATATTCAAGTCCGGCGCTGTAGCGGCTGGCAACTGGACCATACGAAAATCCACGCCGAAACGCTCCAGAAGTGCCTCATCCAGGTAAGGCAATTGCTGGACATAGTCCGCCATCTGGATCTCTTCTAGATCCATCCCCAGGTGTTTCTTGAGCTCGATGTAAGCATCTCTGTGGATGGAAGAGCAAATGCTTCCGCCCAGATCAATGGGGATGCGGTCGGGCTCTTTGTGATTCAGGGCCAACATGACCCGTTCCCGTGGATTCATACTTTCTACAGAGAACTGTAAGGAGTCTTCGTTATGGTGTTGACCATGGCCCAAAAGTTTTCAAGCGATGTATCAAGCTGTACGTGGTGAGTCGGCCCTATGATCAATCCCCCATTCTTACCAAGCGTTCTTAAACGTGTGATCACTTCTCTCTCAACCTCAGCCGGTGTTCCAAAGGGTAGGGTATATTGCTCATCTATTGAGCCCCAGAAACATAGTTTGTCCCCGTATTCCTTCTTTACTTTTTCGGGATCCATAGACCGCGGTTGAATGGGGTTGAGAACATCCAATCCGATTTCAATCAAATCGGGGATGGTGGGGTAAATATTGCCATCCGAATGATAGGCCACTTTTACGTCTGGATTGATGCTTTTTAGTGCGGAGATAAATGTTGCCATGCGGGGCTTGAAGAAGCGACGCCAAGTGTCGGGGGAGATGAGCATCCTATCCTGTGCACCCACATCATCTCCTATCCAAACCATGTCCACACCCATCTCCACCAATTTCTTAGCTGCAGTCAGGTGATAGTTGAACGGAATGTCAAAAAGTCTTTCGACAAGATCATGCTTGATAGCCAAATCCATCAATGTTCTTTCGTATCCTCTGAGTGCCCAAGCGGTTTCAAAAATCGTCGTGACGGTGACTCCCACAATCCAGTATTCATCCTTGTACTCTTCAATGACTCTTGCCGCCTCAACGTATAGCTCGGGCCTGTTCGGATCGGGTGGTTGATACGAGTCTATCGCTTGGTCATCGACAAGAGGGTGCCCCACTATTTCAGTATAACGGCCTTTGCCAAATCTTGTTTCATACTCTACGTTCTTCCACCCAACTCCCCATTCATCGGTATAGGAAACTCCATCATCACTGTATGTTTCGGTGGCGTAATATGAATTGGCCCATCCGACAGACGTCAAGATCATATCTTCATCTAGGGTACGCTCCAACACGTACGTATTGCCGCCTCCGTGAGGGTTGTGGAAGTCTTCGTCTGTCAAACCCAAGTCATCCTTAAGCCTTGAGGCAAACTCGGGCGTAAAACTAATTTGCATGGGGCATCGGTCGGGCTCCTCGTGATGGAGAGCCATGAGCACTCGATCTCGGTGTTTCATTCTTACCCACCTTCAAACATTGCCGCCACGAAGGAAGACTGGGAAAGGTAGCCTCATTCGCGCGACCCATCGAGCGGCGGCTCAACGGATGCCCCGTCGCGCGTTGTCAACGCGCCAGTCTTCTATTCACAACGGCGTGCATCGAAACGGAGAGGACGATGATCAAACCATAGATCAGTTGCGTCCAGAACCCTGACAGACCTATGGCCACAGTTCCAGCTTCTATAGCACCGAGAATGAAACATCCGACAAATGTCCCCAATATGGTCCCTGTTCCGCCGAAAACCGAAGTGCCGCCCAAGAATACGGAAGCCAGCGGCCTCAGAAGATACCCCTCGCCCAGAGTCACCCAGAAGTAGTTCACCTCCAGACTAGCCAAGAGGCCCGCGAAGGCCGCCGCAAGACCGACGAGGGCAAATACCATCATCCTTGTTCGGTCAACGTTGACACCCATCAGCCTGGCACTATTCTCGTTATCTCCCGTTAGATACACGTGCGCTCCGAATTTGTGACGGTTCAAAAAGATCCACACGAGTGCCGCCACAATAACGGCCCAGATCATTTGAGCCGGCACGTAACCCGCCACCCTACTCACCAGCGCCTGATACAAGATCGTTCCTTTCACGGGCACGAGAGACGCCGGGTGTGCGCCCGTGACAACCAGGACCACTCCCCTCCAAAAGAACTGCGTACCGATCGTGGCCACTAGCGATGGGATTCCCAATCTAACCACTATGGTCCCATTCAGTAGCCCTACCAGGAATCCTGTCACCAGGCATGCAACAAAAGCCAGCGCTAAATTGCCGGTTGTCTCAAAGAACCAGACAAATACCAGCGTTCCTACCGCCATAATAGATCCGAACGACAGGTCTATCTCGCCGGCGATGACCACCATCGTCAATGGCAAGGCTATAATGGCAAAGAACGGTATGGTAGACATATATGCGGCATAGATTTCGCGAGAAAGAAACGTCCCGGGCGCTCCTACGACAAAAAATGCCCACATAACCAGCAGGACACAAACGATACCAATCTGCAGCCCATACCGGCGAGCAAACCTGACCACACTACCCTGCAACAATCGCCTTCGGCTGATAGCCCCAGCTTGATCTTTGACACGAGAAGTCATCTCATCCTCCCTTTTCATGGATACTGATTGATGACACTACTGCGCATTAACTGGATACACAATCGCCGTTCCAGTCGGGCTGGATTGGTGTCAGTCCAAACTCCCTGTCTGCGCCACCCGATACATCTTATCCATAAGGTCTTCCAAAGCGATGTCTTTTGTCAAAAACTCGCCCGCAACCGCCCCTCTATCCAACACGACAATTCTATCCGCTACTGAATATACATGAAACACGTTGTGATCAATAAAGATGCACGTCTTGCCAGCTTCCTTGATCCCATGCACGAAATCCAGCAGTTTTCGGGTCTCTGACAGCGATAAACCCATGGTCGGCTCATCCAAAATGATGAGCTCAGCCTGGAAGTATAAGGCCCGCACAATGGCCACGCCTTGTTTTTCTCCCCCAGAAAAGGTCCTGACCACAGAATCAGGCGTAACGGCCGCTGATGTAAACCCCATTGACTCAATCATCAGTTTCTCTGTCTCTTGCTCCATATTCTTTAGGTCAAGGAAGCCCAGGTGAGTCGTCAGTTCTCGCCCCATGAAAATATTTCTCCATAGAGTCTGGAGATCGGCCAGGGCTCGTTCCTGATAGACCGTTTCAATTCCTAATTGTCGGGCTTCTGCGACAGACAGGTTCTCCACTTTCTCTCCCTTGAAATAAACCTCGCCACTGTCTGGTTGATGGTAGCCAGTGACGATCTTGATCAGCGTGGATTTGCCAGCACCGTTATCGCCTACCAGTCCCACAACTTCATTGTAGGGGACGGCAAAGTCAACCTGGCGCAGGGCTTCAACTTCCCCGAAACGCTTGGAAATCCTCTTCATTTCAAGCATGTAATCCATCAGACAATCCCCCTTTGCCTAACAAAGGGGGCAAACGGCACCAGACATGTCTATTCCCAGCGCACACCATCGCCACGCCGCACGCCTCTGAGCGCGACGAGCATACGTTGCGAACGTCGTGCCGTTCGCCCCACATGGTTCTACTTCTGCCCCGCTCCCTGCAGAATACGGTTTGCGCAAACTCCAGAGCTAGACGATGCGAATACCCCTACCTGATCTGCTGCTCCGCAAGTCCGGCCAGGATTTCGACATTGTCCTTGTGGGCAAAACCGGACCCCGTATCAATGTGCAGACCGGAGAATTGGTACTTCTTGGTCATGCAGATCTGCACAATTGGGTAGTAACCCTGCAGGTAGGGTTGCTGATCGAGCACCAGGTCCGTCCACCCGCCCCTGATCGCTTCTACGGTAGGGGGCGAGAGATCAAACCCTATGCCGTAGATGTCGTCCGGACCCTTACCCGCAGCCGTCAGATACGTTTCCAGGGTAGAGGTCAGTGCCCCGTGATCGGTACAGACCAGCTTGACATCCGGGTTGGACGTCACATATCCCGTGAAGACCGGGACACCTGTTGTAGCGTCAGCATCTGTCGCCTTGTCAATCTCGATGTAGTCAACGGTCATCCCTGCTTCTTCCAGAGCATCTATGACGCCTTTTGTCCTCAAGCCGCGGGTTGGCTCGGACAAAAGCCCCCAGACCATGGCCCGATCTCCGGATCCGAGGCCAGTCCTCCTGATAGCCTCCTGGCCCAGCACGTAGCCGGACTCATACAGCTCTTGACCGACGTAGCCGAACCCTACGCCCTTGTATTTCCCTTCGATTCTGGGTAAGGTCGTGTTCTGGCTGGTTACGATGATCCCCTGGGCCTCGGCATCATCAACCAAGGCCTCAAAGGCGTCATCCCCTGGATGCCCCATAATGGCGATCCCGTCGGGCTTGGTGGCCACAGCCTCTTTGAATTGGGCTACCATCTTCTCCGTATTCCAGTCTGAGAACATGTATTCCACATCGGCATCCAGGTCTGCCGCTGCAGCTACCGCTCCATTGTAAACGACGGTAGAGAATGGACCCCCTGGCGGCCCTCCGGGGAAGAAGACGATCTTCACACCGGTGCAAAGCCTTTCTGCGGCGGCCGGGACCTCCGGGCACTCTGGACATTCTGGACACTCCGGGCACTCGCCAGCCTCAGGGCATGGCGGGCACTCGGGGCACGGCGTCGGCTGCGCGCCACAGGCGGTAACCAGCAGCGACAGCACGACGAGGCTACAGATTAACCAACTGAATCTTTTCAGGCTCATTTCTTTCCTCCTTTGAGAGACTGGTTGGGCTTCTTCGCTGGATCTCTCCTGAGAAAGCCCAATGCGTGAACAACAGAGCGATACGTGGAAACACAATGTGGTCGGTTGAACTATCCTCACCTCCTTTCTCGAACCTTGGGAAAGGCTCACAGCGCTTCCCGCCATACGCTGATAGCCCAGACCAGAGTTGATTGATTTGCTGCATGCCAGAGAGTATGTCTAACGGTCTCTCGGGCCCACTGGATTGCTTCAGACCGCCTATTGGACCAGAGTTTGCACTAGCAATCGAGTTCTATGTATTGGGTTCAGTTCTGGACAGCCCCCCTTCTCCCACCGCCTCGTCCGCTGGTTTGGCAGCAACAGAGCTTGCTCGGATAATCAACTGAGGTTGGAGTAAAATAGCTTTCGGTCCAACAGCCGCTTTATCTTGCTGACTTGCCTCTATCATACGGCCAAGTTCTCTCACAGCACGACGACCTACCTCAACCATGTCCTGGCGGATAGTGGATAGCGGGGGATGGAAAAAGGCAGACTCGGGGATATCATCAAAGCCAACTACCGACAAATCGTCCGGTATCCGCCGTCCCATTTGGCGCGCTGCCTGCAGTGCACCCAAGGCCATTTGATCATTACAGACAAACACGGCGTCCATATCTGGACGCTGTTGCAGTAGTTGGCGCAAGCCTCGCTCTCCACTTTCCGCCGTCCAATCTCCCTCAACGACCAGGTTATTCCCGACGGTCACTTCATCAAGCGCGTCTTGCCAGCCAAGTTGGCGTTGACGAGCCTCCCACCAAGCCAATGGACCAGTTATCAGACCGATGTTTTGGTAGCCCTGGTCAAGCAAGTGTTTGGTGGCCATCGAACCACCACCTCGATTGTCCACTGTGACAACAGACAGATTGGGATGAGGTCGCATGGTAAGGAAAACCACAGGTACGGGAAGATGGGGAGTCTCTTGTTGTATCCAGTCTCGGTTATTGCCAACTTCGGGCACAGCCCAGATGATACCGTCCACATGCCGGGAGAGCATATCACGTAGCAGTTGCTCAACGTCACTTCTCTCAGGCCGGCGCACCAAGCCAAGAAGGAGCGCATAGCCTAATTCATGGGCCTGCTGCTCGATCCCTGAAAGGGTGCGCGAGGGACCAAAGTACTCCAAACCCCAGCCGACAACACCCAATGTGAAGCTGCGCCCCTGGATCAGGCTGCGAGCGATGTTGCTAGGCCGATATCCCAACCTGTCGATGACTTGTAGTACTCTCCGTCGGGTTTCAGGAGCAACGTCTGGGCGATTGTTGATTACGCGAGAAACAGTCTGAGTTGAAACTCCCGCCTCTTTTGCTACTTGTTTGATTGTTACTCGTTTCTTGATCATCGTGCTCCGCTATAACTCTGGCTTATTGATTATGTTAACGTTTCCGTTATCGCTCCCGTTATCGTTAACATTATACTATAGAAGAAACATTGTTGTCAAGACTTCCTCGACAATTTTAAGGTACGACCTAATGGCACTCAGCAGGACTCTTATCGTTGCCGTTGCCTTTGACATTACGGGACGCCGTCTTCTGGGGCTGTCATCGCCGCGAGAATGCCACGGCGCCGCGTCTGTTGTGTGCTGTGAGGCCAGGGATGTTGTTGATGCGGGGAGGCACAATGTCCGCCCCCATGTTGCGGCAGCGCAACGCCGCAACATGACTGCCGAGAGAGTGGGGGATCAAAGTCGGGGTGGGGGGCTGGATCTGGGAAGTAGACGATTCAGTCGCTTTGAAGTACCTCCCCCTGAGAATTATACGAGCGTTCGATTACAGAGAACCCCGTGGGGCGGACAATGCTCACAGTAAGCACATAACTCTCATCAGGTACATCCCACTCCACCTCGCCCGACCACGGCGCTGCCGGGGCAAGCACGGGGAGCGGGAGGTCGCCCTCTGAAAATGTCTCGTCGCCTTCCGGTGACGTCACTGCCCAATGCAAGCTATATCCCCGCAGGGTGTACGCGGGCATGTCCTTCTCCACTGGCCCGCGTGTGTGCAGGTTCACCGTGGCGCTGCGCCTATCGCCGGACGCAGGGGAAAAGGTCACAGAGTCAATCAACACCGGTGAGTATTCCTCGCGCAGCACCTCCCGCGAGCCGCGCCGATTGCGCTCCGCGTCCACCACGCCCATCATGAAGCCACTGGGCGTCCGGTAGTCCTGATAAGTCCAGAATATCGCGCCCGCGATGAACGGTTTGCTACGGAACACTTCCATCTGCTCGACGATCACCTGGCGGCGCTGAGCATCGGCCTCTTCCGAGTCCGAAGGCACGTTTTCCGGGATAAAGTAATACTGCGCCGGGTCGAGAGAGTCTGAAGGCGGCCCCCAGAAAGTGTTCCAGTGCGGCTCAAAGCCGTACTCGGAGATGATGACGAGCTTGTCGGGCCAGACGGAGTGGATGTCGTCAAGCGCCCGGTCGAGACGATCTTTGGGACTGTGCCACGAGCCAAAGTACTGGTTCATCAGCACAAAGTCGGCCAGATCGGTAGCGTCCTGCTGGGGCTGGGTAGCGAGTCTGTGGGAGGCGAACCCCACCGGGCGCGTGGGGTCAAGCGACTTTGCCAGGTCGATCATCTCTCGGACGTATTCGTGTCCAGGCCCTGTGGTAGATTCGAACTCATTGCCTACGCTCCACGCCCACACCGAGGGATGGTTGACATTGGCGGCGATCATCTCGCTTAGTTGCTGCTGTGCCAACTCTAGCATGTCTGGGTCGGCCATCTGCGCAGCGGTGAGCTGCCAGGCCGGAACCTCGGGGATCAGCAGGATGCCATTACGGTCGCAGTAATCGAGGATGAATTCGGACTGCGGGTAATGCACCGGACGCGAGAACACCATGTTCAACCGTTTCAAGTCGTCGTAGTCTGCCGTCATCACCGTGACCGTCTCGGCCAGCCCGTGTTCGGGTGAGTCTGCATGGCGGGTGAGGCCCACCAATCGCACCGGCTCGCCGTTCAAATAGAACTGTGCCTCCTCAAGTTCTACCAGGCGTACGCCGAAAGTGTCCTCGTCGGCGTGCACCGTTTGACCATCAGCCGAGAGAAGCGAAGCCGACCAGCAGTACAAATGTGGGTGATCAAAGTGCCATAGTTTGGGCGTTGAGATCGCAGTTGTCAGTTCAACGTCGAGGCTCTCGCCGGGTGAAAGGCTAACCGGTGAGGTGGGAAGAACATCCAGCACAGACAGGCCAGTGGCGTCGTCGAGAACGTCGGCGGTGAGCGTGCCTTCAAGTGGTTCGCTAGAGGTGTTGTTGATGGTCACCCTGGCGGTGACCGTCGCCGTATCGGCCTCATCTTCTGCGACGAGGTGTGGGACGGCAACGATTTGCTGGCGAGCGATGAAGGCGCGGCTGGACAGATGTAGCGAGACGTCGCGCACGATGCCGCCGTAGTTCCACCAATCGAAAGACCAATCTGGTCGTAGAGTGGCCGGGATACGATCCGTAGCACGTAGGTTATCCGCCTGCACGGCGATGACGTTCTCTGTGTCCGGTTTGGCGATCCCGCTCACGTCAAACTCGAAGGGCGTATATCCGCCCTCGTGCTCGCCGAGGTATTCGCCATTCAACCAGACACGCGCCAGATAGAAGGCCGCGTCGAAGTGCAGGCGCAGGTGTGCGTCTTCGGCTTCGGCTGGGAGCGTGAAGGTCCGGCGATACCAGGCCACCCCCTCGTAATCGGCATAGTCCGCCATCGCGTTCCAGGTATGCGGCACGTCCACCACAACCCACGAAGAGTCGTCAAAGCCGGGTTCAACCCAGCCTTCAGTCTCCCCGACGCCGTCAGGGTCAGTCGCAAAGCGCCACTCGCCGGAGAGGGGGATGGAAGACGATGGGACAGCAAGGAGGGGACGCGAGAGAGATGCGATTGGCTTCGGGGGTGTGGTCGGAACCGGCGTAGGGATTGAGGTCGGGACCGATGTCGGGACTAACGTCGGAACCGGCGTCGGTATGGAGAGCTGTGTTTGGGTAAAGCCACAGCCACTCCCACTTGATAGAACCAAGAGCAACATTATCAGGCTCAAGCCGTAAAGCGTCAAAGAACGGTAGCGGAAAAGGGGCATGATTGGTTCCTCCTTAAAGGGGGTCTCTATCTTATCTCCAGAATCGCGGGGCGCGCCAACGTTTGGCCGCTCACTATCACTGGCAGCGTCGGCCAGTCTTTGATAGCCGTAAGCACTTCATTCCCCGTTTCACCCACGAGGATGGTGTCTTCCGACTTGCTGCCGGTGATGGATGGATTCCACGCATAAGCCTGCCCGACAGAAACGACGTCAGTCGAGCCAGGCGTGGCGACGTACTCGCGTGGTTCGTAGCCCGCCGGGCCACCCTGATGGTGCAGATGCCACTCGTCAGGGAAGCCGGTTTCGGCGTAGGCCGCCGTCGCATGCCGAAAGATCTCGCTGAGCGTCTGACCGGGGCGGGTGACGGCGATGAACGTCGCGTCAACCTGCGCCACCGCCTCGGCTTTGCGGCGCAAGTCATCCGACAACTGGCCGAAGTGAACAAACCGCGTCAGCGAGCACACCAGCCCCCACCGTCGCCCGCACAATACGAGCATGGCGTAGCGTTCCAGTCTTTTATCGGTAGGCAGCGGGTGCCGGAAGGCAAAGATCCGCCCGTCGGTGGCGATCAGGTTGACGATGGCCTGCGCCCCCCGGCTTTCCGCTTCGTGGGCAAGGAACCCGGCGATTTGATGCTCGGTCTGGCCGGGACGGACAGCTCGCACGGCACTGTCCATCGCCTCAGCGCACAGCCGGCCCAGTGCCCGAAAGCGCTGGCCCTCTTCAGGGGTCAGATTGGCGCGAAGGCGGGCCAGGTCTCCCGAGAGATCGGTTGCACCGGAGTGAGGCCCGTCGGCGCCGAGTCTTAATCCTCGGGTCAACTCGGCCACGGTATCCTGCGCCTCATGCCAGGGGACGACACGAAATTCCCAGCCTTGCGTCGTGAGTTTCTCCTCCTGCTCCAGCCGCGTCGCCTCAATGTTGTTTGAGATGAGGTACCGGCCGGACGGCGTTATCAGCAGCGTGGCCTCGCCGTTCGTAGTCGCCGTGTTCACATACGATGCCGCGCCGCACGTGGCCCAGGCGAAACTGCTCACACGCTGAAGAAGGAGAGCATCGAGTTTGCGCTCAGCGAGCAAAGTCTGAATGCGGTCCTGTTTTTGATTGAATTCAGTCATTGGCTAACTCCTTATCCTTTCAATAACCGGGCTCTAATCAATTGCACCAGCCCTTCCCTTTGTACGCAGTTCCGGAAGGCGAACGACTGCATCATCCGGTCAATCTCATCTTCGCTCATCCCGCGAAATTGCTCGGCGAACGCTGGCAACAACATTTGGGACAGCACCCCACTACAGATGTTCCACCTCAACTTTTCACTCAGGTCTGTCCAATCACCCGGCTGGCCTGCGAAGGCGGTTAAGGTGTGTTCAGCGATCTGTTGGATGAGCTGGTCTATTTCGGCCTCATGTCTTTCTATCCAGTGGTCGCAGCGCAAAATCGTTTTGGCCTCACGGACCGGGCGTGTACACTGCATCCATTCCGACTCGGGATCGGCGTACACGAGCCCCATCTTGCCGATGTCTTTATAGGTCCAGATAGTCCAGTGATCCCGGTGCTCCTCTACGATGTCAAGCAAGTCCGTCATGACACGCAGGCGCGAGGCTTCCAACGCGCTGTCAGAGTAGATGCAGCCAAACTCGCCAAGCCAGTGAGGCACACCGTGCTGGCGCATGAATGCGGTACGCTCCAGATACCCCCTTTCAAGCCTTTCGCGGTCGTAGGCCTCGCCGTTGAACGTCCCAGGATATTCGGCGTCTTCCAGGCCAGGAACGACATAATAGTGGCTGCTGTAGACCGCGTTGCCGTCAAAGGGTGGTTCGAGTTGATCGAACTGCTGGGAGTCACGGTTCCCTTCAAGAAACAGGATGTGATCGGGGTCTATGGCTCGAACGGCTGCGGTGACGCGACGGTAGAAGTGGTTGAGCCACTCGACGTCGTTGGTATTTGGCTCGTTCATGACGTTGTAACCGGCGACAAATGATTCATCGCCATACCGCCGCGCCAGTTCCTCCCACAGCGCCACCGCCCGATCCTCGAAAACCTTCTGGCCCCAGAAATGCGCCTGTTGGCCGGGATTGTCGCAGTGCCAACCGCCGTTTTGCCAGCCCTGGACGGCGTGCAAGTCAAGGATCACGTAGAGTTGTTGGGCGCGCGCCCAGCCGATCACGCTATCCAGAAGCGCGAAGCCTTCAGGTTTGTATTCAAAGGGCTGGTCGTCGGATTCGAAATGGCGATAATTGAAGGGAACCCGAACGACTGTGCAGCCAAGGCTCTTAATGAAGCGCAAGTCATCCTCAGTGATGAAATAGTGCAAGAAACGCTCGAAGAAGAACCGCGCTTTGGCTTCGCCCAGCACAGAGGTCACAGCCGCCTGCATGCCGGATTCATGGCCAGGATAGCCAATGATAAAGTTCTCCATGTTCGTCCAGCCGCCCAGGCAAAAGCCACGCAGGCGGACGACCTCACCTCGCCCGTTGACGATCTCAGAACCTTTGACGCGTAGAGAATTGGGATTGGGTTGCACAGCCTACATCTCCTCCACCAGCACCAGGACGTCCCGGGGTGCAATGGTGACCGCTCCATCGAAGATTGAGCCGTTGAGTAGATTTATATAGCGCTTGTCCAGAGGTACTTCCTGCTCTCGATCGCTGTGGTTGAGCACGAACAACAGCCGTCGATCCCCCTGCCACCGCTCCGTCACTTCGACCCCTTCGGGCACGGTGAGGATTGCCTGCACTTCGGCCAAGTCAAGGAGCCAGCCAGCCAACGTCTCGTACAGGGGGGCATCGCCCAGGGTACCGACGTACACGACCTGGCCCTGTCCAAATCGGTTCACTGTGATGGCCGGTCTACCGGCGTAGTAGTCCTGCGTGTAACGAGCGACTACGGTGGCACCGTTGGGCTTCAGCACATCGCACCACGTGCTGACAGGAACCGAGGAGCTGGAGGCCAACTCAGGCAGAGCAAATTGGAGGCCGTTGTGCATGTCAGGAGCAAGGGAGTCGTATTCCTCGACCTCAACGCCGCACAACTCGGCCAGCAAGCCGGGCAACCGCTGATTAACGACAGCGTTTGACTCGTCCTTCACCCCGCTGCGCTGGGTGACGACGAGCACGCCCCCTGCCTCCACAAAGCGCTTGAGATTCTCGGCAACTGCATCGGAAACAACGTGAAGGGCTGGAACCACGAGCAATTTATAGGCCGACAGGTCGGCGGTTGGAGCCACGATGTCAATCGCGACATGACGATGATAAAGAGCGCGATAGAATTGGTGGAAATGCTCAGGATAACTGAACTGCGGATTGTTCGGCTGAATCTGAAAGGCGAAACGTGAGTCGTACGAGAGCATTATAGCGACGGCTGGCTTCACAATTGAGCCGTGAATCTGCTCGCCAGCCTTCTTGATCTCTGCCCCCATGCGCTTGATTTCTTTGTAACGTCTGCCAGCGTGTCCGTCGTGGTCAAGCAGGCCGTGCCAGTATTCCTCGGTGCCAAAGCGCGCTGTCCGCCAGCGGAAGAAGACGACGGCGTCCGCTCCGTGCGCGATGGTCTGATAGGCCCACAGCCGCAATTCGCCAGGGCGTGGGGCCACGCTGACGATCTCCCAGCCCCCTGACCCCGCTTGCTGTTCTATCACCCAGAAATTCTGCCTCTTGAGGCCACGCATAGAGTCGGCGGCGAGGGCACCGTGGCTTGGGTCCACCTTGGCGTGCATGGTCCACTGCATGCGCTGGTAATTATCCCAAGCCACAAAATCTAGGGAGTCAGCAAGATCGAAGTAATTGATGCGGTCGTACTTGAAGCCCATGAAGTTATGGGTGATAAAATGCTCAGGGCACTTGTCCCGTAGAATGTCAACCTGCATTTGCTGGTAAGCCACGTACGAGTCGGACGAGAAGCGGTAGAAATCAAGGGCGAGGCCAGGGTTGGGCGAGTCACCAGTTGTAAGCGGTGGGGGGATTTGATCCCAATCGGTATAGACATGGCTCCAAAAAACGGTGCCCCACTTTTCGAGTTCGTCAAGCGATCCGTAGCGACGATGCAGCCAGTTCTGGAAAGCGCGAGTGCAGATGGAGCAGTAGCAGCGGTCTCCGAACTCGTTGTCAATCTGCCAGCCGATGACTGCCGGATGCTCCGCATAGTGTTCGGCCATTTGGGTCACGATGCGTTGGGAATAATCGTGATAGACCGGGTTGTTTGGGCAGTACTCGCGGCGATTGCCAAACGTCGCACGCCGTCCGTCCTCGCGCACGAGGAAGAGTTCGGGGCTCTTGACCATCAGCCACGGAGGTGGTGAGGCAGTCGGAGTCCCCAACACGACGCGGATGTCGTGAGAGGCGAGAATCGAAATCGCGCGGTCGAGCCAGTCAAAGTCGTACTGCCCCTCTTGGGGTTCCATCCTGGACCAGGCGAACTCGGCCAGGCGCACCACGTTGAAGCCTGCCTCGGCCATTAACCGTGCATCCTCCGGCCAGCGGTCTTCCGGCCAGTGTTCAGGATAGTAATCAGCACCAAAATAGAACATAGCATCCTCTTCCGCTAATAATGATATGGAGAAGCCATTATATGCCTCCCGATCTACCTCCCGTTGGTCACACTTGCACCGCCGTGGCCCGATTGATTGACTCGCCTCTGCCCGGATGCGAGATGCCGCAGGTACTCTTCCATAAGGGGCCACAGCCGTGAGTATTCTTCAAACCAACTCTCATCTCATTTTGCGCCTTGTTTGAAAGTATAAAGACTTACATCTCACAGCGCTTCCTGAACCATCGTCCGAGCTGCTTCTCGGATCGCTGTCAGTTTGTACTCCCTACTCCAGCGGTTGACCGGAATGAGATCGAACTTGCGCGCCCGGACATGCTCAATCCAGCGCTCCATACTTAACAGACACGTGATCATGCCGTGGCCGCTGTCACCTGCGGCTGCCACAGCAATCATAGGCTTGTCGAACAGGCTGCTCTCGCTGCCGCGCGTCGCCTCGCAGCGTCGCAAGCGATCTGTGAACGCTTTGGCCGATTCGCTCATCTCGCCCCAGTATACAGGCGTCACGATCACGTACGCGTCGGCCTGGCACGCGCGCGCGTGCAGTGATTGGAAGTCATCTTCCTCCTGGCACTGGTGATCTTCCAGACACGTGCCCCAGCCGCTACCGCATGCCTGGCACAGCCCGATCTGCAAATCATTGAGCCGAACCTCTTCAGTATACCCGCCGGCCAGCAGGACGCCTTCGGCTGCAGCGGCCGCACAAGCGGCCGTCAGGCCATCCTTGTTCGGACTTGAAGTGATCACCATGACGTTCATGTCACTCTACCCCTTTCGGCCTATGAAACGACAATCCGATCTCCACCGCCACCCCCACGACGTACTCGCGCGCAGGGGGATACTCGTCTGGTGCAAGGTGCTCGAGGATCAAGGGTACATCACCGGGCAAACGGCTCAGTTCTTGCAGGAATACCTTGTAGTCCAGCGCGCCCAGGCCAGGCCGCACCTCATCCAGATGCACCGTCAGTTGATGGCGCATAAGGATGTCTTTTCCATGGCATGAGACGATCCACGGGCCCAGCTTGGAGAAGCACTCGCGCAATAATTCAGCGTTATGATAATAGCGCGCTGGACAGTTAATAAGATTTACGGGGTCAAGATGCACGCCAAACATCGGCCGGTCAATCGCTTCGATCAACTTCAGGTAGCTATCGGCGCTGTCGGGAATGACCCAGGGCATTGTCTCCAGACAGTAGCGCGTCCGCCTGGGTTTGACCGCATCAATGATCTGCCGAACGTTTTGCACCGTGAGTTCAAAAGCCTCCTCAGACAGGTTGCGCGGGTGGGGGCCATCCCAGCGCGTTGCACTGAACGATCCGGCGATGTTGACGCAACAGAGCACCCCCAACTCATCGGCCAGCGCAAGTGCGGGTGTGTTGGCTTCCACGTTGGCGGCACGCCGGGCAGGATCGGGATCAAGCATGTTGTTCCACGTGCCGATCTCGGCCAGCATCACGTCGTATCGGGCGAAAGCCTCGCGCAGAGCACGGATGCGCTCTGGTTGATCCAGGGTCACTGGGGGACAAACCGCTGCTGAGTAGCCAGCGTCTACATAGGCGCGGGCAATCGCTTCAGGATCGTCGCTGTGCGTATCGAGTTTTACACCAAGTCGCATCATTTTCCGCTCGGTAGATGATGAGGATATTGTCACGCGAACAGCGGTTCGTACTCAGCCGCGCTCGCGACCAGCGCCTCTTGCTGGGCCGCGTTCATGGGCGTGAAGCGCTCACACGCCTCCAGGAAGAGCGGCAAGAGGGTGATATCAGCAACCGTGCACAGCCCCGTCACGTCCTGCGACAGGGCAAAGTTGACCGCTTGCTGGATATGAGCGGCATCGTTGAAAGGTTCGTACCAGGTATTGTGGGTCTTGGGCCGATCCCCCCACGGTCCCTTGGCGATGGCTTTGATGATCATGACGCCCACATCGCGAGCCTGACATTGGCGCCATAGCTCTTCGGCGTTGCGCCGATAGACCGGGTTGGCGTAGAGCACAAAGTTGAGGGGGAAGAGCACCGAATCAAAGTCGAAGCGACGCAGCGCTTCCAGGAGAACTGCGGGCGCATCCACGCCGTGGCTGGTGATGCCGATGAAGCGCGCCAGTCCCTCCGCACGCGCGTCGAGAATCGCCTTCAGCGCACCTGCCGGCCGGGTGACCTGGTCCAATTCTTCCATGTTGGTGACCGCGTGGATCTGGTGCAGGTCGAACGCGCTCACCCGCAGGCGTTCCAGGGAACGGCGCAGTTCGGCCGCGGCACCTTGTCTGGTCCGCTCCTGCGTCTTGCATCCCAGGAAAAAACGGTCGCGTTCTCGCGCCAGCCACGGCCCCAGTCGCTCCTCGGCCAGGCCATAGGACGGTGCCACGTCAATGTGGTTGACCCCGGCGGCGATCACCCGTTCCATAGCCGCATCGGCCTCCGCCTGCGTCACCTGGTAGAAGGCTGCCGCGCCCAATATGGCCACAGTGCTCTTGTGTCCAGTGCGTCCGAAACGACGTTTTTCCACAAACACCTCCTGTTTCAATGACTACCCTGTCTCACCCTGCTTCCAGGTGAGTGCCTCAACTCGCCAGCTACTGGACATCCGCGAGCCGTTTTCTGCCTCTCAGTGATACCCCTCATTGACCGTGATGATCGCTGCTCCCCTACGAGGCTCAGGTGAAAGATGTGCAGGTTGTCAGCTGGCTAGGCCAGCGAGGTGAGAACCGCGACCCCATAGGGCGCGAGCTTTAACTCTCCTTTCACCGACTGCCCGCTAAGATGCTCTCGCGCTTGCCAGGGTAACTGCACGAGTTGCTCTGCCCGCTCGTGGTTGATGACAATAAAGACCTCTACTGCTCCGGCGTTCACCCGTTTGCGGACCTCCACGCCGACTGGGACCTCCATCACCGGCTGCACTCCGGCTGCCACGGCGATGCGATCCAGGAGCGACTGCTGCGCAGCCTCGTCGAGATACGTGCCGACGAAGTAGACGCGTCCCTTGCCGTACGGATGCACCGTGACGGCGGGGTGACCATCAAGCCAGCCGTTAGACGTGCCGTACCTTGCAATGACCTGGGTGCCGGTCTTGTCTCGCACCTTGAGCCGCTCCGCCCATATGTGCGAGGTGCCGGCGAACCACTCCCCCGACACGGATACAGGCTCCAACAGCGCGTAGTACTCCTCGACCTCGACCCCGGCGACATCGGCCAGTAGACCGGGCTGGCGTGAGGGGAGAAGGGCATTGTACTCATCCTTCATCCCGCAGCGAATGGTCAGTACCAAGGTGCCCACCCCGCTCCACGAAGTCTCTCACTCGCGTGGCTCGGCTCCCGTTCAGCACCAACAAAGCCGGCACAATGACCAACTTGTAGCCTTGGAGCGGCGCGTCGGCGGAGATGACGTCGGCAGCGATGTTTCGCATGGCCAGCGGGCGATAGTAGTGGTTAAAGTGCGCTACGTAGTCGAATTCACGATGGTGGCGCTGCCACTGAATAGACCAGCGGCTGTCGTAGGAGTTGAGTATGGCAACGTCGGAGACCGTCGTAGAATCGGAGAGAAGGGGAGAGGCAACTGCAAAGTCGCGTCCCAGGTGCTGGACTTCCTCGTAGAAAGGCCGGGGCTGACCCGACTGGTCCACCAGTGTCCCGTGATATTGTTCCTGCCCACCCAGGGCCGAGCGCCACTGCCAGTAAAGCACCGCGTCCGCGCCGTGGGCCACCGCGTGCCAGGCCATGGCCCGCGCTTCGCCTTTGTTGAGTGTGTTGTTGATGGAAGACCAATTGACGTTGCCTGGCTGGGTCTCGATGAGCCAGAAATTCTGGCGCTTGAAGCCACGTGTGAGGTCGTGGATTGCACCGGAGGTCAGATAGTCGTGATGCCCCGTGCCGATGTACCAATCCCACGAAGCCAGGTCGAGGTCTTCGGTCAGCGCGTAATGGTCAAAGCCGTCGAACCAGCCCATAAAGTTGTGCGTGACCCACACGCCGGGCCGTAAGTGCGGGTGCAAGGCGTCAATCTGAAGCCGCTGGAACTTGCGATAACTATCGGTGACAAAGTGCTTGAACTCCAGCATCAGTCCAGGGTTGTGTGGGCCGACAGGGATTGGGATCTGCTCCCACCCCGAATAGGTCTGGCTCCAATAGCGGGTTGCCCAGTGGTGGTTGAGCGCGTCGAGCGAGCTGAACTTCTCGGCTAGGTAGCGCTGGAAGAGACTCCGGCAGCGCTCACAGTAGCAGACGCGGTTGTACTCGTTGTCAACTTGCCAGCCGATGACGTGTGGATTCACGCCAAAGTGCTCCGCCATCGCACCGACGATGCGGTGTGTCGCGGCGTGGAACTCGGCTGAGGTCACGCAATAGTGGCAGCGGTTGCCGAACTGGAGGCGGCGTCCGCTCTCATCCTTGGCCAACAGATCCGGGTATTGCTGCACCAGCCAGGCGGGCGGCGCGGCAGTGGGCGTCCCAAGAACGGTGACGATGCCGGCCGAGGCGAGGGCAGAGATGGCGCGCTCAAGCCAGTCGAAGTGGAACTCGCCCTCCGCTGGCTCGAGCGTGGACCAGCCAAACTCTGCCAGGCGCGCCACGGTCAGCCCGGCCTCGCGCATCAGCCGGATGTCCTCCGACCAACGGTCTTCCGGCCAGTGTTCGGGATAGTACGCTGCGCCGAGGTGAAGGTGAGCGGAGGGGAGTGAGGGCGAAGACATGAGTACCTCCGAGTGGTCAACGTTTGCCTGCGAACGCAAACGCATGCGCAGGATTGGTTACCGTGATGAGATGTATCAGGTCGTCCGTTACGTTGTGGGCGCGCAGGGCGGGGATGAATTCTTCCACCAGGGCGGTGTAGCCCCGTATCCCACCTTCCGGCCGACCGTCGGGCCGCGAGGGGTCGTACCAGCCCGCATCGTGCGAGAGCAAGATGTTCTCAGCGTAGCCCGCCTCGATGAGTGCAACGGTGTAATCCACCAGTGCGCTCTGCGATTGCCACTCCGCGCCGACGGCATCGAGCTCAACGTACGCCCCTCGCCGCGCCGCTTCCAGATGAACGGCCGGGTCTAGTTCGAGATTGGCGTGCGCCCAGATAAAGTTTCCCAGGTCGAGGCCCGCCGACTCGAGAATCTCCATCTCGCGCCGGGCGACCACGCCGCTGGCGGTGTGGCTGGCGACGGCTGCGCCCGTTTGTCGGCTTGCCAGTGCCGCAGCCTTCAAGTTCCGCACTTCCAGAGGGGTCGGGCCCTCGTCGCTCATCGCAATCTTGATGAAACCAGCACGAACCTCCGTGCCTTCGATGCCTTCGGTCAGGTCGCAGACCCACATTTCGGCCAGGGCCTGGACACTCAACTCCTGGAGTGACGGCGGGGTAAAAGCTTCGCGATACACACCGGTGGGCACGATGAGGTGAACGGGTGTGACATCGGCCAAGTGTCCGAGTACAGTGACGTTCCGGCCGACGCCAACGGTTGAGCATTCCACAAGAGCCGTAACCCCAGCGGCGTAGGCTGCCGCCAGGTAGGGTTCCATCACCCGCGCCACGGACTCCGGCTCGGATCGCGCATAGTCGGAGGCCAGCGGCCCGCGCAGATCGGTGAAGAGATGCTCGTGCGGCAGGATCAGGCCAAGATCCTCAACCGCCACGGCCCCCTTGACCGTCTGTATCCATCTGGAGATCACCCATCTGGAGATCATGCCTCATTTGCTCCATGAGAGTATCCGTCCCAGTCCATATACTTGCCCAGCACCTCGTTCGCGGCAGCGCCAGTCTGCGACAGTCTGATGGCCATGGGGTGCTCGAATCCGTTATCGCAGATGTGATGTAGCAACCGCCTTCTGTTTTGAATCGGGTAAATGTCTAGCGGATGGCGATTTCAGTGTCCCGGTCAAAGATGTGCATGCGATCCATGTTGACCACGGCGTCGAGGGTGCCGCCGACGTGCGCCTTGGTGCGCGGGTCCACGCGGGCGATGAACAGCTTCTCACCGGTGAGCAGGTAGACGAACACCTCGTTGCCCATCAACTCGGTCACGTCTACGGTGGTCTGCATGCGCTGCTCGTAGATGTCGGGGGCCACGTACTCGGGGTCGTAGATGTCCTCAGGGCGGATGCCAAAGATGACCTCTTTGCCCAGGTAGCCGCGCCTGGTGTAGACTTGGGCCTTGTCGGATGGTACCCGCAGGCGGAAGGCGCCGCCGTCCACGTATACCTCGTCTTTGGTGCCGGTCAGCGTCACGTCGAAAAAGTTCATGGACGGGCTGCCGATGAACCCAGCGACAAAGACGTTGTAGGGCGTATCGTACAACGCCTGTGGAGAGTCGATCTGCTGTATCACACCGTCTTTCATGACCGCGATGCGAGTGCCCATGGTCATGGCCTCGGTCTGGTCGTGGGTCACGTAGATAAAGGTGGTGCCCAGTCGCTGATGCAGCTTGGAGATCTCGGCGCGAGCCTGCACGCGCAGCTTGGCATCCAGGTTGGAAAGCGGTTCGTCCATCAGAAAGACCGCCGGGTCACGGACGATGGCCCGACCTACGGCCACGCGCTGCCGCTGACCGCCGGAGAGTTGCTTCGGCTTGCGTTCTAGCAGGTCACCGATGCCCAGAATGCCTGCCGCTTCCTTGACACGCCTTGCAATCTCGGTCTTGAGCGTCTTGCGCAGCTTCAGGCCGAAGGCCATGTTGTCGTAAACCGACATGTGCGGGTAGAGGGCGTAGGACTGAAAGACCATGGCGATGTCCCGATCTTTGGGGGCCACGTCGTTGACCGGCCGGTCGCCGATGTAGATGTCTCCTTCGGTGGCCTCTTCCAGGCCGGCCAGCAGTCGCAGACTGGTCGTTTTGCCACAGCCCGACGGCCCAACAAAGACCAGGAACTCCTTGTCTTCAATGTGGATATCCAGGTCGTTCACGGCGACGACGTCGCCAAAGCGTTTGGTTACGTGCTCGTAGGTCACACTTGCCACAATATTTCCTCCTGTTGCCCATTGTCTGAACTCACCGAGAACTCACGCGCTGTCTGCTCCGTGGTAGTAAACCTCCCAGCCCATGTACTTGCCTAGCGCCTCGCTCACGGCGGCAGCCGACTGTGACCGATTGACCGCTACGTGATGCTCAAAGCCGTCTTCGCAGATGTGCTTGAGCAACCCTTGGAAATTCGGAATGTGCACGACGCCGTAGCCGCCAAAGGTCTTCAGCGGGTCGTCGGTCACTTCGCCCTCGCCCAAGTAGACGCGAATGATACCCCACGAATCGTCGGTGGATACCCGGCAGTAGGTGAATGGCCCGCTCTTAATGCGCCCCACCACCGTGCCGTAGGTGTTTTCCTTGCCCACCGTTCCAGCGATGATGTCCTGATAGGACATTTCCATATCTTCAAAGAAAGCCTTGGGTAAGTTGCTGCAGTGGAAGATGACGCCCTTGTCGGGATCGTCGCCGTAGTTGTTGTTCCAGTCCACCAGAGCGCTGGGCACGCCGGAGGCCAGTGTCATAGCATACATGCCGATTGCACCAGTGATGTCCGTCTCGCAGGCGCTGGGCATGAGCATGTTGCTCATCATGCTCATCACTGTGCAGGGCACCACTCCGAAGAACTCTTCCATAGACGTCCAACACTGCACCGCTGTGGCCACCAGATGGTTCTCGTCCATCCAACGCTGTGTCACCAGGGCGAACTTGGACATCTTGGTCAACGCCGCGGCTGGGACGCCCTTGGTGGGCACATAAGCCTTGATCTCGTCCAGCTTGCGGCGTACCTCTGGGTCATCGTCCTTCAGGCGAGCGGCGCGGCCAAAGGCTTCCGACAGATCCAGGACCTCTACGCTGATGCCGGCCTCCTCCAGCAGCTTCTCGCTGTAGCGCACGGTGATAAAGGCCGCCGGACGTGCCCCCAGGGCCCCGACCCTGGCTCCCCGCAGGCCGCGTACCACGCGACAGGTAGCGGCGAACTGGCGCAGATCGTGGCGGAAGCTTTCGGAGTCAGGCGAGACGGTATGCAGCGTGGTGAGGGAGAAGGGGATACCGTATTGTCGCAGGTTGTTGCAGACGGACATCTTGCCGCAAAAACTGTCTCGCCGATCGGCCGCCGTCATTTTGTCTGCGTCGTCGGGGGTGGCCTGGACCAGCACCGGCACGTCCAGTCCGGACATGCGTACTGCATTAGCCACGCCCCGCTCATCGCCAAAGTTGGGCAAGGTGACCAGCACACCGTCAATGTCATCGCGGTGCTGCTTGAACAGTGCGGCGCATTGCTCGGCATCCTCCAGCGTCTCGACCGACCCGAACTTGGTGTCCTCGGGGCTCAGGATGACCGCAGTAATCCCTTCTTCTTTCAGCACCCGCAAGACCTCCGCTCGACCGCTCTCGCAGAGATGGTCGGGGAAGAAGCCCCGGTTGCCGATAATGACGCCTAACGTCGTTTTCCGCATGATATTCTCCTTTCAGGTTTCTATGACTTGGCCTGGCTCTCCAACCACGGCTTGTTTGAGGGGTAAGTGTTGCGGTCGCCGCCTTGGGCGCATCCAGGTATACCCCGCTTCCTACTCTAACCTTTGAGCGCTCCGACGGTTAGCCCGGATATGAAGCGCCGCGAGGCCGCCCAGAAGACGAGTAAGACCGGCAGCATGGCCAGTGCTGTGCCAAACATCAACACACCATAGTCTCCGCCTCTGTATGGGTCGCCGCGCAGTATCTGCAAGGCTACCGGCAAGGTGGTCATTTCGAGCTTCTTGAGCACCAGCAAGGGGTAGAAGAAACTGTTCCAACTCCCCATGAAGGTCATAATGCCCAAAGCGCCATAGGCCGGACTTAGAAGGGGAGCGACCACTCTGAAGAAGATCATGAACTCTGAGCACCCATCGATGCGCGCGGCGTCCAAGAGTTCCGTCGAGATATTGGCCGAGATATACTGGCGCATCCAGAAGATGCCGAAGGCGCTCACCGCCCCGGGCACGATGAGGGCCTTGAGGTCATTGAGCCAACCCAGGCGACTGATGATGATGAACCAAGGTATGAGCTGCACTAACCAGGGGACCATCATGGTGCTCAGCATAAGGAGGAATAACTTGTCGCGTCCAGGAAATCTATGCATGGCGAAGGCATGCCCTGCCATGGAGCAGAAGAGCAAGGTGAGCAGCGTGGTGATAATTGCTGCAACAGCGCTATTGAAAAAGTTGCGCCAGAAGGGGATCACGGTGAGCATATTCTGGTAATTGATGATCGCATTTCCACCCGGCAGCAGAGGAGGGGGATAGCGGAAGATGGTTTGGGTGTCGTGAGTGGCGAGGATCAACATCCAATAGAAAGGCAGGAAGGAGAGAATCGCCCCCACGATCAAGAGAGCGTACAACACGACCTTGGCGAGGACCGACGATATAACCGAAAGTGTGCTTCGCTGTGCGGTATTGGGACTCATAGTACCAACCTCCAGGAAACTCCGCCTACACAGCGCCTGGCGGCTTGCCGAATAACTTCAAGTTGATGGCCGATAGGGCCAAGATGATGGCGCAGATAGCATAGGCGATGGCCGAGGCGTAACCCAGATGCCCGCGGACGAACCCCTGATTGTAGAGATAGAGAGCCATAGTCAACCCAGCGTGGTTCGTACCCCCCAACGTCTGCATCCAGGTCAAAAGATAGGGCTCATCGAAGATCGTTATCCCACCCACGAAAGAGAGGATGAGAGTGAAGAGGATCACCGGCCTGAGCAGGGGCAGAGTGATGTACCGAAAGATCTGGCTGAGCCCAGCCCCATCGATCTTGGCCGCATCGTAGAGCTCGGGATCTATGCCTTGTAACCCTGCTAGATAGATCACCATATTCCACCCCGTCCATCGCCAGACGAAAAGAATGATGATGGCCGGCTTTATCCAAAACCCCGTGCCGTGCCACCAATCAATGGTCGGCAGCCCGATGCTCTTTAGGCCGAAATTGATTAGTCCAAAGCGGACTCCGTACATGGTCATGAAGACAAAGGCCACGGCAACGGAGGAGGTAACCATCGGGGTGAAATAGATTGTTTCAAAAGCCTGCCTGAACCTTAGCAGCCCAGAGTTGAGGATGAAAGCCAAGACCAAGGCAAAAAAGAGCATGGGGACGTGAGCCGCCACCCAGATGACCACCGTATTCCAGAGGGCTTTCCAGAAGAGAGGATCGTGGATCAGATGGGAGTAGTTCGCCAGCCCGCTGAAGACCATGGGGCCGTGCCCTCTCCACTGCTGAAAACTCAGATAGAAGGAGAAGAGGATGGGAAAGGCCCCAAAGATAGCGAAGAGGATGTAGAAGGGTGAGATATAGACATAGGCCACCCAGTTCTTCTTGATCTCATGCCAGAGGGAAGGCAATCTCTTCACTCTGGGACGAACTTCAGCTTGCACCGTCATATCAACTAAACCCCCTTTCCCCTAGAAAAGGAACTGAACTGTGATCTGCTGTGGGAGATGGCCTCGCCCCGCCATCATGGCGGGGCGAGGCTATGCCAAACTCACTGCCCTAGCATCTCCATGACGAGCGCCCGATCTTCAGCAGTCTGTTCAGTGATGGCCTTTTCGGCCGCTTCCAAGGTCTCTTGGGGGTCGAGGCCCTCGTTCAGCATCCTGGCCACCTCCGACAAGAACGCCTGCTCGGCCGCGGAGTCCATGGGGGTGGTAAAGATCTTGCCTGGTGAGCTCGCGATCTCCGTCCAAAGGGCACGGGTCTTCTGACCACCGAAGTAGAAGTCGCTGTCCTGGTAGAGAGGGTTATCCCAGGCGGGTTTGTAGGCCGGGAAGTAGTCCACGGCCACGAACATCTGATTCTGAGCTTCGGCCGTGGCCAGTGCGTACTCGATGAAAGCCCAGGCAGCCTCCTTGTTCTGGCTCGCTTCAGGGATAGCCATAAACGATCCGCCCCAGTTCTGCTGAGGTTCTTCGGGGATGGGAACGACGCCCCAGTTGCCGGCGCCCTCAGGATCGATCCAGGACTTGAGGAACCCACCGAACCAGCAGCCCGAGATGGTGGTGGCGATCTGGCCATTGGCGAGCATGGAGTACCACTCCTCGACCCAGAACGTGGCCTTGGCGTCGAGACCCAAGTCCCTGACTTGCTTAGCATACTGCAAGACCTGTAACGTCTTGGGGTTATTGATCGCTACGTTATAGTCTTCGTCGAAGAAGTTCTTGTGAGCGTAGTAGATGTAGGGGATCCGATCAGCGTTGCCAATCCAGAATAGGTTGTTATCAGGATCGGCCACCTTTTGGCCGGTTTCGATGAAACCCTCCCAGGTGCTCAGCATCTCGGCCACCGACTCGGGATCGGATGGCAACCCCGCATTCTCGAAGACGTCACGACGGTAGAACAAGGATGCCGGCCCGATGTCCCACGGGAAGGCGAGCAGCCGTCCATCGGGAGTGGTGGCCTGATCCCATTTGTAGGCTACGAAATCATCCTTGTACTTCCCTGCATCGTAGGGTTCCTGCAGCAGATCAACAAACCCTCCCTGCAACACAAAGCGGTCAATGTCGTTGATCTCGATCATTGCAATGTCCGGTAACCCTTCTCCCGCCGCCAGGGCGGTGGACAATGCATCTCGAGCTTCTGCAGCCATACCACCGTACATCACCCATTCGACTTCGATGTCGGGGTATTCCTCGTTGAAGCCCTCGAGGAACGCCTCGAAGGCTTTGTCCGCCGCTGGCCAGCCCCAGATCAGGATCTCGCCCGTGGGCTTAGGTGCTTCGGGCACCGGCGTGGCGGTGACAACCACCGTCTCCGGCGTACCGGCCACGACCTTGGTGACCTCGACCTCTTTCTCGACTACCACGGTCTCCTTGACTACCTTCTCCACGACCTCCGGCGTGGGGGCACAGGCGGCCACAAGGCTGGCCAATACGGCCACAGTGATTAGCAATGCTGTTAACCTTTTCATTGTCGTTTCCCTCCTTGTTTTGGGATTTGATTGAGATGCTCTCAGTGAGCCTCTCTGCTATTGGCCAACGAGAGTAATCGATTCACTCACCTCCTT
>JBGVTF010000198.1:0-11182 GCA_041862415.1 Anaerolineae bacterium | reverse complement strand
CCTGAAGAGACGTTGACAATTTTGCCTTTCTTTTGAGCCATCATCGGTCCGAGGACGGCCTGGCAGCACAGGAAGGTGCCCGTCAAGTTGGTGCTGATGGTTTTCTCCCATCCTTCGGCGTCAATCTGGCTCACCAGGCCGATGGGGCCGATGACGCCCGCGCAGTTGACCAGGATGTCCACGGTGCCGAACTGGTCTACAGTTTCGCCCACCATTGCTTTCACAGCGGCCGCATCGGAGACGTCCGTCTGGATGGCCAGGGCGCGTCTCCCCAGAGCCTGTATCTCCCTGGCTACCCTTTCGATCTCTGTCACCGTCCTGGCGGCCACGATTACATTGGCTCCCTCTTGGGCCAGGGCCAGGGCCGCCGCCTGCCCCAGCCCCCGTCCTCCACCGGTGATGATGGCCGTTTTATCCTTCAATTCCATTTGAGCACCTCTGCCTGTTTCGATCACCTCACCCGCGCTGTAAAGATGGCAGAATATCCCTGATGTCCTCCTCGGCGATGGCTCCTGAGCGCAAGATCGTGGGGGGATCGGTCGTCAGGTCCAGCACTGTGGAAGGGATGCCGCCGGGGCAGGGACCTCCGTCGAGGATCAGCTCAATCCGCGCCGCCAGTTCCCACACTACCTCCTGAGCCGTGACCGGACTGGGGTTGCCGGCCAGGTTGGCACTGGTGGCAGCTAGGGGCGCGCCCAGGGCAGCAATGAGGGCCTGGGTGACCGGATGATCGGGGACGCGCACGGCCACCGTCGGGCCAGGGCTGACGGCAGCGGATACGATGGCCCGCTTGCGGAAGACCAAAGTCAGCCCACCGGGCCAAAACCTCTCCGCCAGCAGGTGAGCGACTGGGGGAACACCCTCGACCACGAGGGACAGGTCATCGGGCGTCGCCAGGAGGAGAGGGATAGCCTTGCCCCGGGGGCGGATTTTGGCCGCGTAAATCTTTTCCACCGCCTGAGGCTGGAAGGCGTGAGCGCCCACGCCGTAGACGGTGTCGGTGGGAAAGGCCACCAGGCCGCCCGCCGACAGGATGCGGACGGCCTCGGCCGTAGACTCGTCGGTTACGGGGAGGACCCTGGTTTCAATCACATCTCTTCGCTCATCCACTGATTGCCCTTGTCAACTTAGGACAAACGCCTCGATCACCTCAACCACACCTTCTTCGTCTACAGGAGGGGCGATGTAGTCAGCAGCGGCCTTGACCGCTGGGCTGGCGTTGCCCATAGCCACCCCCAGACCGGCCCGCTCCACTAGCTCCAGGTCGTTGTCGTTGTCACCGATGCCGATGGTCTCTTCCAGGGGGAGGCCTAGGTGGTCGGCCAGGCGAGCCAAAGCGTGCCCCTTGGAGACGTTCAAAGGGATACCTTCCACGAAACGGGGGTAGGACCGCACAAACTGCATCTGGCCAGCGAAAAGTGTCCCCAACTCTTCTATCAGCGGCTCGGTGGCCCCATCGTCGGACAGGACGATAATAAACTTCATGGGGTCACGGTCCAAGAAGGCCAGCAGGTCACCGACGGGATAGACGGCTGCCTTCGCAATCTCGGTGTAGTACCTGGCTTCTGGGGTCACGCGCTCCACGTAGGCGCGGCCATCCAGATAGACGTTGAGATGCAGCCCCCTTTGCTGCGTGAAGCGGATGACTTCTTGCGCTAAGGCCAGAGGCAAAGACTGTTCGTAGATCACCTCCCCACTCAAATGGTCCTTGATGAGCCCGCCCTGGTAACAAATGAGAGGCGCGTTAATCCCCAGTTCCTGCGCAAAAAGGAGAGCTGAGCCAAGAGTGCGTCCCGTGGCTATGGTGAACCTGACACCCTTCTCCATAGCCCGACGCACAGCGTCTTTCACTTTGGGTGAAATGATGGCATCCTCGCCCATCAGCGTGCCATCCAGATCAACGGCTATCAGCTTGTATTTCAATGATCACCATCCTATCCAGCCTGGCGTAGTCCTGGACACTCTCAGCCGTGGCTGTCGAAAAATAACGCCTGGCCAAATCGGCCACTGCCGCCCCCTGCGTGGCTCCGATTTCCAGCACGATCGTCGTCTGTGGTTTGAGATACGACCGCGCCTGGGCCAGCAGGCTACGGATGACATCGAGGCCATCGGGGCCGCCGTGCAGCGCAAAGCGGGGTTCGTAGGCAGTTATGGTCCGCGGCAACTGCTCCCACTCAGCCCCGCTGACGTAGGGCAGGTTGGCGACGATGAGATCCACAGGCTCGGGCAGGGGTACAAGCAAGTCTCCCTGTAGCAGATGGATGCGCCTCTCAACGCTGTGGCGACGACAGTTGAGCGCCGCCACCTCCAGGGCTTCGGACCAGGCGTCGAGAGCGTAGATGATCGCCTGGGGCAGGTGCACGGCCAGGCTGATGGCTACAGCTCCACAGCCCGTCCCCACATCGGCGATGGTCATAGGAAAGGAAGCGGCTTGGCCAATCTCAAGCCCTTTCTCCACCAGCAATTCTGTCTCCGGTCGGGGAATCAGCACGCGGCGATCCACATAGAAATCGAGGCCGTAGAATTCCTTGTAGCCCAGAATGTAGGCCACGGGTTCGTGCTGTCGGCGTCGCTCGATCAGTTCACGGTAGCTTTCCAACTCGGCGACGTCCAGTCGTCGGTCAGGGTGAGCATGGAGCTGGGTTCTGGTCAACCCCAGGGCGTGACCCAGCAGCAATTCAGCGTCGAGGCGGGGAGTGTCAAGGCCTTCTTCCTGTAACAGCCACGTCGCCTCAATCAGCAACCGCCCGATGCTCATCCCCATCCTTATCCCTTGTCCCTTGTCCCCTATTCCCTACTCCATCCCCACTGCTCTCAGTTTTTCCGCCTGCTCGGTGGTGGCCAGCTCGTCAATGAACTCGTCCAGGTCACCGTCCAGGACGTTCTCCAGGCGGTAGCTGGTCAGGCCGATGCGATGGTCGGTAACCCTATTCTGGGGAAAGTTATAGGTACGGATCTTCTCGCTGCGCTCGCCGCTGCCCACCTGGAGGCGACGTGTCTCGCCCCGTTCCTCCAGTTGCTTCTGCTCCTCGATAGCGTAGAGTCGTGCCCGCAGGACAGCCATGGCCCGGTCTTTGTTCTGGAACTGGGAGCGCTCACTCTCGCAGGCCACGACCATGCCCGTCGGCAGGTGGCTGACGCGCACTGCGGTAGCGTTCTTCTGCATGTGTTGCCCACCGGGACCAGATGACCGGTAGACCTCGATCTCCAGATCATCGGGGGCGATTTCCACCTCCACCTCATCCATTTCTGGCAGGACGGCCACAGTAGCGGTGGAAGTGTGGATGCGGCCACTGGCTTCAGTGACAGGCACCCGCTGCACGCGGTGGACGCCGCTTTCGTACTTCAGTCGTGAATAGGCTCCCCTGCCCTCGATGCTGAAGATGGCTTCCTTAAAGCCACCGATCCCGGTCACGTTGGAGCTGAGAAGTTCAGTGGACCAGCCATGGGTCTCGGCGTATCGCGTGTACATGCGATACAAATCAGCGGCAAACAGCCCAGCCTCGTCGCCTCCGGCCCCAGCCCGGATCTCCATGATGACGTTCTTCTCGTCCTTGGGGTCCTTGGGCAGAAGCATGAGCCTCAACCTCTCGTATAGCTCCTCCTGCCTGGCAGTCAGCCTCTCGATTTCCTCTCTGGCCAGTTCCTCCAGTTCTTCGTCGCCGCCCTCATGCAGCATGGCCTCTGTTTCACTTAGCTCCTGCTCATTGGCCTTGTATTGGCGATAAGCTTGGACCAACTCTTCGATCTCGGCTTGCTCCTGGGCCAGTTCTTTCAGGCGGATGTGGTCCGTGGCTACCTCTGGATCGGCCATCAGTCTATTCAATTCCTCGTAGCGTTGTTCAACCACAGCCAGTTTCTCCAGCATGGTGAAAATCTCCTTCCCAGTGTGGTGTGTACAGTAATCAGGGAGAATCTGGCACACCCACCAAAATATAGAACCCACCGCCGCTTTCGTAGATGCCTGGCCGGTGGGCGTTGACAGACTGCATCAAGACTTATAGGTAGGGCTTCCACCGCCCCAGGCGGAGGGTGACCGCTGAACGCTCTCTCATCCCATTCACTGCGCCTGGCCCGTCAGATCCTCGCCCGGTAGAGGGCGGCAGCCATGTAACCTACCACCTGAGAGCGGTCTCCCGTAACGTCCCCGGAATTCATGTACTTGAGGACCTTGGCCTTGTTGGCTCCCAACTCCTGAGCAGCGAGCATGACGGCGATCACGGGGCCGCCGCCACAGGCCTCGCATTTGCCTCTCCTCAGATCGTTGGCCAGCCCCTCCGGATCGTAAGCTCCGACGCGCTCAAGGATGATCTCGTCCAGGCGCACGGCCGCGTCGTAGTTGTGGAAATGGGAAAGATCGGTACTAGCTACTAGGAGAACGTTCTTTCCCTGAAGTACTTTAGCCAGGGCTGTACCCAGTTTCTGACACGAGGACAGGTCCTGGTCACCCATCATGATAGGCAACAGCTTGAACTCGCCCAGGACTACCTGCAGGAAGGGCAGTTGGATCTCCAGCGAGTGCTCGTTGTCCTGAGACACGCGGGTTAGACCTATTTCCTGGTCCACGGCCTCGACCAACTCCGCATCTACTTCCACCAGGCCCAGAGGGGTCCCATAGGCAGCCGCGCTGGTGGCAGCAAAGCGGCCCATGAACATACGATGGACAGGCGAGATAACGGCCACGGCATCGTAGGCGGTGTCCTGAGCCCTGTCCTGAGCCCTGTCGAAGGGTTGTCGAAGGGAAGCCCCCTCCAGTTGTTTGTAGGCGTAGGCAGCCACCTGGCCGGAGTAGATATAGCCCGCGTGAGGGCTGATGAGACCTATTAGCTCCCCATCCGGCTCTTCTCTCTCTACGTTATCCAGGTACCCCTGCACAGTCTTCCGCAATTGCCCCTCGGTGCCAGGGTACCAGCTCCCGGCGATAACCGAGTGGCGAACATTTTTAGGGTCTATCTTGTCCATTCATGCCTCCTCTTCAGTCCAGCCGGTACCCCTGCCCCAATTCGGCCAGGACTGCCAGCTCACGCCTGAGGCCCTCAGGCCTCTTATGCATCAGACTCAAAAAGCATCTTAAGATTGTTGATTTGTCAGGTTCACAACTCAATCTTTCGTTGCTTCACCCGGCATTTCTCGGCAGTGATGATGGCCACGATCTGTTCCACTGTCTCGTCCAACTTGCCATCACGGTTGACGACCACGTAGTCGAATTCTGGCAGCCTTTTCATCTCCTCGCGGGCCATAGCGATGCGTCTTTTCAAGCCTTCAGGGGATTCGGTTTTGCGCTCTTTCAGGCGTCGGATGAGTTCTTCCTCAGATGGAGCCATCAGGAAAATGAGGAGGGCGTGGGGCACGACGCGCCGCACAGTGGCTGCCCCTTGCACATCGAGGCGCATGATGACATCCTTCCCAGTGGCTAACGCCTCCCGTACGTGGGACTTGGGGATGCCTTTGTTCTGGCCATACACCACGGCGTGCTCTAACAATTCGTCCCGCTCCACCATAGTGGTGAACTCCTCTGAGGAAACGAAATAGTAATCTTCGCCATGCACCTCCCCCGGTCGCTGAGGCCGGTCGGTGGCCGTGACCACGAAGTGGAAAGGGTATCTCAGCTCCTTCATGCGGGTCAAGGTCACGTCCTTACCCACTCCTGAGGGGCCCGAGAGCACGATCAGCAGCGGCGGCGGCTCCAAAAACCTGGAACCATCAAGTTGGTATTCCTCTTTAGGTTCAGAGCTTTGCTTCTCGTCCACGACTACCTGACCCCCATTGACTGGTTGACTGATGGCCTCATCCACTCGTTGACCTGTTGGTCCCTTACTCAATGGCACATCAGTCGGACCGAGTTTCAGGACTCAAACCGCTCACGCTGCTGTCTCAGTCGGCCGACGATGGTCTCCGGCTGCAAGGCTACCAAGGCGATGTGGCCACTGTCGAGGAAGATAGCAGCCTTGGTCTTGCGTCCGTGAGTCATGTCAATAGTCAGCCCCTTCTCTTTGGCCTGGCGTATCAGGCGTCTGATGGGAGCCGAATCAGGGCTCACAACAGCCAGTATGCGGTTAGTGGCGATAACTCCGCCGAATCCGATGTGCAGCAGTTCCGTTTTCACTCACTGCTCCCATCAATTCGAGCCGACGCTGAGCTAACAATAGAGCAACATAGCCTGCCCCCTGAGGCATTGGGTGCACCGCAAAAGTGTGGCGGGAGGTAGGGCAAGATGGCCTGTGCCGCAATAGTGGCGCATCTTGTCCCGCAATCCACAGAGGCGTTGTCCTTCTTGATTTGGACGGGGCTTTAGGTTATAATAGATAGCGACTGACTTTCTTGGGAGGAATGTCATGCCAATCTACGAGTACCGTTGCAGCGACTGTCGAAAGCGCGTGACCGTCTACTGGCGGAGTTTCTCGGAAGTCGAGACCGCTCGACCCTGTTGCCCAGCGTGTGGCGGTGAAGACTTGATTCGCCTGATCTCCCGTGTGGCCGTGCTGAGGTCTGAAGATAGCCGCCTGGAGGATTTGGCCGATCCCAGCAGCCTGGCCGGCCTGGACGAGGACGATCCCAAGAGCATGGCCCGCTGGATGAGGAAGATGAGCCGCGAGATGGGCGAGGACCTGGGCCCCGAGTTCGATGAGGTAGTTGGCCGCCTGGAAGCTGGCGAGAGTCCTGAAGACATCGAGGCTGCTATACCCGATCTGGGAGGCGGCGAAGGACTTGACGATCATGACGAGATGTGAGCAGGTGGTCACGGAGCGAGCAGACAGGACCTCTGTTTATCTCTTCCCTAGAATCTCTCAAACCGGTCCACATCCATGACAAAGACCGTAGCCCCGCCCACCTCTACCTCCACCGGGGTTGGCATATAGAGTTCTCCCGGCTCCATGACCGGAGGCAAAGGGTTGACATACTGGGTGCGGGTGTGACAGCTTTCCTTAATTAGAGCCAGAACCTCATCTACCTTCTCATCGTCTGTGCCTACGAAGATGGTAGCATTGCCCTCTCGTAGAAAGCCCCCCGTGGTGCTGATCATCGTGGCCCGATGTCCGTGTCCCGACAGGGTATCAAGCAGTCCCCTGGCATCATCGCTATTGACGATACTCATGATCAGTTTCATCTCTCGCGTTCTCCCCATCACCAGGCTTGTTCTGGCACAAGGCCAGATCTTCTGAAACTCTTCCTTCCCTGAATCTACTTCTCTGCGATTTCAATCCTGGAAGCCGCCACCTTCTGCTCGGCGATTCTGAGTTTGGCTTCCACTTTGGCTCTGATAGCCCGCTGGGAAACGTCTGCCGGTTGTGCAGCCTCAATGACCACCCAACGCTCTGGCTCGGCGGCAGCCATTTGCAGATAGCCCTCACGCACCCGACGGTGGAAAGCGAGTTCCTGCTGATCCATGCGATTCCATTCCGCCTCCCCGACTTGGTGGGCAGCTAGCTTGCGTCTTAGCCCCTCTTCGACATCTATATCCAGATAGATAGTCAAATCCGGCTTCAGCCCGCCGGTGGCAAAGGAGGTGATGACTTGCAGAACCTGGAGATCCAAGCCATGGCCGTAACCCTGATAGGCCAGAGTGGAATCGGCATAACGGTCACAGAGGACGATTTCGCCCCGGGCCAGGTGCGGGCGGATGATCTGACCAACCAGTTGAGCGCGGGAGGCCGAATAGAGCAGAATCTCCGTCTGGGGAAGCATCTCGGTGTTCTCCAGTGAGTGCAACACCTCTCTGATCTGGTCGCCAATGCTGGTTCCGCCTGGCTCGCGAGTCAGGAAGACGGGATAGTCGCGCTCTTGGAGATATTCGTACAAAAGTTGGGCTTGCGTCGTCTTACCACTGCCGTCAGGGCCCTCCAAGGTAATAAAGAGTCCCATTGTTCCATTCTCCCGCTGACTCTATCACCGGTTGTTCTGATATATCCTCACCCGCCGGTGTGGTTCCCTGCCCCGGCTGTGGGAGATGAGGTTGGCCTCCCGGGCCATCTGATGCTGCTGACGGCGTATATGGGCATTCTGAGGCGATAGCTCAACGACGTGAGCCCCGGAGAGCACCTTCTGGACGGCCTCCTGGGTCTCACTCATAGCCATGGCAAAAGGGTCCACGACCTCTGCTTCCAGCTCAAAGATGTCGGCCAGACAACTTTCCATCTGTGCGACGGTATTGGACCGTAAGACGTAGATGGGCACACCCCGTTGCTCAGCCTTGCTGATAGGCTGGGGGCGCTTGCGATAATAGTTCTTCAGAGTAATGACCACATCAGCATCCCTCAGGTCCTTGACGATGGCCACCGGTAAGTGCAAGTTCTGAGCAGCCTGCTTTAAACGGTTCTGGCCGATGCCATAGGGATAGACCCGCAGGGTAGAGGGGACACCAGGAAGCTGAGATGACAGTCGGATTGGCTTTTCGGATAGACTGGGGGGCGGCAGCGTGGCTTCCTCGATTTGCACCTTCCCCTCTTCATCACGATAGCGGATCTCAGCGGGCAGGCTGCGCCCCCGTAGAATGGCATCCACTGCCCGGGCCACGTCGTGGTGCACGGCCAGACGGTGCCAGCCCTGAATTTCCACCACCACGTCGAAGGTGGGCGGGGCCTTGCGTTCCAGCACCGTCTTCTGGGTACCACGACGGCGCGCTTCCTCATCGCTCAGAGTCACCGCCTGGATGCCCCCGATCAGGTCGCACAGGGTAGGGTTTTGCAGCAGGTTGTCCAGGGTGTTACCATGGGCGGTGCCCACTAACTGAACGCCCCGCTCGGCGATGGTGCGGGCGGCCACTGCCTCCAGCTCCCGCCCAATCTCGTCAATGACGATCACCTCGGGCATGTGATTCTCGACGGCTTCGATCATCACCTCGTACTGTAGGGCTGGGGTCTCCACCTGCATGCGCCGCGCCCGACCGACGGCCGGATGGGGGATGTCGCCATCGCCGCCGATCTCGTTGGAGGTATCTACGATGACCACCCTTTTATTGTCAGCCAGGACCCGCGCCACCTCCCGCAGCATGGTCGTCTTGCCTACGCCCGGACGGCCCAGGAGCAAGATGTTCTGGCCCGACTCGATGATGTCCTGGATGATGCCAATAGTGCCATAGACGGCCCGCCCCACGCGACAGGTCAGGCCTACGATGTATCCCTTGCGGTTGCGGATAGCTGAGATACGGTGCAAGGTACGGGCAATGCCTGCCCGGTTGTCATCGTCGAACTCGCTGGTGCGGGAGACAATGTGTTCGATTTCCTCTCCAGTGACCTCCTTCTCACTCAAAGCGATCTCGTGACCTACAAAACGGGCCTCCGGTTGACGGCCCAGGTCGAGAATAACCTCCAGCAAGTCCTCACTCTTGTTCGCTGCCCTCAGGGAGGCTTCTATAGGCGGGGGCAGAACAGTCAGTAATGCCTCTAAATCATCGGTTATCTTCTGTTGCATATCTTTCACCACTTTGCGGTACAGGCTGTAATCACCTCAATTCATATTCCATGCTTGCTGCAGTGTCCTGAGCCCTGTCCTGAGCAAGGTCGAAGGGTTGTCGAAGGGTTGATCTGAGACATGGTAGGAGTAGCTGCCTCGGCTCTCTTGTCCAGAGCTCGCACCAGCTTTCTGGCAGGCTCTTTGATCCGTACGGTGGTGTGCTTGACCAGAATAGCGTGACTACCGAAGGGCTCAAATCCCCAATCCTGGAGGGGAGTCCTCAGTCCTCCTTCATACTCGCGCACACTGCAATAAATGGGGCACGGTGGATAATGGGAGAGAAAAGCCAGTCCATGCTGTATGACCCCATCAGCACGATCGTAAGCCTGGGGATGGAGAAGTATCCGCATCCAATGACCGATGCGGCCACCGCTGAAAAGCAGATAGCTCACAATCTCCCCATTGTTTTCCAGTACGTACCCCTCACTTCTGGCACGGAGGGGCCAATCAACCGAAGACCGCTCCCACCCTCGTTCACCCAGGCTCTCGGCTTGCTGCACCAGGCGGGGGGCGACCTTGGCGTATAGCCGCTGCAAGGCCCAGGCATCTACCGCCTGTTGCGGGCGCATGACCACTCTGTCCAACCGGCGGTGGGACTCGGAGAGGGTTTTCAAGCGGAAGATGTCTTCACGAGTGTAAGGGCTGAAACCAACCTGCTGGAAAGCCCCGATTTCCTCTCCGTCCTCGGCCAGGCGAGCGAAAAGGCGTTGGATCCCCCGTTCTCCAGCCTGGGCGCAGAGATGGTTCAGCAGGCGATGCCATATCGTTGGGGCTTCATCGGCTGTTGAAAAGGCAGTGTCCTGAGCTTGTCGAAGGGAAGGGGCCAGATAGATCACATCGGCCTCAGGCCGACCTCGTCGCTGCCGCATTTGAGCCAGCCCTTGCACCCGGCTGCGTCCTGAGCTTGCGTCGCCCCGAGCCTGCGGTGTCCTGAGCTTGTCGAAGGGTCGAGGGGTCGAAGGGCTGCTCTGCTCCATAGCCTCTAAAATAAAAGTCAAAGTCCCTGTTTCGTGTATCAGGAAATAGGAAGACAAAGCGGCCAACAAAGGTGAGTAGGGCCGTGTCAGGGCTATCTCTGGATCCAGGCACGTCCCCTCCTTTTGCAAGTTGCCAACCAGAAGGATATCTCGCACACTGAACGACTTGATCATGGATCACCCCGCCTCCGACTTTGCCCAGATAACCTGGCTGATCTCCTACCAACCATATCCAGCGTGTGCTCCCTTTTGCGCAAAGGCATCACAGGAGCGGCCAACAGCCGTCTCCAGATATATTGTACTATCATTTAGTCTGCTTTGCAAGTGCTGCCGCCAGTGGGATTTCGAAGCAGTACGGTGTTTGCTTTACCACAACATGTAGAAGATTCCTGTAAGATACCTACTACACATAGGGGGTTGATTTTAACATGGCCGCTCATCAACCCAGCAGCTCTGTGATTAAGCACCAGATATAGGCATCTGCCCCTGGGGTTGATGGCACATCTGGTGGATCACCCTCTCTGATTTGCTTCGAAAACCCCCAGTCTGACCGGTGATGACCCACGAGGCCATGTCCCCGCCTGGGCTGTTGTAGAACCCGAACAGGCCCACGTCCTGTTCGGGCAGCAGCACCAGCCTGTATTCTACCACAAGTTGGCTCTCAATGCCAGGGGTTACCCCTCGAACCCACGTTGAACCAAATAGCGGTAATGCGTAATCTGGCAGAGCTGTCCTTACGTTTTAGGCCGCAG
>JBGVTF010000197.1:0-9174 GCA_041862415.1 Anaerolineae bacterium | reverse complement strand
CATCACTCCCATATCTCAAGCGCATCGCTGACGTTGATCTCCAGCATCTTGACGCTGGCCAGGATGCGGTCTGCATTGCGGTCAACTGCCTGTATCCCATCCGACAACTCCTTCAACTCCAGGGCTGTTCTCTTGATGGCCTGGATCTTTTCGTCCATCTTTACCACAAGATCTTTGTCTACCATGATTTTCTATCTCCATTTGCTGATTCGCTGCTTTGCTGACTTAATGCGTCCTGCGCAGGTCCTTGAATCGCCTGGCTTTGATAAGGTATCTGGGCAAGGTGTTGTACTCGTGGAACTCGAGGTTGTAGCGCAGGTTGGTCTTCAACCGCAGTTGGTCCACCAACCTGGCCTCGACCTCCTCTCTCTGCTCTGCTGCCTCCGGCACCAGTTCGACTTTCAAAGTGATGTCGTCCACGTCACCCTTCTTGGTTACGATGACCTCGAACTCGTCGCTCAGTTCCGGGAACGATCTGACCACCTCCTCGATGGCCGAAGGAGCCAGCAACACCCCCTTGACTTTGGTGATGTCGTCAGCCCGTCCCAGCACTCCGCCTTTGATCCAGCGGAAGGTCCGTCCGCAGGGACAGGGCTCGGCTGCCCACTCTGCTATGTCCTTGGAATCGAACCTGACACAGGGCTGGGCCTCGCGGTCCAAGGCGGTCATGATCAGTTTGCCCCGGCGCCCCGGTTCGGTGATGATCTCTCCTGTCTCGATGTCCTCAATTTCCACCAAGAAAAGGGCTTCGTTGACGTGCGGGCCACCCGGCTGGGCGGTACATTCATAGGCCCAGGCCCCAATCTCGGTAGCCCCCACGTGGTCGTAGACCTTGGCCCCCCAGGCTTCTTCCATCCGCTTCTTGGTAGAGGGGATGCTGGCTCCGGGCTCGCCGGCGCAGAGGATCTTGCTGATGTTCAGGTCCCTGGCCGGGTCCAGTCCTAACTCTCGTCGGGCCATGTCGGCCATGCCCAGGACGTAGGTGGGGGTGGCCATCATGGCCGTAGCCTTCAGTTCCTGCATCTTCAGGAGGCGGGCCTTGGTGTCCAGCACACCGCCGGGTACCACTTCACAGCCCATCTTCTCCCCGGCGTAGTGCCCGGCCCAGTAAGCGACAAAGATGTTGTAGCCAAAGGGGATAAAAATCCGGTCCGTGTCCCTGAAGCCCTGGGCGTACATGATGTAGGACCACGCTTCTGCCCACCACTCCCAGTCCTGCCAGGTATCGGGTTGATAAACGGCCTGTCCCGTGGTGCCGCTGGTTTGATGAAATTCGGTCACTCTCTCCAGAGGGACGCACAAGGCATCGCCGTAGGGGAAGGGGTCCTTACGCTGGATGTCCTGCATCATGGCTTTTTCGACCTTGGGCACTTGAGCGATGTCCTCAAAAGTCTTGATGTCGCCCGGTTCCATCCCGGCCTCGGTGTACAACTGGCGGTGAAACCTGGAGTGGTCATAGGCCCACTGGACTATTTTCCTGAACTTTTTCAATTGCAGCGCCCGCAGCTTCTCCTGGGGCATGGTTTCCAGAATGGGGTTCCAATATTTGTCGGCTCCTTCTATCATCCCCTACCTCCTAAGCTGGACAAAGTCCAGCTTAGTATTTGTTGAGCCCTCTCCTGTCCTGAGGGCTTGACTCACCACGTTGATGTGGGTCATAAAGACAACAGCCTGCTACCCAGAGTGATGGATTTCACCCTGAGTCGCAGGCTCTATTAGCCGTGAGGGGAAAAAGCCCAGAATCTGCTCATTCGGATCCTCGCTGCCGAGACCGGGGCAACCTCCTAGGCTATCCCATTCCCCTTCTGTCGCAGCGGAGGAATACCGGTTTGAGATCAAGCTCGAAGGAGAACCGGGAGTACCTTGGGGCACCCCAAACGCATTACGTCTGCAAACGGAGATATTTTGATATGGCGGCGCATTTCTAAGGAATCATCCAGTTGAACCTGTTTATCTAACAGGCGGCCAGAAATCGCCTTCCCTTCTCAATATGCTCAGTCATGAGCTTTCTGGCCAGTTCTGGATTTTGTTGTTCAATACACTCCCATATTCGGCGATGATTTTCCAGCCGACTTTCCACGCTCTGGTGCCGACTGCGTTTGCCTGATCATATCATAACATACTAGACTTTTTCTGTCAATACCTTTGGGCCTGGCCAACCCCCTTGACAAACTCTGTGATTTGTGGTATAATATTATAGGAGCGCTCCCAAGAATTGGATCGAAACGGCGGTTTTTTGCCCATGGAAGAGGAGTTTTTGCAGGATTTGTGTGAGAGCGCTCTCAGGAGGAGTTGATGGCCTGTACATTGGAGGAAGTCGCCCAACTGGCTGGCGTATCCCGTTCCACCGTTTCGCGTGTCATCAACGACCACCCCAGCGTGCGGCCTGAAACCAGGGAACAAGTGTGGCAGGCTATCCGCAAATCCGGCTATCAGCCTCACGCGGTTGCCCGCAGCCTGGTCACCAACCGTACCCAAATCATCGGCATGATCATCCCCGAAGCGGTGACGACGCTTTTCACCGACCCCTTCTTCCCCCTCTTGCTGCGCGGAGCCACCGCGGCTTGTAACGCTCATCGCTACCAAATGTTGCTTTCCTTGTTTGATGATCCTACTGGACAGGAAGAGATGTACCAGCGCATCTTACGCAGCGGCTATCTGGATGGTGTGATCGTGGCTTCGACCCCGCTGAATGATCCGCTCATCCCCGATCTGCTGCGTGACCGGATCCCGTTCGTCTCCATAGGGCAGTATCCCAATGGGCGAGTCCACTACGTGGATGCTGACAACGTCGCCGGAGGACGGATGGCAGTCGAGCACTTGATCCGCCTGGGACACCAGCGCATCGCCACCATCACCGGCCGGCTGGATCTGATCTCCGGCCAGGACCGCCTGGAAGGCTATCGCCAGGCGCTGAAAGCGCACCGCATTCCGGTGGAGGAAGAACTGATTGTCGAAGGAGACTATACCGAAAACAGCGGCCTGGTAGCCATGCAACGGTTGCTCCCTGCCTCACCCAGCGCTGTCTTCGTCGCCAGCGACATGGTGGCGATCGGTGCTCTCAAAGCGCTCCGGCAAGCGGGCCGGCAAGTTCCCCAGGATGTTGCTCTGGTCGGCTTCGATGACATCCCTATCGCCTCGGCGATTGAACCGGCGCTGACTACCGTGCGTCAGCCGATTGAGCGTATGGGCTCGATGGCGGTAGAAGTGCTGCTAAGCGTGCTGGAAAGTTCATTGGAAGAAGAGGCTCCTGCTCAGAGAATTGTCTTGCCCACGGAGTTGGTGGTCAGGGCCTCTTGTGGTTCTCCTTGAATCGGTCGAACGAAAGGAGGTGATGAGGAATTTGAGCCAATGCGACAAAAAATGCATACAGGTCTTCACCCCCAACTGACATAGACAGGGGAAGACCTGTACGCGAGACCTGTGCGGAAAGCTCCACACAGGGTACAAGTTTACCAAACCATTCGCATAAAGTCAAGTAGGAAAAAAGAAAGGAGAGAAGTGATGCGCAAGTCAATTCTGTTTTTGAATCTACTGGTGGCTTTGAGCTTGATGGCCGCCTGCGGTCCTACCCCGACCCCTGAGGTGATCGAGAAGGAGGTAGTCGTCGAGAAAGAGGTTCAGGTCACCGTCGAGGTGGAGAAGGTCGTCGAGGTGGAGAAGATCGTCGAGGTGACGGCGGAGCCCGAAGTGCCTACAGCGGCTTACCCCCGGAACGAAACCCTGTACTCCAATGGTCAACAGTGGGGTCCGGTCGTTGGTTGGAATCCTTACTCCACCGCCAACAACAATGCGATGGCTATTGCCAACGACCAGGATAGCGCCCGCGTCATCACGTTCGAAACCCCGTACCTGTACAACATGCTCGATGGCAAGGTCTATCCTCTGCTGGCTGATGGTGATTATACCTGGAACGACGATCGGACCGAGATCACCTTCAAGATCAAAGAGGCCGCAAAATGGAGCGATGGCACCCCGCTGACCGCGGAGGATGTTGCCTATACCTGGGCCAGCCATGTCAAGTACAATACCTCTCAGGGCGTTGGCTACAAAGATTACATCGAAAACATCGAAGCCGTTGATGATCAGACGGTTGTGGTCAAAGCCACACTGGATGAGAACGGCAAAGCGGTCAATCCTCTGATGGTTGCCGCTTACGTGGCCAAGGTCTATGTCAGCCAGAAAGCCTGGACCGAAACACTGGAAGAGCGCGTCGGTGGCGATGCTACCGAGTTCGTGGCTGATACCGCGGAAGACGTTGTTTACTCCGGGCCCTATCACGGTTTCTTTTGGGACGATACGAAGGTTGTCTACATTCGTGATGACAACTACTGGGGCCAGGATGCCTCCATGTGGGGCAAGCTGCCTGTTCCAAAGTACCTGGCGCATACGATCTTTAAGGATAACGCCGCCGGTTCTGTTGCTTTGGCAAAAGGTGAAGTGGATGTCAGCCAGCAGTTTAATTCCAATATTCAACTCTTGTGGGAGAGCTATGGGCTGCCCATCTCCACCTACCTGCCCGAGCCACCCTATGGCATTGGCGCCAGTCTTCCGACCGCCTTCTACAACCTGAATTCCCACGGTTTGGACCAGGTTGCGGTGCGCAAGGCCATTGCCATTGCGGTTGACTATCCCACCATCATTGCCAACGCCATGACCAACCAATCGGCTACCTTCGAGCAGGTTCCGCGCTCACTCATGAACCCAACCCCTGGTGAGCAGGCCATGTACGACCATGAAGCCGTCAAGGACCTGCAGTGGGCTGGCAACGATATCGAAGGCGCCAATGCCCTCCTGGATGATGCCGGCATTGTCGATACCGATGGCGATGGCTGGCGTGAATACGACGGTCAAAAGCTCAGCTATGTAGCCACCTGCCCCAATGGCTGGTCCGACTGGCAGGCTGCGATTGAAGTGGTTGCGGCCGCCGGAAAAGAGATCGGCATTGAGATCACGACCAGCTACCCTGAATGGTCCGTGTATCAGACCGTCGTCACCAAATCGGATGCACCTCTCCCCGAGGAGGGCTATGACATCTTCATGATGTGGAGCCAGGGCGCTGGTCCCACCATGCCTTGGCAACGTATCCGCTGTATGCTCAGCTCTGAATTCGTTGGTATGGCGGGCAACTGGAGCGGCAACTGGGGTCAGTATAGTAATCCTGACGTGGACGCCTTGATCCAGGCGATCCCCGGTGAAACCGACCCCGACAAACTGAAGGAAATGTACACGGAATTGGTCAGGATCTACCTGACCGATGTCCCCTCCTTCACGCTCATGTACCGTCCCCAAAATTTCCATGCGGTGAACGAAACTGTTTGGACAAACTTCCCGCACGATGGTGACGGCACCGACCCGCCCGTCCCGCCGCTTAACTGTACTGACGGTTGGAGTATCGCATGTCTCTATAACATAACGCTGGTTACCCCGTAAAACAATAGTTCAATGAAAAACAGCCATGTTCCGCTAACCCCGGAACATGGCTGTTGACTACTTTTACGAGGAGGTGCTGCGTTGAAAGGGTACCTAAAGTATTTCCTTAACAAGCTACTTTGGTTCTTGGTCACTTTTGTTTTTGCCTTCATACTGAATTTCACTCTGCCCCGCTTGATGCCAGGGGATCCCGTGAGAGCCATCGTATCAAGGCTTGCCCAAGGCTTGAGCGATGCGACCGGGGTCCAGGCAATTTATGAGCAGTACACGGAACTGTTCGGCACCAACAAACCCATAATTGAACAATTTTTCATCTATGTGAGAAATGTGGTGCGGGGTGATTTTGGTTTCTCGTTCAGCATGTATCCCAGAACGGTGGCAGACGTTCTCAAATCTGCCATCTGGTGGACGTTGGCTCTGCAGTTCCCGGCGATCATCGTGGGATGGCTGATCGGGAACACACTGGGCGCATTGGCGGCTTATCTCAAGGGCGGCTTTGATAAAGTGCTCATGCCCGTCAGTATTTTTGTGAGCAATTTCCCGGCATTTGGCATGGCAATCATTATGCTGGTTATTTTTGGAGTCGTCTTGGAATGGTTCCCAACCTCGGGTGGATACGGATTTGACATGATCCCCAACTTTAGCTGGGGATTTATTTGGTCTGTGATCGTCCATTACCAACTGCCATTCTGGTCGATCGTGTTGATCGCCATCGGCGGTCAGGCGATTGGCATGCGCTCCATGTCCATCTATGAGCTGAATGCGGATTACGTGAAGTACGCCCGTTTCATGGGAATCAAAGACCGGAAGATCGTCGGTTATGTATTTCGGAATGCCGTGCTTCCGCAGATTACCGGTTTGGCGTTAGCGATCGGTACCATGGTCGGCGGCGCGCTGTTCGCGGAGATCATTTTTAGTTATCCGGGGCTTGGTTACACGCTCTATAACGGTGTCATGGGAGGGGATTATCCGCTGATTTCAGCAGTCACATTGATCATCACGGTGATGGTGCTGACTGCGAACTTTATCATCGAAATCCTTTACGGCATCATTGACCCGCGCATTAAAGCGGCACAGGCTGATTAAGGAAAGATGCTGTTATGAAACATACCATTCAACAAGTTTTTCACTCTGGTAAATTTGTGGTTGGTTTTTCCATTTTTGTGGCAATTCTGCTGATCGTGATCGTTTATCCGCTGATAATAACATATCCGCCATTAGAAATCATCAGCCAGGGTACTTTCTTCCCACCGGGAATCTATGTGAATGTTTATGACAGCATTGGTTCCACCCAGTACACGCTGAAGCTGGATAACGCTGCGGCTAATCGAATTGCCAGCAAGTTGAGCAACGACGACCGCCTTGCCATCAAGGATTGGCTTGTGGCAGATGGGGTTCCGGCGGATCAGATCGATGTCGCCGACACTGCAAAACTCCTGGACCAGTGGGGAAAAGATTATGACCCCAACAAAAGTTTTCCTGGGATGACCTATGCCAAGCAAAGATACTATCAAAGGCTCAATGCCTCGCTCCAGGGACTTCTGTCAACCGAGGAGGAGATCATTGCAGCACAAAACCCGCAAACAGGCTCCCTGGAGCAGACAGGTGTTGTCGCACAATCCGATTACGTGAATGTTAACCAGGTCCCGAACGTACGAGTGTTGCCGCTTGGAACGAATAGCTTTGGTAGGGATGTGCTGACGGAGCTGGTTAAGGCCACTGGCGTATCGCTGCAGATCGGTTTTGTCGCCGGTATCATAGCAACCTTGATCGGTTTGACCCTGGGACTGCTGGGGGGGTATGTCGGCGGCCTGGCGGATGACACCACTATGTTCGCCACCAATCTCTTTACTGTAATCCCCACTATTGTGTTGTTGATCTTGATTTCATACAGTATCGGGCAGGAGAAGCGCGGTGCCTTTACCATCGCAGTGGTGATCGGGTTTACCTCCTGGGTATGGACTGCCAGGGCGGTGCGGGCGCAAGTCATTTCACTGCGGAATCGCGACCATGTCAATCTGTCGAAATTATCCGGGCACTCAATCGTTCACATCATTCTCACAGATATTCTGCCTTACATCGCTTCTTATGTCGTTATGGCTTTTATTTTGCAGATTTCCACGGCTATCCTGGCGGAGGCCGGGTTGTCGATCCTTGGGTTGGGGCCAAAAACAACGGAAGTACCAACCTTAGGGCTGATGTTGAACTGGGCATTGATCTACCAGGCGCCAATCCTGGGAAAATGGTGGGCGTACCTCCCCGTGATCATTACCATCGTTCTGATTACGTTCTCGATGAATTTGATGAATACAGGTCTCGACCAGGTATTCAATCCGGCATTGAGGGACTAGGCGGTTGAAATGTCAAATGTAATGTTAGAGGTTAGGGAACTAACGACAAAATGGGTCACCCGGTTCAAGGAAGACATTTGCGCTGTTGACCACGTTTCTCTAAAGGTCGAGGAAGGGAAATCGCTGGGAATTGCGGGGGAATCCGGCTGCGGAAAGTCAACGCTGGCGCTCAGCCTGATGGGTTATTATTTTCCTCCGCTACACTATACGAGTGGTGAGATCATCATTGACGGGCGGAATATTACCGGGATGAACCCTGATGACATCCGTAAATCGATATTGGGGACGGAGATCTCTTATATCCCCCAATCCGCGATGAACGCGCTCAACCCCACCCAGAAGATCATCCACTTTATTGAGGATGTTGTTCAAGCGCATGATCCATATCAAACCAAGAAAGAGATTTATGAACTGGCCAGATCATGCTTTGAGACCTTGGGGCTTCCAGCAGGTGTATTGCAAAAATACCCCGTTGAGCTTTCGGGCGGCATGAAACAGCGCACGGTGATCGCGATATCTGTGATTCTATTTCCCAAAGTGTTGATTGCTGATGAGCCTTCCTCAGCACTCGATGTCACTTCACAAAAGATGGTCATCAAGATGCTGAAAAACTTGATGGAAAATGGTTTCATCGAATCACTGATCTTCATCACTCATGAACTTCCGCTGCTTTACAACGTGACTGATGACATTATGGTCATGTACGCAGGGCAGATCGTGGAGAAGGGCACCGCAAAAGAAGTTGTGTTTGATCCACTCCACCCTTATGCCAAAGGTCTCATGGGCTCAATCATTGTGCCTGAACAAGGTCAGCGGGATGTCAAACTGACGGCCATTCCTGGAGTACCGCCTAATCTAAAAAACCCACCGACTGGGTGCCGTTTTGCTGAGCGCTGCAAATACGTTCGGCCAGAATGCACCTTGCATTCTATCCCTCTTCGCGATGTGGGTGTTGGCCGCGCTTACCGCTGCATCCTGTCGGAAAAAGAACTAAGGGAAGCTTATGCGGAGGAGGCTGACAAAAATGCCAGATGAAAAAAAATTATGCCTGAGCACGTCAGGGCTTACCAAGGTATTTGGGTTTGGCCGCCAGAAAACTGTCGCCGTTGATCATGTGGATATCCATTTCTACGAGGGCGAAGTCGCCTCGATCGTGGGCGAATCGGGCAGCGGAAAGACTACTTTAGCGAAGATGCTTTTGGGATTGATCAATCCTACTGAGGGTGAGGTTTACTTCCAGGGAAAGAAGCGTGACATCAGTTCTCAAAAGAAGAAAAAGGAATACTGGAAAAACATTCAGGCGATCTTTCAGGATCCGTACTCTTCATACAATATATTTCGAAACATTGATACCGTGCTTTTAGATTGTATTCACATGCGCGGCGGTCGA
>JBGVTF010000196.1:0-2386 GCA_041862415.1 Anaerolineae bacterium | reverse complement strand
GGAAAAAGTGGGGGCATTCCTGGCAGAGCAAACGACGACTCTTGGCCCTGATCGCTACCTGGTCTTGGACGAAGCGGTCACAGCCGTCAGGGATGCGATCTCGACAAGTTGGGATGTGCCCTTGCGTGTTTATCACCACGAGCGGCAACACGTTGTCCAGTCAGGCGATACCCTTTCCAAACTGGCCCGTGATTACGGTATCCCTTACCCCTGGATTCAGCAGGCCAATCCAGGCATGGGAGATACACTCTATGCCGGCCAGACCTTGACGATTCCTTCGCCGGATGCGCTTCTGCCGCTGCCAGTGATAGAGAACAAGCGGATTGTGGTCAGCCTCAGCCAGCAAAAGATGTGGGCCTATGAGAACGGCGCTCTCAAGTGGGAATGGCCGGTCAGCACGGGCATCCCATCCAGCCCTACAGCGCCGGGCGTGTTCCAGGTTCAAACCCACGAGCCCAACGCCTATGCCAGTCAATGGAATCTGTGGATGCCCTATTTCGTGGGCATTTACCGGCCTGTACCTGCCTCTGATTTTATGAACGGCTTTCACGGCTTCCCCACACGCGGTGGGTCTAGTCTGCTGTGGACGGGCGACCTGGGCCATCCGGTCACCTATGGCTGCATCCTGATCAGCACGGAGAACGCTGTCGCGCTTTATGAGTGGGCGGAAGAGGGGGTTGTTGTCCAGGTCCAGCCCTAGTCAGCCAATCCCCAAGGGTTTGGAAAACCCTTGGGGGCTTGGTCCCCCTGGCAGCGCGGAAAAGCGTACAGTGACCTGGCCTGAATATCACAGCGAATCTGAGGGATTAACCGAATCTATGCCACAGTTGTGAGGTTAAACGCCAGTTCGTTTCATCCTTCGATTCGATGTCATATTTGCCAGGTCAAGAAAGCTATGTGATATTACGATCGTGTCTCCTTATTGCTCTTACCCTAACTTTCACCTTCAGCGAACCAAACGCCAGCAAATGCGTCTGGCACTCTTGCGCCTTTTTGCCCGCCTGACCACCCCTTTCTTTCCCACTTCCAATCTCCAATCTCCAATCTCCAATCTCCATCCTCCATCCTCCATCCTCCTCATCCGCCCCGACCATCTGGGTGATCTGTTGTTCACCACCCCGGCTCTGCGTGCCCTGCGGGAGGCTTTCCCCCAGGCCCGCATCACCGGCCTGGTCGGACCCTGGGCGGAGGCCGTCGTCACCGGCAACCCCTGCCTTGACGAGGTCATGCTGTGCCCTTTCCCTGGCTTTACCCGCCAACCCAAGAAGTCTGTCATCGGGCCTTACGTCGTCTTGGGGCGCTATGCCAGGCTGTTGAGGGGGAGAGAATTTGACCTGGCGGTCGTCCTGCGCTTTGACCACTGGTGGGGGGCCCTTCTAGCCTACCTGGCCCGCATCCCCCGCCGGGTGGGCTACGACATCGCCGAAGTGAAGCCTTTCCTGACCGATGCCGTCCCGTACATCCCCGGCCGCCACGAGGTGGAGCAGAACCTTGCCCTGGTGGGGGCTCTAGGTAGCCAGCCGCCCCTGCAAAGGTTCGCGCAACCTTGGCAAGGGTTCCTTTCAGCCCACCCCTTGGAGTTCCCGCTCAGCGCTCAAGACCGGGAATTCGCGGCCCGCTATCTGGCGGAGCAGGGAGTGGGAGATGACAATCTGCTGGTCTGCATCCATCCTGGTGCCGGGGCACCGGTCAAGCTGTGGCGGAATGAGGGGTGGGCGCGGGTGGCGGATGCCCTGGTCGAAGGGTACGGAGTCAAAGTGATCCTGACCGGCTCGACCAGCGAGGCCCCCCTGGTGCAGGCTATCGCTGAACGGATGGCCAGCCAGCCCATCGTCGCCGCCGGTCAGACGACGTTGGGACAACTGGCGGCTCTCATGGCCTGTTGCCGCCTGGTCCTGGGCGTGGACAGCGGGCCTTTGCACCTGGCTGTGGCCGTGGGCAGCCCCACGGTGCACCTCTACGGCCCCGTGGACAGCCGCACCTTTGGCCCCTGGGGCGATCCAGCCAGGCACGTCGTCATCACCTCGGGCATGGATTGTATCCCCTGTAACCGCCTGGATTACAGAGTGGATGAATTGGAGAATCACCGGTGTGTATGGGGTATCAGAGAGGCCCAGGTATCAGAGGCAGCCAGGCGGCTTCTGGAATGGGACAATTATAGTAGCAAATTATACGAGGAGGATAGCTATGTCAAATAATCGGAGAGCATCTTTTCGCCGTATCGCCGTAGTGTTGGCCACATTCCTGGTCGCGGCGTGTGTCATGGTCACAGGGGCCTGCGCGCCGAGACCGCCGGAGGAGACGCCGGTGCCGTCCCTTATCCCTACCGTGGAGCCGCCAACGCCTACCCCGACGGCCATCCCCACCCCAACCCTGGCCTGTGCCC
>JBGVTF010000195.1:0-2659 GCA_041862415.1 Anaerolineae bacterium | reverse complement strand
GTGGCCTTCCAGGGCCTTGATGCCGCCGCACTGAGTGTGCCCGCAGATGACCACGTGAGGGACGTGCAGGTGCAGGATGGCGTATTCGATCACCGCGCCCACAGCCGTATCGCCTGTGCCGAAAGGGGGCACCACGTTGGCGACGTTGCGCATGACGAACAGCTCGCCCGGTCCAGCGCCGGTCATCTGCTCCGGGATGACCCGCGAATCAGAGCAGCCGATCCAGAGCACTTTTGGTTCCTGGCCCTCTTCAGCCAGCCTGACGAACATCTCGCGGTCGGCTTCAAACCTCTCCTTGAACCGGCGGTGGCCAGTCAATAATTTGTCGGTCGGCATGGATTCCTCCTATTGTTTTGTAGAGGTGCGACGCACTTTCAGAAGTGCGTCGCACCTTGTCTCGCTTATGATGCGCTCCCTTCCACAATGGCAACCTCCTATCCGTCAGCCCGTACAACGGGTACATCAGGCGGTCAGCGAAATGACCGGCGGCCTCGATGCGCGCCAACGGTGCGGCGTGGTCATGAGGGTCCGATCTGCTCACGGCCGCGCCGATGATGTCCATTATTGCTCCAGTGCAGCCAGCGCCTCAGACGGCGTCAGCGCCTCCACTACTGGCGCCGCCCTACTTCGCTGCTGGTGGTCCCACGTGACCAGAGGGACCCCTTCCCGCCGCGCCAGGGCTGCGTAGATGGCATCGCAACCCCGCAGGCGGCGGGCGACCTCCAGGTCATAGTCCGCCAGGATGACGCCGCGGGCATCGCCCCAACGGGCCATGTCGTAGACAGCGGCGGTGCCCTGACGGCCCGCTCCAAGAACGGCATAAGTGTACGGCATGGACTCCCCCTCTCAAGGTCGTCTAATCAGACCTGAAAGGTTTAGGCCAAAACCTATCAGGTCTTGCCCCTCGCTTAAAGTAGTATACCAGATTTTGAAACCATTGACAATAAGCGCACTTGTGGTAAAATAGCTCACAGACTACAAATGGGAGGGAGAACCTGTCTAAACGGTCGCAGTTATTGTCTGCCATGAGCATGGTCGGAGGGCTTGCTATCCTCCTTGCTTTGCTGCTATTTCTTCCTGGCTCGGAGGCTGCCCTTCTCAACGAGGGCTCAAGTCCCCTGGTGCTGGCCTTCTACTACAACTGGTTTGATGAGAACACCTGGAAGCCGGAGAAGGTGTCGGATTTCCCCGTCAGCCTTTACAACTCTCGCGACCGCGAGACCGTCGTCCGCCACATCGCCCAGGCCCAGGAAATCGGCATTGATGCCTTTGTGGTCGCCTGGTACGGGCCCCAGGACGAGGGCAACCAGACCGAGCCCAATCTGGCCCTCATGCTGGAGGTGGCCGACGGCACCGATTTCCAGGTCAGCGTAGAGTTCGGGCCGGATTCCCCTTTCATCCACAGCCAGCAAGAGGTGGTGGACGCCCTGCGCCACGTCCTTCAGGTCCACGCGCAACATCCCAGCTTCCTCCGGGTCGAGGGCAAGCCGGTGATTTTCTTCTGGCGGCTGGACAGCATTCCCCTGGCTCCGGAGCAGACGCCTCTGCAGGCCTGGCAGGCCGTTCGGGATCAGGTTGACCCTGACCACGAGAGCCTCTGGATTGCCGAAGGGGTGGAGGTGGACTATCAGCAGGTCTTTGACGGCCATCACCTTTACAGCATCGCCTGGTCGCAGGACGTCCATTCCACCTTGAGCGACTGGGGCTACAGGATACGTCGCTACAACGCCCAGCACGGCACCGACAAGCTCTGGGTGGCCACGGTCATGCCAGGCTACAACGATCTGAAGACGGGGCGGGCCGACGCCTTTGTGCGCGAGCGAGAGGATGGACAGTTCTATCGGGACACGTGGCAGGCAGCCATGGACAGCGGGGCCGACTGGGTGGTGATCACCTCCTGGAACGAGTGGGTGGAGGGCTCGTATATTGAGCCCAGCGTGAGCTATGGGAATCTGTACCTGGACTTGACGGCGGAGCTTGTAGCCCAGTTCAAAGCCCGAGCGGACGCGTCAGCACTGACCACGCCAGCGCCCACTCCGTCGCCATCGCTGACCGTAGCCACAGCCATCACACCGACAGCCACGCTGACGCCGACGTTGACCGCTACTTCGACGCCAACTCACACTCCGTCGCCGACCGCCACCGCCACACTCAAGCCCATGCCAACGGCCACGTCAACCTCCACTCCCACCCTCACGGCCACGCCCACAGCGAGTCCAACTGCAACACCAACAATAAACCCTACACCAAACCCCACCGCTACGCCGACACCCGCCCCCCTCATCACACCGCTGGTGGTCGCAGCCTACATCTCTCGCTGCCTGAGCCTGGTCTTCCTGGGTGGAGCGATCGTGGTGGGGGCGTTGCTTTTGAGAGACTGGCGGAAGGGGAGGGGGTAAAAGGGAGAGAGAACGATGGGTGTAGCTCTGGCTGTTATCGGCTTTACCTCGATGATCGGTCAGGTGGTGCTCATGCGGGAGCTAGTGGCCACCTTCTACGGCAACGAACTGGTCTTTGGACTCATCCTGGCCGCCTGGTTGCTGTGGGTGGCCGCTGGCTCGGCCGGGCTGGGACGGCTGGCCGAAGGCCGCAAATTGGGGCTGGGAGCCTTTGCCACGGGGTTGGCTCTGGCAGCGCTTTGCCTCCCGGCCCAGATAGC
>JBGVTF010000194.1:0-8354 GCA_041862415.1 Anaerolineae bacterium | reverse complement strand
TGTCATAAGCCAGGACGGTGTGAGCCAGACGGTAAGAGCCGGCCGACCGGGGCGGCACGATCAGCTCCAGAAGCACGGCTGGAGAGGCATCTTTTTCCAGGTCACCCAAAGGGATGTTGACGCTGCGATCGTAGACAGGGACTTGGCCCAAATCATAGATGACAGGCTTGACTTTATGTGCCCGGCGTAACTCTACGCCACTGGCCAGACGCATCTTTAGTTCCAGGTTGCACAGAGCAATAGACTGCATCCCTTCGAGTTCCTGAGCAAAAGCCCGGGGGATGTCCTGCGCTTCATAGATAAGGTAAGCATGGCCGCCGCTGTTATCGGCGATAGAGATCAAAAGCTCTTCGTTGAACTCGACCCCCAACCCCATGGTGCTGACGCGGATACCGGCTTCTGCTGACTGGCGTGCCAGATTCTCACATTGAGAGGCATCCATGGCAAAGCCATCAGTCAGGACGATCATGCGATTCACCATAGAAGGTGAAGAACCTCGCTGCACCTCCTCGTAGCCTAACCCCATGCCCTTAGCCATATAAGTTTCATCACCGAGTTGCACATCATCCAACTGATCAATGGCCTCGAGGAGACGGACCTTGTTAGCTCCAGACTGATTGGGGACAAGAGTGACCGCTTTTCCAGCAAAGGCCACCAGTGCAAAGCGGTCGTCGGGACTCAGTTGTTCCAGGGCCGAGCGCAGGGCCGACTTGACAAAGTCAATGTTGCGCGGGCAGCCCTCAGCGAAACCCGGCGGCACCCCCTCGAAACGCCAGACAGGGATGCCGTCCACCATGACTTCCTGGACTGCTCCCATACGAGCCAGTTCTTCAAACTGCTCGTCAGTGAGGATAGGAATGCACATGGACTCGCTTTTGTCCGCCACGATGCCCAGGTTGACCGGCACCGGTATAGTGGGAAGCTCCTCCCCCGGCCTTACCTCCAAAAGCACGTACACCAGGCGCGGCTGGTTGGTGACGGGAACATAGCCGCTGTTAAGATAATGGTCCAGATAAAGTTGGCTTGACATGGTGATCTCCTTTTCTCATTTCACCCGACGACATGCCTGCAATACAGCTTCCACCCCTTCTTGTTCCTCTATCCCTCGCATCTTGCGCAGCCCTTGGCCGTATAGATCCCCTCGCCTCTCCATGACCGCCATTTTCTTGGTGGCTCCCATGGCTTGTAGCACCTTGTAGGCCACCCACTCGGCAAAGCCTTCCCGGGTGAGTGGATCACGCAGCAGGGGGCAATTCTCGCCCTGCCAGGCGTGGGCGTACTCGTGGGCCATGACCTGGATCATCAGGATTTGCGGCAAACCGCGTTCAACGCACATGACTCGCTTTCGGCCTTCCCTCCTGAACAGGCCCATCGCTCGCCTGGCTTTCTCATCGGTTGCCCCGTTCTCGTCAAGCAGGGCCAAAAGGTGGTTCCGTTCGATCAGAGCAAAGCCAGTAGATACATTCAACCTCAGGCCCAGATTGGCCTGGATAATTTGGATCGTCTGGTCAAAGAGGGCACTGGCCCTGGCTGGATCGTAGACCGCCGTCTGTTGACACTGCGGGCAGATGCGGCGTCCATTGTGAAGACGATGCCCCTGATCGCGGCAGAGCCGGCCGCAGGTATCGCAGATGCTGGCGCGGAAGCAGTCCTGGCAATAGATTTCCAGTGAGTTGTCGAGACTGGCACAGCCACCCAGCGCCGGCCCGCCGCAGAGGGAGCAGCGGGGCAATCCTTTTTGACAGGCGAGGCAGAGCCCACCTTGCGCCTTCCCTTGACTCATAGGCATCTGGCAGGCGGCGCAGCGGGGAGCCTCTCTGCCGCAGCGCTGGCATACGGTTAACCTTTCGCCTGCAGGCTCGTCGCTTCGCCTGTAGACCAGCCCCTGGCCGATAATGCGCCGACCACAGATGTTGCAGTATTTGCTCTTTACGAAGGGGATGGGAATCAAAAGCATGGACTTGCCCCTTGACGGAGTAGCAGAAGTGCGCCAGCCAAACGCGAAACAAGTTTCGCTACTCCAGAAGAAAATTCCTATAGTATCAAGCTATTCCACCCTGACCACAATGACCGAGATGTTGTCTTCTCCACCGTTGTCGTTGGCAGCTTGCACCAGCCTGCGGCAGGCCTCGCCTACGTCGGGCGCCTTCTCCACGATTTTGGCCAGTTGCTCGTCCCTGACCATCTCCCACAGCCCATCGGAGCAGAGGATCAACTGGTCGCCAGCCTGCAAGGTCTCCATGAAGATGTCCGCGGTGACCTCCGGCTTTTCGCCCAGGCTACGGTAGATGACGTTGCGTTGAGGGTGAGTGTAGATCTCGTCAGGCTCGATCTGGTTCTGGGTCACCAGGCTGGCCACCAGAGAGTGGTCCGTGGTGATCTGCCTCAATTGCTTGTCACGGAACAGGTAGGTGCGGCTGTCGCCCACGTTGGCGACGTAGGCCCTGTTGCCCTGGACCACGGCCATGGTGACCGTCGAGCCGGTGTCGGCCGCTTTCTCCGGTCTGTTACGGGCCAGGTCGCGTAGCACGGCGTTGGCCCGCTGGATGGCGGCTTCGATGGCTGCTTTCATTTTCTCGTCCTGTCTGCGCATCTTCTCGTCCTGTCTGCGTTCCAGCGTCTCCGGGAGCAGCACCGTCTGCCCCGTCCTGCGCAAGTTCTGTTCCAGTTCAGCCCGGTCCAGCTTGATGGTGACCCCCGGGTCCCTGGGGGCAAACTGGTTTGCTAATTCTGTGCGGATGGCCTGGACCGCCCATTTGCTGGCCAGTTCGCCTCCCAGGTGGCCGCCCATGCCGTCGGCCACGATGAAAAGTCCCCAGGTTTCTTCGCCCGAAGCTTGCTTCACTTCTTGGTAGGCCACATCCTCGTTCATTGTCCTTTCCTGGCCGGGATCGGCCAGGTCGGTCGCGATCAATCGAATGGTCATCGGTTCCCTCCCTTCGTGTCATCTTCAGGTGCGAGGCACTTCCAAAGTGCGTCACACCCGAAATAGCCGGATGGTGACGAATTGACGATCATCTCGATCTGTGATATGATGTGAGAAAACAGGTGCAGGAGAACCACTATGGGAATCCAAACTATGATAAAAGAGCAGATCATCCACACACTCGACGAGCTTCCGCCGGAGAGTCTGCGCGAAGTGCAGCAGTTCCTCGATTTCCTGCGCTTCAAGAATCAGAACCGGGCACGCCAACCGGCCTTGGCACTTGGCGGACTACTGGACGGGTACCGCTTCACCGAGGAGGACATTGCCCAGGCGCGTCGCGAGATGTGGGGGCGTGTAGATGGAAGTACCCCATGAGCGCCTACGTTACCGACACGCACGCTCTGCTCTGGCATCTTTCCAGCGATCCTGCCCTCTCCGCGCCAGCCGCCGACCTCTTTCGCCAGGCCGATGCGGGCGCGGTCGAGATCCTTATCCCAAGCATCGCCCTGGTTGAGGTTGTTTACCTATGCGAGCGGCAGCGTGTGCCCGACGACCGGATTGATCGCATCCTGGCGCTGCCAGGTATGCCCGGTAGCCGCTATCGTGTGGTAGCCCTGGACGAGCCTGTCGTCCAGGCGTTGCGCCGCATCCCCCGTGACCAGGTGCCTGACATGCCAGATCGCATCATTGGTGCCACGGCGTTGCATCTGGGCCTGCCCTTGATCACGCGCGACGACAACTTGACCGGCAGCAAATTGCTCACCTGTGTATGGTAGTTTCCTTTCGGGTCAGTTAGCAGTTAGCAGGAGACAGGGGACAGTTAACTTATGGAGAACCCTTGACGCAACGAAACCCCACGTAGCGGTTCCCGAGCCTGGGACTGCCCCAGTAGCGGCAAGCGCAGCGGGCATCCCACCGATAGCTGAGCCACGAACCGCCACGCAGCACCCGATACTCGCCGGAATCGGGACCGGGTGGATTCCGCCCGGGCGACTGGCTATAATAGCCTGAATCGTACCAGTCGGCCACCCACTCCCACACGTTGCCCGCCATGTCCAGCGCCCCATGGGGACTGGCCCCTTTTGGCTTGCTCCCCACCGGCACTGTTTCCCCACCGCATCCATGGTACTGAGCGTGGTCAGAATCTATCCCTTCACCCCAGGGATATGTCCGCCCATCAATCCCCCGCGCCGCCTTCTCCCATTCAGCCTCGGTGGGCAGCCGCTTGCCTGCCCACCGGCAGTAGGCATTGGCATCGTTCCAGCTCACGTAGACCACCGGGTGTTGGGCATAGTTGACATTGTCATAGTAGGTGGTCTCCGAAGGCGCGTCACACGCCCCCGCCTCCACGCACTTTCGGTATTGGGCATTGGTCACCTCGGTCTTGTCAATGTAGAAAGCGTCGAGGTAGACCGTGTGAACCGGTTTTTCGTCGCTCTCGGCTTTGTCGCTGCCCATGGTGAACTCGCCAGCCGGAACGTAGACCATTCCCAGTTCGACTGCTATCTTGCCCAATTTGTCTCTGACATCCTTATAATCGACGTCAATGACCATCACTTGCCTAAACTCGGCTGCAGCCTTCTCCAATTCCCCCGCTTCCTGGTATTTCGCCCCGGTCAGATAATGACTCTCCTTCAGCCTGTCCTGGGCATCCTTGTAGGCCGCATCAATGGACACGACCTCCTCGAACTCGGCTGCCGCCTTCTCCCACTCTCCCACTTCCATATAAGCCACACCAGCCTGGTAGAAGGTCTCCTTCCACTCCTCTTCCACGTCACGATAGCTCGCGTCTATCTGCCACAACAGTTCAAACTCGATCCGCGCCCTCTCCCACTCTCCCGCTTCCATATAAGCCACACCAGCCTGGTAAAAAGTCTCCTTCCACTGTGTTTCCACGTCACGATAGCTCGCGTCTATCTGTAGCAGCCATTCAAACTCGCTCCGCGCCTTCTCCCACTCCTGGGCCGCCAAGTGGCCTGTCCCGCGTTCGTAGTGACTCCACTTCCGGTAGGCCCAATAGGCGCTGTTGATGGCGAAGCATGACAGGATCACAGCGATGACCAGCCCTGCTGCAATGGCTCCCCAGTACCGCGCCCACACGGTCTTCCACAAAGACAGGCTGGCTCCCACGCGCACCTGGTCCGCTCCCAGCGCAGAGGCCACCACGATTCCCCCAAGGGAACGGACGCGGGTAGGCAAGCGGCCCGCATCCACCGTCACCCTCACCGGCTGAGCCTGACCGGCCAGCAGCCTGGCCTCAGCCGGCTGAACCGCCAGCCAGGGTTGCTGTGCCTGCATCTTAGCCCGCACGTACCCCCGTCCCGCGTTTTGCACGGTGAACTGCCCATGCTTCTTCTGCCCACTGCTCATGGTCCCGAAATCCAGGGCCCTAGGGCTGACGCTCAGGACCGGATGGGGTAACTGAGGGTCCAGGAGGTGCAGCAGTTCCTCCAGCCCGGCGTCCTGGTCGCCCCCCCGCTGGCGGATGGCCTCAGCCTGGGCCGCTAAATCGGTTCGAAACAGGGCCGTACGCAACCACCGCTCCAGGTCGCCCTGGTAGAGATGATATTTTCCGTCGTCCCAGTGCCGGTCACAGAGTTGCGCCAGTTCCTCGGACGTGCGGGCCACACCGCCGGAGCGGAGGTGAAAGGGCTGTACGGTGACGGCGATCACCGCACCGCAGGCGTGACAGAGTTGGCTGCCCAGGGCGTTGGCCGCGCTGCACTTGGGACAGGGCACCGAGGGCAAAACCCGGCCCAGCAAGGCGTCCTTCATCTCCCCCGCCGACTGGTAGCGTTGGTTGGCATTGACGGCCATGGCCCGCAGCAGCACCTGCTCGGTGTTGGCCGAGATGGCCGGGTTGATCTGCCGGGGACGGGTGAGGAGGGCCGGATTGTTGGCCCGGTCCGTCGGCTCCGGCGGCACCTCGTTGGTCAACAGGGTGTACAGGGTTCCGCCCAGGGCATAGACATCCGACCGGGCGTCGGTGCGGCCCCCGCCGTACTGCTCGATGGGGGCGTAGCCAGGCGAGACGGCCCGGGCACCAGTGGCCGTGCGCTTCTTGGGGTCGGCCACCTTGAACACCTTGGCAATGCCAAAGTCCACCAGCTTGATCTCACCGTTGGGCGTCAGGCGCACGTTAGCCGGCTTGATATCGCGGTGGATGACCGGGTTGGATTGGCTGTGCAGGTAATGGAGCGCGTCGCAGAGTTGAATGGCCCAGCCCAGCACAACGTTTTCCTGTAAGAAGACGCCCTTCTGGTGGTTTGCCTCGACGATGTCCTCCAGGCTCTGCCCTTCCACAAAGTCCATCACCAGATAGGGACGTTGCCCGGCCTGGAAGCGGCCGTAGACCCTGGACAGTTGGGGATGGCTGAGGGTCTTGAGGATGTCGGCCTCGACGTAGAACTGCTGCACGGTAGAGATGTCCAGCAGTTCCTTGATGGCCAGCCTGACGTTGAGGTTTTTGAGACTGTGGGCCTTATAGACCGCACCGTAGCCCCCATAGCCCAGCACCTCGGTCACACAAAGGTCACCGGCCAGGACCGTGTTGGCGCCCAACAAGCCGATCAACTGTGCTCCACACTGGTTGCAGAATCTGGCTGCGTCTCGGTTGTCGTAGCTACATTCTGGGCACATTTGCATGGGATTCGTTCCTCACCCTTGACATTCGATGTGACCTCACAGCGCTGCTCGCCGCACGCAACGGAAGCCCACGTCGTGGTACCCCAGGTGGGGGGCAAGTGCGTTGCGCACGGCAGTGCGAAGGTTAGCACGAAATTCGTAGCACGAACCGCCCCGTATCACTCGCTTCTCTCCAGAATTGGGGCCTTGCGGATTTCGAGTTGGCGACCAGCCGTAATAGTCGAAACTATGCCAGTCGGACACCCACTCCCAGACGTTGCCAGCCATGTCCAGAGCTCCATAGGGGCTGGCCCCGGCCGGATAGCTACCTGCTGGCGATATCACATCGTGGCCGTCGTTGACACCGACGCAGCGACATCGCTTGGCGCAATTGGCGTCACAGAAGTTGGCCCGGTTGCCTTTCGTGAGACTGCTTCCCCAGGGAAAAATCCGGCCATCGGTGCCCCGCGCCGCCCTCTCCCATTCAGCCTCTGTGGGCAGCCGCTTGCCAACCCAGCGGCAGTAATCGTTGGCGTCGTACCAGGTGACAAAGACCACCGGATACTGGTCATAGTAATCGTTGCCATAGTAGGTGCTATCCGAAGGTCGGCCGCATGCCCTGGCCTGCACACATTGTCGGTATTGCGCGTTCGTCACCTCAGATTGGTCAATGTAGTAAGCATCGAGGTAGACGGTGTGTTGGGGTCTTTCATCTCTGAACCAGTGCCAATCGCAGCCACCTCTACAGTCCTCGTTGCACAAGGCCACCGCCTGGTTCACCTCTGCGTCGCTTGAGCCCATGGTGAATTCCCCAGCCGGAACATGGACCATAGGCATCGGGGTGGGCGTGAAAGTAGGTGTAGGGGGCCTGGGTGTCGGTGTGCGCATTGGGGTGGGTGACCTCGGCGTCGGCGTGCGCGTCGGCGTGCGGGTGCGGGTGGGCGTGGCTGTCGCTGGCCGGCGCGTGGGTGTGGGCGTAGAAGCACTCACAGTAGCCGATGCTTGGGCCAGGGCCGTAGCTGTCGCTTTGGCAGCCAGGGCAGTCCGGGTAGCGGCCACGGCGACGGTGGGAGTAGGCGTGGACGTACGTCGAGTTCCCAAGATCACGACGCCTACAGCCGCCCCGGTCAATGATAACAGGGCTATAGCAACGATTATCCATCCCGGTGGTATCCTCGATGGCGCTATTTTCTCTCCCATTTGTGTACTCTCCACGCTTGCGAAGGTCATGAATAGCTCCGGCAAAGTAGCATTCTCGGTGAGCGAAGATATTTTGGGTCTGAAAGCGGCACTGTTGCGCCACAGGTTGCTGCCCAAACCTTCGTAAGGGTTTACTTATCTTGCCTGCTGATCCTTCCGCATTTGCACCCACCATGTCAGCCCACCAAAGGCACCGGCAAACACAAGTAGAATCGCCCAACGTCCCAGGACGTGTCCGGCTTCGTGAGTGTAGGGCAGAGGAAAGTCCTCTTCTTCCAGGGGCATCGGACGGCCCTGGATCTTGTGTTGGTCAGCCAGGGATGGCAAATCCACCGTGGAGCCCAGGGCGTCCAGGGCCCAACGGGTCGTGGTCAACTTGGAGATGAACTCCACCGACTGGTGCAACTCAAAGATGGCCCCGGCAAAGATGATCTGCACGAACAGCACCAGCAGGATCATGTAGATGACCATGTCCCGGTTGGAAGCCAGGCTCGAGATGAGCAGCCCCATCAGGATGCTGGCCAGAGTGGCCAGGACCAGGGTGACGTACATCTCCAGCGGCCCCGGCAGCAGCGCGCCCTCGGCCGGCAGCTCCACCTTACGG
>JBGVTF010000193.1:0-15971 GCA_041862415.1 Anaerolineae bacterium | reverse complement strand
CCAGGCAAAAGTTCTCTCCCCAGCCGTCATCAGGGTTGATGCCCTCCCCCCAAATGTAGGTCCGCAGACTTCCCCAACGTTCGTCGGGCGCATCCGCCCGGTGGACGGTGATAATCCTGTCCTGAATGGGACAGCCGTTGGGGTAAAGCAGGCGGCCGGCGATGGTCCCCTGGTCGGGGAAAGGCTTCAACCACAGCTCAGGGTTGCGGGTCTGACTGTAGCCGTTGCTGCCCACCCGCATTTCGAAGTGCAGGTGCGGCCCCAGGGCGATACCCGTCATGCCCACCCGCCCCAACACGTCACCGCCCCTCACCTCCTGTCCGACCCCCACGCTGACCTCCGACAGGTGGCCGTAGATGCAGAAGACGGGCTGCTCGAGGTACGTTTGGTTCAGCTCGATGATCACCAACTGGCCATAGAAATCGGTGGTCGGCCCGTAGGCCTCCACGCGGTCGTCTCCAGCCACGACCACCTTGCCATCAGCCACAGCCAGGACAGGCGTGCCCGTCTCGTTCTGGATGTCCAAGCCGTGATGGAGGAGATAGCGGCCCTCGCCTGTGCTGGCGTAGGGATAGAAGCGGCTGGGTTGCTGGCTGTGTTCCGGGCCAAGGGGCCGCTCCAGCCAATAGTGGTCCCCACCGCCCAGGCCCTCTTTCAAGGGCTCGTCGCAGGTTGGAATCGTGGGGGTAGGCTCGACGGTGGGCGTGGCGGGTATAGACGTAGGCGTCGCCGTGGGAGTAGAGGTCGGGGTCGGTGTAGGGGTGAAGGTGGGCGTAGGGGTCAACGTCGGGGTCGGGGTGAAGGTGGGGGTTGGCGTGGGGGTGCCCAAAAACTCAGGCTGATGGATGGACAGGTGGCCAAGGATCACCAGGGCCATGATGACGGCCGGGATCAGGGCCAGGCCTATAAAAACTCGATTGTCTGTACCCTCGACAGCGATGGAGCGTAGAGTCATATAGCATACCTCGTTTCGCCTGGCGGCGAACTGTGTCTCACGTTTACCTGACGTGCAACGCCAATATTATAGCGCCTTATGACCAAAAGGGCAACAAAGGGGCCGCGTTGCCCTCAGGCTATCACCTCCGACACTGGCAGTGCCCGGCGACAGCCAACGCCTACGTTGATTGCTGACGTCCAGAGCCACATCGCCGCACAATGATTTGAAACAGGCTGAACTGGCAGTAGTCGCCCTTGCCCTTTGTGATTGACTGTGTTACAATAATTTCGCTTTGCAAGAAAGAAGACGCCAGCGAAGTGAGAGACGGCTCCCCCCCTTACTGTACAGCCAGAAAGATTTCCTAACCAGCAGTATTGATGCAGAGAAGACAGGATATGGAAAAAACGGCACATCTTCTGCTTGGTCTCATCTTACTTCTATTGCTCGGCCTGACGGCCTGCACGCAGGCAGTGGAGGCGCCTACCGCGGAATGGACGACTTATCGCAACGCCAAGGGCCACTTCTCCTTCGATGTCCCGCTAGACTGGGGGGTCGCTGAAGGGTACACGATGTTATACCACTACCGCAGCGGCCTGACAGCGGTCAACAGCCTGGGGCGAGATGGCTTCTGGATTACCCAGCAGCAGACCGGCCCCAGCAGTTGGGGCTATAATCCGGAGGTGGTGCTCAGGCAGTTGCCGCCGGGGGCTGTCTACTTCGAGGTTGGGCTGATCGAGGGGCCTCGTCGCCTGCCCGAGTACTATGGCCCCGAGATGGAAACCCAGGACCTGACCCCGATACGGGGAAAGGCGGAGTGGGAGGCGTTGGTGCCGGGCAAGCTTTCACGCCTGGAGCTACGCTTCGACAAATGGGGGAGGACATGGAGCCTGCTGGCTTATCTGGCGGGGCCGGCGGCAGAGGCGGACCACCGGGCTCTGGACCAGGTGCTCGATAGCTTCCGGTTCGATGCCATCCCCGTTGGCGACGAGCGATGGGCTATCCTGCAAGCGCGCCAGCGCCTACCGGCAGCCGTCCATCCTGGACGCTTCCCGTTGATAGCCGGTAGCACTATCGGGCAGGAGGGTGTTCTGTACAAGACCGAGGCCCAGCGGGAGGGGGATGATGTCGTCGTGACCTTCACCTATGATTGGGCCCCGCCGGCCACGGGGGCGCAGGATGTTTGTCAGACCGGCCGCTGCCACCGGTGGGTCTTCCAGGTTACGGCCACAGGTCAGGTCATCCTCATGGGCGAGGAGGGTGAGCCCCTGGCAGTGACGCCCACCCCGCTGGCCCGGCCCACCTTCCGCGAAGCAGTTATTGCCTTGTTGAGCCGGCCTGAGGCCCAACTCTGGAACGACTCCCAGGTTCAGGCTGCCATGGAGAAACTGGCAGCCACCCCTGGCTTTCGCCTTTTCTACTACCGCCGCGCTGGAGGGGAGCCCTGGGTCGTCTTCGTCAGCTTGCTGCCGGGGAAGGATATAATCGCAGAGAAGTCAGGGAACATTGCTGGGGGGAACTACGTCTAATCTCGAAAATGGGGAGGTCAAAGGATGAGGCACCCATGGTTCAACTTGTTTGTTCCTATTCTGATCGCGCTACTGGCCTCGGCCTGTGTGCCGCCGACCCCGACGCCAGTCGCCAGCCCGGTAGTGACTTCTCTTGTGCCGGCCACCGAGGCGTCCACGCCGCTCCCCACCCCCGCCACGGTCGCTGAGGCCGTCTTGACCGACCTGCGCCCCCTCACCACCTCCGGCCTGGCCTGGTTCGGCGACTGGGCGCCCGATGGAGAGTCGCTGGTGTACACTGTAGCAATGAAGCCACCCCTGCTCTATGGCAGATGGCCCGGATGGCCCGAATTTGAAGTGTGGTGGATGCGCGCCGATGGCAGCGGCGCGCGACGGCTCGCCCAGGGCCACTCGCCGTTCTTCAGCGCCGATGGGCGAACGGTCTTCTTCCTGGGTCGGCCGCCCCACTCCGGCCCAGAGCTGTGTGCGGTAGATGTCAGGGGCGGGGCACCGCGCCGCCTGGTGGGGCCGATAGGCGGCCTGACCGTGCACCAGTTGGACGATGGGCGCCTCGTGGTCAGCGAGCACGGCTACGCTCCCCTCCGCCTGTTTGACCCGGAGGAAGGGACGCTGTCCAACCTGACAGGGGAGATGCCCACCAACTCGCCTGAGGAGGCGCGTCTGTCCCCCGATGGCACACGCCTGGCCTATCCCAAAGGGCAAGAGGTCTACCTGGCCAAAGCGGACGGCTCCAACCCCTGGCTATTGTCCCAGGGCGGCGGCTTCAGCGCCAAGGTCTGGTGGTCGCCCGACAGCCAGCGGCTGGCATACACCGCTGGCATCCATTGGACCGATCGGCTGATGGTCGCTGATCGGGACGGTGGTAACCAAGTTGTCCTACTGCCCAGCCTAGAGGAGAGCGGATACGTCGCGTCGCTGGCTTGGTCGCCCGACAGCAGGATGCTGCTGGTGGCAACGGATGCCTACCACCATCAAACCCCGCGCCCAACGCGCCTGCTCCTGCTGGACGCCGATGGCTCAGGGCAATGCCAGTTGCTGGAGGCATATTTGCACAACAGGTGGCCCTGTAGGCTCGCCGCCTCCTGGTCTCCCGATGGGCACACCCTGGCCCTGAGCCGCTGGGACGGTCCACAAGGGGAGCTGGCCTCGCACAACATCTGGCTGGCCACGCTGACCGATCACGCCACCGCTGCCCGCCGGCCGACGCCAACTCTGGCCCCCACGCCGACCCCAACGCCGCTGCTGCCGCTCCCTCCCGCCGACCTGAGCCCGGAGGAGGTCATCCGCCGTTTCTGGGAGGCCATTGATGCCAGTGACTACCTTGCTGCCTGGGCATGCCTTGCCACGCAAAGACGGGCACGCCAAGGGCTGGCGTATTTCGCGGCCGAGTGGCAATGCGTCCATGGGGCGCACGTGGTGGACATCCGCCCCATGGAGGTCACCGAATACCAGATGTTTCAGGTGAAGGTGGATCTAAAGATGACCAAAGATTGCTTTAACGGCATGGCCCCCGGGCCGTACACCGTGCTGGTGAGGGAGACGCCCGATGGCCCCTGGCTGATTGATAGTTTCAATACCGGCCCTTGATCTCACGAACGACGCACGCATCGCCAAGCTGCGCAAGGCCCTGGGCCACGACCCGGCCGAGCCGTGCTACGTCGAGACCGTCCCTGCCCAGGGCTATCGTTTTATGGGAATCGTAGAGGCTGTACCATGAATGCCACCCGTCGTGCCTTGATCCTGGCTCTGGCCCCATTCGCCTTGGGATCGGCTGCTGCCCTGCAATTCCAGGTGACCTTGGACCGACTGCTCATCATCCGCCTGCGGGCCGACCTGGGGGCCTGGCTTGCGTTACTGGGCGAGATGCTGAGCCCGCTGGCTCTGACAGGCGTCTGTCCTGGCGATACTATCGAGGTGCGGGTGCCGCTGGATTGACATTGACCGATGCTCCGCTGAGAGGGGCATTGCTGTGTAACGAGATTGTTACAGGATGTTTCGGGGCTGTGATCGGTCTGACATATCCTCGTTACATTGCTATAGTATGGAATGAAGTACTCTCGGAAGACCGATGGCCATCAGCACTGCGGAGGTGTTTTTATGAACACCATGAATTGCAGAAAAGCGGTTGCCACCTGGCTGGCCGTTGCCTTGTTCTCTTCAACGCTGACCGCCTGCGGCGGCACCCTGGAGGTGGGCGTCGAGCACACCCCTACGCCCGACCACGCTGCCACGGCCACGATGTCCGCCCTGGCTACCGAGAACGCCCGTCTGGCCACCCCTACGCTAACGGTGAACCTGGGGAAAGTGGCCTACGTGCAGGGCGGCGACATCTGGGCCAAAACCCTGCCCGAGGGCGAACCCCAGCGCCTGACCACCGATGGCCGTAACAGTGGACCCCGCTGGTCGCCCTCCGCTGAATGGCTGGCCTTCCGCAAGGGTGACTACCAGGTCTGGCTGATGTCAGCCGATGGTGAGGATGCCCGTTCCCTGAACGAGGGAGCCGCCGTAGACGCCTTTGCCTGGGCGCCAGCAGACAACCGGCTGGCCTACACCACTGGCGTCGGGGCTCTAGTGGTAGTGAACGCCGACGGATCGAACCGCCGCGAATTGGTCGCGCAATGTAGTGGCAGGCCGTACACGGGCGTGGTGAGCATAGCGTGGAGCCCGGACGGGAAGTGGATTGCCTACGAACTGGTGGAGGAGCGGTACGCTGGCTTATGGCGCATTCGCGCCGATGGCAGCAGTGCAACCGAACTCCTCAACGCTGGCACGCCGGCGACCTATGAGCCCATCGTGGCCAGTTGGTCGCCAGATGGGTGGCGCATCTTGTTTTGGATCGCTCCCGAGTTCTCAAGGTCCCTCTTGGCCGACGGCGCGTCCCTCCTCGCTCTACCTGCAGACGGTGGCACACCGGCACAACTGGCCGAGGCCGTATTGGCCTATCCGGATTTCGTCGTCCCCGGGCCAGCCGATACGGCCCAGGTCGCTGTGATCGTCGGGAGCGGTCGAGGCGCGTGGACCAATAAGACCCTGCATGTCATCTCGGCATCCACCGGGGAAGATATGGTCCTGACTTCACCGGATCTGGCAGCCTCGTCCCCAGCCTGGGCACCCGACGGCCAGCGCATCGCCTACGTCGCTATGCCCGATCGAGGTGATTTTGGGGGTGGGGAACCGGCCCGCCAGGCGCTGATGGGGCGTCGCCTCTGGGTGATCAACGTCCAAGGCACGCCTCAAGCCCGGCAGCTCACCGAGGCCCCGTCCTACCGCGACGAGCGCCCTCTCTGGTCTGCCGACGGGACCCACCTCCTCTTCGCCAGGATGGACGCCGAGGGACGGGCCTCCCTGTGGATGATCCTGGTCGAAGGCGGAGAACCCCGGCAAGTGGTGGACGAACTGACCCCTTTGCCAGGCCCAGCCCCGGGCTGGTTTGGCTACTACGGCCACGTTGACTGGGACCAACTCTTCGACTGGTGGCCTGGACCGGCCAGGGTGCTTGAGGGCGTCATCGTGCCCACCCCCGGCACCGACGTCGTCATTGACTGCGCCGACATCTACCCCGGCCTGCCGGGTTGCCTGCGCGACGAGCCGTTGGTCGGCGGTCGGTTGGCGTTTGTAACCGAACGTCTGCCTTTCAGTCGCACAACGATACTTGACCTGGAACGTGGCAACGTATGGACTCTGTCTCCCGTCACCCTGCTCGCGTGGTCGCCATCCGGTAACCACCTGATCGCGGGACGTTACAACGTCTACCGCTACGATGGCGCGGCAATGAATAGCTTTTACAATCGGCCCACTTCATTTTGGGCGCCGCTGGATGCGCTCCCCGGCGCCCACGATTGGCTGGCAATGCACACTGCGGACGGCGCACTGCTGGCCGCTCCCTTCCCCGAGGGCGAGACGCGCCAGGTCCTCCCACCGCACAGCCTGGGAAATGATGGCCGCGGCACCGTGCGCTGGTCGCCTGACGGATGGCTGGCCTGGTCGCTCAACATCGATCAACTGATCGAGGCCGGCCAGTTTGAACAGATGCTCTACGTCCGGCCTGTTGAGGGGGATGCAGAGGTCACCGCCTGGCGCTTGAGCGACGACATTCATGAAACCTACTATCAGATCGTTGACTGGGTGCCCGGCACACGTCTCATCCTGGCCGCACGGGGCATGCTGGCCGTTTCATTGTGGTCGTGGGGCGTACCACTGGTAACCATCAACGCCGACACAGGCGAGATCACCGAGCTGGGTGCCGCGATGCTGCTTACCCCCGAAGCTTACGCTTGGCACCCGACACAGCCCGGCTTGCTGGCCCTGGCCGAAGGCGGCAGCCGCTATCTATTCGAGACAGGACGTCTGGTACTGCTGGACGTGACCACCGGCGAGCTCCGCACCCTCACCGGCCCGGACGTGGCCGCCTTCGAACCCGCCTGGTCAGCGGACGGAACGCTCCTGGCCTACGCTGCTGTCCCCGCCTCGCCCGACGCTGAAGGCGATGGCACGACACTGGAACACACCCTCGACGGGCGGGCCATCTACATCGTCAACCCCCAGAGCGGCGAGACCCATGCACTGACCCACGCTGGCGACGCCGTGGACGGCTGGCCGCAGTGGTCCGCCGATGGAACCCGCCTGCTCTACGCCCGCCAGCACAGCGGATACACCGACGTGCGGGTGGTGGCACTGGACGGCACGAGCGACGAGCTGCTCGTCACCGGCCTGGCCGACCCAGGGTGCTATTACGGCGGCTGTGGCTGGCGGCAGATGTTAGCCTACTACTCTGGTCCATAGGTTATCCGTCGGCCAGCCGTCAGGAATGCGTCCAGCACACGAGATGTTTTCAAGGTACCATTAAAAGTTGAGATCCTTTTATTTGTAATGGAACGACGCACAACCCAGGAACACTGGCCAACTGTGCTGACCTTTGTGTCCGTGCTCTATCTGATAGCGACGCCGTTGGCCGCCTGTGCCCCTCAACCTTGGAAGCAAGACCCCGACATGCAGGCAGCCAAGCGAGACTGCAACGGGCTGGCTGATGAGAAGCGCTACGCCTGCATCGAGCGCCACGCCGTGGATAGCCTCAACCCTGACGTCTGCCGCCTGGCCGGGATGTGGGTGGACGATATGTGCCTCCAGGCAGTCTACGAGGCCGCCGACGATCCGACCATCTGCGACTGGCTCTACCTGAAGGGCGTGGCCAAGACCTGTCGAGCCTACTACCGGCGGCCGGCGGTGGACTTTGCCACCTCTACCTCCATCAATGCGGGCGGCGAACTGGGGCGCCAGATGTTGGGATATCGGGTTATGGTCGTTCACCAGGGAAACCGTCCTGTCGAGGATCTGACCGCTTGGCTGCTTTTCCCCGAAGCAGAGGGGCTTCCGGCGCAGGTCCAATTGGAGAGGACAGAAAGTGCCCCCGCTGACCTGGTGAAGCCCAATCAGGCTCGCCTCTACAGGGGAGAGATAGTGTGGGAGACGGAGCGCTCCAAGGAGGAGATTGGCGCGGTGCTCGACCGGGCCCAGATTCGCCTCGCCTGGACGCTGGACGGGGAGCGTCAGGAGAAGCTCTTTCCGCCCTCGACGGAGAAAGGGCCGGACTGGGGGAGGAGCGTACCATAGTACAACGGAATTCGAAACAGGAGGGTAAAATGCGAAAGATAAACAAGCTCGCCGTTGGCTTGGGCCTGAGTGTGTACTTCTTCGTCTTTTCGTTGGGAACTGTGGTGAGCCATGCTTCAGGACTTTTGCTCAGCCACATAGAGGTTCTGTTGTATGGCGCGTCCTTGATCGGCGGAGTGACGGCCGGCGCTCTAGCCGGGCGGAACGGATTTGTGCACGGAGCACCAGTGGGGTCCTTCCCATTGATTCTGAGCTTGATCATGCTGGTCCTGACACCAGAGCCGACACCAGCGCGTTTGATGGGGCTGGGCTATGCCTTAGCGAGCGTCGTCATCGCTGGATGCGGTGGTGTGATCGGCGCTTGCTTCCTGCCTCAACCCACCTTGCTCGGAACACTATCGCTGCCCTCATACCACCCGTTGCGCACCGCTGTGTTAATAACCTTAGGCGGGCTCATCAGTCTCCTGGTACTGTTCATTGGTCCTTGTCTGAACGTGCCTACTCGCATCATCTTCCTGGCCGTCGGCTTACTGGGCATTGGCTATGGAAGTAGCCTGTGGTGGACTCATCGCCGCGCTATGGAGCCACGGCGCTGGCTGGGGGTTGGCTTCTTCCTCCTGGCAGGAAGCGTGCTACTCGTGTTAGGTCTCCAGGGAGTAGAGGTACCACCGGCCAGGCCGGAGGTTGCGTTGGGCTGGCTAGTAGGTGCTATCTTGGGTGCTCTGTTGCTGTCCCGAATGGGAGCGAGAAAGTGATCTGGTACGGGAGACCCCCGATGGTCCCTGACTGATCGAAAGTTTCAACACTGGTTCGTGATCTCGCGAACAGGGAAATGCCGATGATTGAACTTCGACAGCCTTTCAACAAACTTGCTGCTGTCCTGTTAGTGCTCTATAGCCTGGCCCATCTCCTGGCCGCGGTCAGCCTCGTCGCCTTCGGTCTGCTGGCCGGCGGCTACCCCCTCAACCGCTGGGGCATTTACGGCTATGCTGGGGCCGCTGCCACAGCCCTCGTCCTGAGTCTGCGGGCGCTGCGGCAGTGTGATGACCGCCCCGATGCGCTGCTGCTCACTCTGCTTCCCTTGCTGGCGCTATGGGTGACGGGCCTCTACGCCACTACCGCAGTGTTGTACGCCGAGTTTGCCCCCCACCTGGACGACGTCAAAGAACTGTTCTTCGCCTTGAACCTGGCCTGCGCTCTGCTCGGCTGCTGGCTGGCGCTCGTCTACCATTGGCCACGGCTGCTGGTGGTCTGGGCTGGAGGGCAAGGCTTGCTGCTGCTAACCAACCCGGGCCTGTGGGCTATGCTGCTGCGCGGTCGTTTCGCCCCTCCGCTGATGGGGCTGTGGCTGGCCCCGCTGGCCTACGCGCTGACAGCCCCCGCCCTGGGCTACCGTGTCCCGTGGCGGCGTGTCCTGAAATGGCTGTGGCCCTTCACCCTGGCCGGCGTAGGCATGGCTGCCTACGCCCTCGTCACCATCTTGGGTAGCGAATGGTACGGAGAGAGGGAAGCGCTGCCTTGGGTGGCGGGACTGACCGTCCTGGGCTCGCTGCTCACCACGGGCTTCACCTTGGGCCTGCCTTTCCACGCCTGGCGTATCGGGCGCACCTGGCCGGGGGAAGGGTTGGCCCGCCGCCCTGATCGCTGGGCCTGGGTAGCCTTCCTGGTCATCCTCTTCCTGATGAGCAGGGCCTCGGCAGGGCAGTTGCGCGTTGGCGAGGGTGGCTTCTTCGCCCTGCCCGCCCCGATGGAGGTACAGCGCTGGGGCCCCGCCGAGCGCGTGGTGCCCGACGCCTATCTGCCCACCATCACCTGGGCCGGGTGGCTATTCTCTGCACTGCGTTGGCTGCTGATCCCCGCTGCGCTGCTGATACTGTGGGAGGCGTGGTGGCAGCAGGCACAGCGCCCGGTTAGGGCAAGGGCACGATGGAACGAATTCCCGCGTCTGCTCCTGTGGCCCGCCCTGGCCTCGACAGGCATCTTCATCACGATCTATCCTCTGAATATGCTATCTTTCGTGTTGGGCGTAGCGTGGGGCGACCAGATGGGCCTGCTGCAAGGCCTGAGTCCGCTGCTGACCGGCCTGGGCCTGCTGTGGCTCTATCGGCTCTGGGAACAGGAATGGAGCCAGCCGATGCGGACGCTGTGGACGCTGCTCACCGCTGGCTTGTTGGCTCTATACGCCGTCTGGCAGGCACAGGCATTGGTCGCCTACGGGCGTGTCCTCTTTGCTCCGCTCCCGGCCTGGGAGACACGTTGGAAATACGCGCCTGCCGATCCCACGCTGATGTCGGCTATTGGACTCATCCTGCACACCGGACTGGCCTCGCTGGGGCTGTGGGCCATGTTACGTACAGTGCAGGAAACCTGGCGGCCGGAGGGTCGGTTTGCTCTGCCCCGGCAGTTGCTGTGGCGCGGGCTGGGTCTGGCCCTGGTCGCCATCACTCTGTTGGGAGCCGGTTGGTACTGGTGGACGGCGCCAGGCGTAGTGCGTACCGTGCCGCTCAACGGAGCCAAGGGCGTGCCCCGCAACACGAGAATTCTGATCGAATTCCGTCAGGATGCCCGGCCGTGGGGAGGAGGGATGGGAATGCGCACCCACTACGCGGACACTGGCGACTATATCCCCGGCAGTACAGGCGGTGGTCCAGGCGGGATGCGGTTCGACCCAGAGAGACTGCTGCGGCCCAACGCGCCGGTGGAGATCACCGTTTATCGGGACGGCCGCCGACCCTATGTACTGCGCTTCACCACCGCCGGCGTGGACAGCCCCACGGCCACGCCCCTCCCACCCGGGGAGCAGATCGGCCCCGAAGGCCCTGTCCCCACCGTGCCACCTGCTACAGCCGAGCCTACTCAGGATCCGCGCGTCACTCCCACGAAGACCCCAATAGTCATATTCTATCGGCCCACTGACTGGCCCCGGGACATTTCGGCCATTATTGACTGTTCCACGGGGGTGGATACCGCCGAGAAATGTCTGAGCCAGGAATACCCGCCGCGGGTGCAACTGGTGGGCTACCTGATACCGGCTGCTGGCGGTTTCGTTCTGATGCGCGGTTCGCAACGCCTCCCTGTAAGTTTGGCGCTGGCCGAGGGCTACCGGCGGGAGAACATCGACTGGCTGTGCGAGCACAGCTATCTGACGGCGGTGCAGGGTTGGCTCACCAGCCTGGATCCCCCGACGATGCTGTTGAGCAAAGCCCACGGCGCGGCGCATAGTTTCCTCGTGCGCTCCACGCCCCTGGCCAAGCTGTACACCAACCCCGAGTGGGGCATCGCCATCGAATATCCGGCCGGGTGGGTCGTCGAGCCAGCTGGCAGCAGCGATCCTACCGCGGTCTATATCCAGAACTTTTACAGTGCCGATGTCTTTGCTCCGCTGGCCGGAGGGAAAGGAGTGGGGGCTGATCCCTCCCTGTACCGGGTGCGGCTGTACCCGCTACCGCCGGAACATGTAACCACGCTGGAGGAAGCCCGCGCCGGATTCCCACAGAGGCTGAAGATGCGCTCGATGATGATCAACGGTCTGCCCATCCTGCGGTTCAGGGATGGAGTAAGAGAGATAGCGTTGGTGCAGCTTACCGATCGCGTGCTGACGCTCTCGACAAGGCAAGACCCCGCCCTCTTCGAGCGCATGCTGGAGACGCTGCGACCGGTAAATGGAAAATAGTGGTTAAGGAGGTTTCCCGATGAAAAAAGAAATCGCAATCCGCTGGCTCACCGTGTTGGCCTGTCTGTTCGCACTGCCCTTCCTGACCTGGGTTCTGATGGCATTGCTTTACCTCTTCACAGGCATTAACCCAAATCCAAAAGGAGTGTTCAACACACTGTTGCTCTGCCTGTACGCCCCGGTCTTCTTCGCCTCACTTCTCCTGAGCCACATGGCACGCTATCTGCTCTTCAGCGTCGCTGGCCTCGTCCTGGCCCTGATCGCCCTGGGGCTGCTCGTGGCCCACGACCGGGGGCAAGTCTGGCGGCGAGCGCGGTTCTACCTGCTCATCATTTGTGCGGTGAGCATCTTGACCTTCCCCTGGTTCTACCCCTACCAGCCGGCTGTGGTTGCCGCGCCGGGCTATGAGATGCGCTGGCCTACTCAACCCGGCTTGCTGGACGGTGTGATCAAGAGGGCCCAGGTATCAATGGAAATCAGACTCTGCGAGTACACCGCACTGGGTTGGGGTGCTGAGGGTGTGCTCTATTACGAGGAAGCTTGCAAGGACAGAGCCCCTCAAGTCTGGGCCTACAATCCAGACCGAGACAGCCGTCCCCGCCAGGTGGCCATAGCTCCTGCTGACCTCATTCAGACTACTATTCCACGCAGTTCGGTCCTGGAATGGGTCTGGTCACCGGGTGTGCGCCCGGCTGACACCGAGCCAGAAGTGCGGCACATCAAAGTCCGGGAACACGGTGTGGCCTCGCCCGATAATCGCTGGGTGGCCGTAGTGGTTCGCCACATTTACGGACCGGAGGACCTACTGGTCATATCGGGGAATGGAACCTTTTAGCCCCGATGTGCGTCCAGAAGGTAAGGCGTGATGCCGAATCCAGATCAAGGAGGTGAAGGGATGTCAAAGAGAATTGTAATCAGGGCGTTGATCCTGGTGCTGTTGGCCGCTGGCCCCATGACGGGCTGTAGCCCCGCCCCGCTGGCCCCTACCCATCCCGTTCCCACCGAGGCACCGGCAGTCACCTCCACACCGGCCACTCCCCTACCAGCCTACGCTACCCAGGAGGCGGCCCGCCAGGCGACGATTGTCGCCCGGGCCACCGCTTCCCCCTTCCCAACCGCCGGCCCGGCCACCGTTCAGACAGGCCAGCCGGCCAGCGCTACCACCCAACGCGATGGGCTGTTCTTCCAGGCCCACCTGCCTAAAGACACCTACCTGGCCGGCGAGGGCGGGCAGGCAGAGGTCATGCTGCGCAACGACGGCCCGGAGACGGTCTTCATCCAGGGTGGGCTGACTCTCTTTGGATTGGTCTTGCTGGACGAGCGGGGTCACGGGTCAGCCCCCTGGCCCTGGTCGCCGATGTCGCTGCCAGTGACCTCCTTCCCGCAAAAGCTGGCCCCGGGCCAGGCGATGACCGAAACCCTTAACCTTCAGGTGCCGCCCGCGGAACAGGCTACCGGTCATACCTACGACCTCTGGGCCGTGACCAGCTTCAGCCGCCCGGACCCGGACAGCCCGGAGGGACCGGACAACTTGTGGCTGCATCTGGAGACGGGGCCGATCCCGCTACAGGTGACCCCGCCCGGCCTCGCACAGCGGTTGATAGCCCAGTTACAGGCCGACCGCGACGGCTGGCGCTTGCAAGTGACCGACGCCACCGGCCAGACTCCACCCGGCCCGTTGTGGGGCGAACTGGAAGCTGCCTCGCCCAACGCTGCCATTGGTGGCCTCCCCCTGCGGGATAGCGCTGACGGTACTTGGTCGGCGGCCTGGGACGAGCATATAGGCCAGGGCAATGGCCAGATCATTGTGCGGGCCTGGGTTGCCGCTCCGGGCTACGTCACCGCTGCTGTCACTCAGACGGTGCCAGGCGAGGGGGATGCCCGCTACTTCTTCGGCGTACCGGGGCCCTCAACATACCAAGTCTTCGCCAGTTTGGAAACGGCCCGAGCAGCGGTGGATTTCCCTGTTGCCTACCCAAGCAGCCTGCCTCCTGGGTCTGAGTTAACGACGGTACAGGTCGGAACGACACAATATGAGGGCGGCCAGCGGGCCAACATCACGCAGGTCTATCGTCTGAGCAGCGGCACCTGGCTGGAGCTGACCCAGATGGTCAGCTCAGAGCGCTACGACGGTGCCGGCTGGGGCCAGGCTCGCTACGCCCCGGAAGCCCGCCCCGCGTCGGTGGGCCAAGCCACAGGATACGTCATTCAGCGCTTCGGTTGGTGGGTGTTGGACTGGAAGGTGGACAATGTAGGCTTTGAGCTGCGGGCGCCGCTGCCAGCTCTCTCCCTGGATGACCTGGTGACTATCGCTGCCGGGGTGCAGCCGCCTGAAGAGGTACGCTGAGAGAAGAGAATGGAATGTCAGTCGATGAGGGGCCTTTGGTTTAGCTTGCCTATCCTAGTCCTGCTCGTGCTGTTGGCTGCTTGTGCTGCTCTGGAAGTAGGGATCGAGCACACCCCCACACCCGACTACGCCGCGCTCCACCTGCGCCCCACGCTGACCGCGCCGCCGCTCCCCTCACCGACGTCAACCCCACTACCGACTGCCGCCGTCGCGCTCCCCGGCCGGCTCGTCTATGAATCGGCCGGCGACATCTGGATTGTCGAGCGAGGCCAGTCGCCGTGTGTGCTCCTGACCGGCGGGAGAAACCCCCACCTGTCGCTGACCGGCGACAGGCTCGTCTTCTTCCGCGCCAACCCGGAGTGGCCCTCTCTCTCCGATCTCTGGCTGGCCGACTTCACCTGCCCGGCTGCACCGGCCCCCTGCCAGGTGAACGAGCGGCGGCTGGTTGGCCCAGCCGAGTTCGGCGGCCCGCTCGTCTATGGCCTTGCCTGGTCACCTGACGGCCGGACGGTGGCGCTGACGACGGGCTCCGGTGCCAAGCGCGTCTACAGCGAGGACCTTTGGCTGGTAGACGTGGAGACGGGCGACTATCGGCAGGTGCTCGACGACGACGGCGGCGTGCCCGACTACAGCCCCGATGGGGCGTGGATCGCCCTTGCTGTCCCGGGCGGAGGCTGGAACCAGGGGCAACTCTCGCTCATCGCCGCTGACGGCAGTGGCTACCGGCCACTCTTCGATCATTTGATCTACCACGAAGAGAAATGGCTGCCCGGCGGTGTGCTGATCGTTGGCTTGATCCGGTTGGCGCAGGCAACAGAGTCAGAGGTCACAGCCGAGCTGTGGCAGGCGCCGGTCGTGGGCGAGCTGGTCTGCCTGGCGACGATACCCGCTGCACACAGTTTCCGCTGGTCGGCTGATGGCCGGCGGCTGGCCTACCTGGCAGACGACCCGGCCGGCTGGCTCCACATTGCCCAGGCCGATGGCAGCGAGCCGGTGCCCGTGCCTGGCACCGACGAGCGGACGAGGCCCCATAGTTGGTCGCCAGGCAGGCAGTTCCTGGCTGTCAACCACGACGGGCAGTACTTCTTCGTCCCCGATGATCCTGATCCGGCTCTCATCCCCATGCCGGCCCCTTTCTGGCTTTGGCTGGATGACGACAGTTATCTGGCAGCCGAGTGGGTCACCGACGATCCGCAGGCTGGCCGGGGTCATTTTGAGGTCAGCCGCACCTGGCTCGACGGCCGGCGTCAGTTTCTCTTCGCGGCCGAGAGCCTGAATGGGTTGGCTTATTGGCCTTGAACCCTATCCCACCGCCTTCTCAGAGACAGGATTCATAGCGTACAGGTAATTGGGATCGAACTGCTGCCAGACGCCAGGAATTCCAAGGGTGTGCTGGAGTACAGAGTAGACATTGACGTTGGGTGCTACCCTCTTCGCCTTTTCTCCGATATACTTTATAGACAGGACACGCGCGCTGTGTTGTGGAGAAGCGAATGACGCTTGTTCAGGCTGATGAACCGACCGACGCGGAACTGGTGCGGCAGGCCCTGGAAGACCGGGCGGCTTTTGCCGCCCTGTATCGCCGCTACCTGACGCCGGTATACCGCTACTTCTACGCCCGCACCGGCGATGTCCAGCAGGCCGAAGACCTGACGGCGCAGACCTTCATCGCCGTGTTGGAAGGGCTGTCGCTCTACCGCGAGCGCGGGACGTTTGCCGGTTGGCTGTTTACTATCGCCGCGCGCCGCCTGGCCGATCACTTCCGTCGTCGTCGGCCGACCGTAGCCCTGACCGATGTCGCCGACCTGCCTGCCCCCGACCTGCTGCCGGAAGCGCTGGCCGAACGCGCGGAGCAAATGGCGCGCCTGGCGCAGGTGC
>JBGVTF010000192.1:0-3859 GCA_041862415.1 Anaerolineae bacterium | reverse complement strand
GCCAACACATAGAAGCCCAGGCGGGATACCTTTGATGGAAACCTGTTGGCACGACTCAACACCTTGGCCATACACGCCACAGTTCGAGCCGCCTGATCAAAGTACCTGGCATTCTTGACCCCAGATGTAAGACCACTGTGCAATTTGGCTTCAAGTACCACAAAATGTGTTGTTATGCGCCGTGCTGAGGAATTACCCTCTTTTTCGATCGCCACCAACACATCAGGAATAATATTCCAGGAATGGCGATTATCATCCATGTACCATAAGGGGCAACAAGATAGCGAGGGAAGTCATGAGTAATCGGCCAATGAATCAGAAGCACTGGAAGGGCTGCCAGATTGAAAACAACGGTAATCGCCCCTCCTAATCCCTCCCAACGCCAGGCAACGCCCAATCCCAGGACACTCAGAAGGCCGAATAGCGGGGGCAAGTTTTCAATGGGGGGATAATCCTCTACCGCATGCGGGTCTGCTTTACCAGTTGTCACCCAGTTCCAGGCATAGCCGATGAGCATAAGTAGAGTGAATGCAACGATTAAGGTTCCCCAGATCCGAGCAATCCAGCGTATCCATTTCGTTGCACGATCACCAACGTCATTGACGTTCGGCATGATCTATCCTCCTTGCTTTTTGATACGGCGCATAATGGGCGCGAGATGAGCTGCACCCCCCAGGGGTGGAGAAGCCGCAGGCTTCGACGCGCCGCCGTGGGGCGAAGCGCAGCGGAGTCCGGCAGAGCGACGGCGAAGCCGGATGACAGCTCCATTGAGTTGTTCGGCGGCGCGAGCATCGCGAGCGCCCGCCACTAGAACTGCTCAATGGAGCCTCGCGCCCCATTAGGACGGATGCGAGCGCAGCGAGCGTCCGTCCTAATGGCTTGCGTTACCCACAGGTGGGCGGGACGAGCTGAGGCTGATTTGACGGAAATTTTTCAAGCTCAGAATCAACTCCTTTTGGTGGGACGAATCCCACCTGTCGGGTGCACGCTTTGTTAGGCGCCAATAAGATTGAGGTAGTCATACTATTATTTCCTGTGAAAATGGTTACAAGAGGTGCGGTTGGAATCTCCTAGTCTGACAATGAGGAATGATCCCAACCGTACCACTTGGTAAAATACAAGCTTTTAATACTGACTATTCTCGATTGAATCGATTCGTTGCCAGAAATCAGGCATACCACAGCAACAGGCCATAACGCCATCACTCACTTTTTTTCGGAAAACCGATCCACCTTGGGGTTCGACTCATGTACAGTCGATATGCCTCACCATACTTCTTCAGTAATATGCGCTCTTCCTCAACGATTCCAAATTGCCACGAAACGATCCATACGAGTGCACATACCAGAAATATCCAAGAGGCGCAGGCGATTCCTGTGCCCAGGTAAGCAAGAAAAAAACCTAAATACCCTGGGTTTCTTGAGATCGCATAGACTCCTTTACTAATTGGTTCACCGAGTGTGGCAGTTCCAAATGAGATGCTATAAAGGAGAACCATGACAAATCCTAAAAGATAAATAATTGTGCCTGCATAAAACCACCATGTCCCCAGCTTGATGGGTAGGAATATACTCAAAATCAAGGTCAAGGGCATGATGATCATATGAGTTATAAAGTTGGTTATCCTTGTTACTTTTTTCAGCTCACTTCCTTTGGGTTCTCCCTCCATCCTTTTTTCCGCTTTTTCATTGTTAATCATTAGTGGTACGAACGCAGCTGCGTATAGTATGACCATAAATATCCAAGCGTTCCATATTCCAATTTCAAATGTTGGTATGATAAACATGGCAAATTTCCTTTCTATGTGGTTTGCTCATGCGGTCGGGTAGCAGGGCGGCGTTGCCGCCGCCCCGCCCCCTAAGAACCCCGCGTGCCAGTTTCCCGGCACGGGGCTCAAGCCGCTACTAACGCCCCTTGGTAGAACACGGTAATAGAACAGATAGACCCAGGCTATGAACTTGCCTGTGACAGGTGGGATGCAGAAGAACCAGGTTGTCCACCGTATCCGGGCCGCCCTTGACACGTAGCTCGATGTGATGCTGCTCCCAATCCGTTTCTTCGGCTAGCTTCACCTGACATATCGGACATACCCCATCCTGAGCCTGCCACAAGTATAATAGCCTCCGCTTGCCTTGCAAGCGGTCAGCCATCTTGGCCTGGAGTCGCTTCTCGAAGTAATGTTCCCACTTGGGATCATAGGGATTGGCTGCCGCTCTCACTTTGACGTGTCTCTTGATGGGGACTTTGGCCGCCCTGAAGATGCGGACTTCTCTCCGGTTTCCATCCTTGTCGGACACTTCTCCATGGAAGACCCAGTAGCGGCCAAAGTATTTGCTCCTGATCCATCTGGCGCTTTTCCTTCGATGTCGCCGTTTCGCCCATCGCCAGAGCGCCCGGAAGATCTCGTGGTCTACCTTCTGGAATATCTTCTTGCTGACCACGTGGCGGTGGTAGTTGGCCCAGCCTCGGATGACCGGGTTGAGCTGCATTATTAAGTGCCCGGCTGATGCATATTGATTCTCGGCTATGATGGCCCGCACTTTCGCCAGGAACTCCTTGACACTCTGCTTGGATGGCTTGATCAGGAGCTTCCCCTTGTACTTGCGAACGTTCTGCCCCAGGAAGTCGAAGCCTTCTTCGATGTCCGTCAGCTTCGTCTTTTCCGCTGACGCTTCTAACCCTCGCTCACCTAGAAACTCCACGACACCAGGTTCGATGTCTTCTCCCAATAACACCTTGCTACTCCCCGTGACCACGTAATCGTCGGCGAATCGCATCAGGTGCAGCTTGGCTTGTCGTTTCGTTCCTCGGTGTGGTTGGTTCGCGATGGTCGCTTCCAGTCCATCCAGCGTCATATTCGCCAGTACTGGCGAGGCGATCCCCCCTTGAGGCGTCCCTGCCTCCGTGTGATAAAACGCGTTCCGGTCTATGTACCCTGCCTTCAGCCATTGTCTCAAGATGCGCTTCTCCATTGGGATGTTCTCCAACAGCCATTCGTGACTGAGGTTGTCGAAGCATCCTCGTATGTCGCCTTCGTACACTGCCGTCGGCGACGTCTTCTGTCTGAAACACTGGAAGCATTGAGCAATGGCATCCGCCGGTGATCGCTCTCGGCGGAAACCGTAGGAGTTAGGGTCACCTGTCGTCTCGGCTATCGGATCAAGCGCCAGCTTGTAGAGGGCTTGCATCGCCCGATCCAGTTTGGTCGGAATGCCAAGTGGCCTTTTCCGCTTGCCATCCTTTTTCGGTATGTATACCCTCCTCAGCGGCTGTGCCCGATAGCCTCGTTGGCGCAAACGTGTTATCGCCTGCGCTTTCTTCTGGGGCGTGTCCCACACCTCCCCGTCCACGCCCGGCGTCTTTTTGCCTCGGTTCTCCGTCACTCGTCTCACGGCCAAGGCTTTTCCGCTAAGCGAGTGGGTCAGGAGCCATTGCAAGGCTTTCACCTTGCCCCATCTCCCTTCCTCTATCGCCTTCACGATACGCGCTTGGAGCCGCCTTACGTTCCGGTTGACCTTCTTCCAGTCAATGCTGTTCCAGTCCACCACCCGGTAGGGAGGTGCACCAGCTAGTGTTGCCACCGCCGTCATCTGCCTTCCCCCCTTCGACGGTTCGCCAAACTCTCTCGTGATGAGCGACCAGGCGGAAGTCTGCCCGCTTTCGCGTGGAGTGATGTCGCCCTCGTCCTGCGCTCACGGTCGCAGCCCGCTGGCTCAACCCCTATCCAACCCGTTACAGGCTGGCCTTCGCTTCCTCCGCCATCCTTTACCCGTAGGCCCATCGGCTTGCCTTGCGGCTCGCTTTCCCCCGCTCTACTTGCCTTGTAGGGTGAGTCCTTCCGATCTCGTGAGCAAGGGGA
>JBGVTF010000191.1:0-4625 GCA_041862415.1 Anaerolineae bacterium | reverse complement strand
TCTTTCAGTGTGATGACGCTCTGCCATCCGGAGGACACTCTTGGCAAACTTGTTATCTTAAGGGGCCAGCTGATGAGGTAATCGTCTTTCATCCACTTGGCGGCTGGTATCTGCTGAGTGAGCGAGAAGGGCCTGAGCGCCCTGAAGGATAGGCACATGCGGTATATAGTTGCTATCGTCCTGACAACGCACGCTCGATTCACTCTGCAGAGATGTCTTGCTGCTCTTTTGCTCATCTGCTCCGTCCTGCCCTTCCTCGCTGCCTGTGGTATCGAAAAAGGGGCAGCGCCAACGTCAACGCCAATGCCGCTCAAGGCCAACCCGACGACGCAGGTTACTCGGTTCCCCCCTCCTCCCTCTCCGACAGAGACGCCCATCATGGCCAGCCCGACGACGCGAGTCACCCCCTTCCCTCCCCCTCTCATGACGGAGAGGCCTGCCAATGTGGACTGGGTCAGCTACCCCAGCCTCAACAACATCCACAGCCTGGCCTTTGCGTCTGATGGGTCTCTGTGGGTAGGGACTGGCGGTGGCGTCGTTCGTTGGGATCTCGCCACCGATACGCACATTCGCTATAGCACCGCCGACGGCCTAGCCTCGGATGACGTCACCGACCTTGCCTTCGCTCCTGATGGCACGCTCTGGGCTGCAACACGTGATGGTGGCGTGAGCCATTTTGATGGCACAAACTGGACCACATACACGGAGACGGACGGTTTGATCAACAATATCGCGTACGCCATCGCCGTAGCTGCTGACGGTTCGGTGTGGGTGGGCACCCAGGGCGGCGCCAGCCACTTTGATGGAACGGCTTGGACCAGTTACACCGTCGCCAATGGCTTGGCCGCCGATCTCGTCTGGTACGTGGCTGTCGCCCCGAACGGAGATGTCTGGTTCAGCACCCACACGGGTGGGGTGAGCCGCTACAACCCAGATCGGGACACCTGGACGACCTACGGAACCGAAGATGGCCTGCCTCTACCCAATGCTCGCTTTCTTACCATAGGACCAGACGGAGCGCCGTGGCTGCATATTGGCTACGATCATGTCTTGCGTTTCGATGGCGCAACCTGGCAGGTGGCCTACGAGTCCGGAGGCGGCCAATGGGTGTGCGACATTGCCTTTGATGCTGACGAGTTGCCCTGGATCGCCACCTGTGGCGGCTATCATGCCTACGGCGCTGGCTTGGCCCACTTTGACGGAACCACCTGGGCGCAGGTCACTGCTGAGGATGGCCTGGTTGACGACGAGGTCTCAGCTGTGGCTTTGGGACCGGACGGCACGATCACCGCTGGCACAGATCGAGGTCTCAGTGTGTACCAGGATGGCCAGTGGCGCACCCTGCGCACCGGACCCACCCTGAACCGGGTGACGGCCGTCGCTGTTACGCCAGACGGCGTGGTCTGGTTTGGCTTTGGCGATGACGCCTTTCGCCCCGCTGGCGGCGGTCTGAGTCGGTTTGACGGTCAGGGCTGGCAGTATCTCCTGGGCGATGTTAACGTGCGTGCACTGGCTGTCGCTCCTGACGGCTCGCTATGGGCCGGTGTGGGATGTGAGGTTCGACGCTATGACGGCACTGCCTGGGAAACAGTGGCTCGATGTGGGGAGGATCTGTCTGTTGGCAACGTCTTGGACATCGCCTTCACGCCAGACGGTACTGCGTGGGTTGCCAACGGCTTCAGCTTGGGCCGCTTCGACGGCCGGTCATGGACAGTTTACGACAAGTTAGTCCACTCTCTGGAGGTTGCCCCAGACGGTGCAATCTGGATGAACGGTTGGGAGGGACGACAAGGCTCATTCTATGTCGCCCGCTTCGATGGTGAAAGCTGGACGACCTACAACACCGCTGATTCGTTCCCGGGCGCATTTATGGTTGGCGCTGTGACCTCTGACGGCCTGGTGTGGGGTATTTCCCCAGAACGTGGATTGGCCTGTTTTGATCCCTCGGCTATGCTCGGGACAGGCTCTGTATCCTGGACTGATGGCCGGTCTTGGACGTTGTACCCCATCGCTGGGGACCTTTCCCTTGCCAGCATCAACGCCTTGACCGTGGCGCCCGACGGGGTTTTGTGGGTTATCACTAACCAAGGTCTTGCCTATTTCGATGGAAGCGGCTGGGAAAACGTCTGGTCGGGTCATGGCTCTGATACGATCAACGCCATGGCCTTCGCGCCTGACGGCTCCATTTGGCTTGGCACTTCCAAGGGAGCGGTCCATTTTCAACCATAGCCAGAAATAAACAGGAGGCACCTATGCACACGCGATTCGCCCTGCAAAGACATCTTGCCACTCTCTTGCTCATCGGCTTCACCTTATTCCTACTTGTTGCCTGCGGCACGCTAGAGGTGGGCATCGAGCGTACGGCCACACCGGATGACGCGCGTCCGACCCCATTGATGACGACCGCGGCGCCGGATCAAAGCGCTGAGGCCACAATTGTGGTGTCGGCGACGGAGAACGCTCGGACCACACCCCTACCGGTTCCCACGCCAACACCATCGCCACACATGGACCTCTGGAACACCTACTCAAATTCCTCCTATGCTATCTCCCTGCAATATCCCGCCGACTGGCAGCCTGTACCCGGATACGGCGGGCCCGAAGGCGAGACAAAGTTTGCTGCGATAAACGGTTTCTTCCACATCAGCGCCATGGATGCAGCCACCATAGACGATGCCGCTGCAAGTGAAGCCGGGCACATATTGCAGCCCTACGGTTCCCGACCGATCATCGAGAACCTGCAAATACAGGGCCAGGAAGCGCGCCTGATCCTCCCCTCGGCAGATCAGCCCGCAGGTATGAACTATCAAGCAGCCCTGATCGTCCGCTATCCCCAGCCAGTGGATATCGCTGGGACCACGTGCCGCTACTTTGTTCTCTGGGCCGATCAGCCTCACATCCGGGTCTTTGCCCAAACCCTGCAGTTCAGCGCCGACTCAGGTCCAGCCGCTACTGCCACACCGACACGGCCCATTGCCTGGAAGAATCTGCCCCCGGGGCTCGTCTACAGCACCCTCGACGGCCTCTGGTTGATCAGCGCCGACGGACAACCAGTGCAGATCCACAACAACCCCCAAGCCGTCCCCTCCCCCGATGGTACCCAGCTTCTCAGCTACGACGCTCTCCAGCAAGATGTGTGGCTACTCAATCGGACCGATGGCGCGATTTGGAACCTGACCCGTACGCCCGACCGCCTTGAATGCTGCTTCCGTTGGTGGCCGGAGAAGCCCGGTGTGGTGCTCTTCAACTCCACAGAGGGAGGCGCCGAGCACGGCCCTGGTACGGTGGGCTATTTGACCGCCATAAACACAGATGGACAGGGATACCAGATACTGGATACCGAACACGGCATCAGTCCGGGGCCAGGGCAGTTCGCGCCTTCTCCTGACGGCCAGACCATTGCCTATGGAAGCGGTAGCATGGGCTGGCTCTATCGCTGGGAGACAGGACCAGCAGTCTTTGCCCCAGCAGATTACGGCCTGACCGGCTACGAAGGCGTACAGATTGGCCATCCGGCCTGGTCACCCGACGGCACGAGACTGGCCTGGATTGTCAAGGGTAGTCTCGCTGCGGGCGGAGGTTCCCGGGTGGGAGTCGGTCTGTTCAACCTGGAAGCTCGAACCGCGCAGGTTCTGCACCCCTATGAACCACAGGGAATGGGCTGGCCACCGGTTCCGGTCTGGAGCCCTGACGGAAAGTGGCTGGCTTTTAGTGACAGTTCACTTTCGGACGACGCGGGCCTGTGGGTCGCGCGGATTGATGGACAGCAGGGAGAATACCATCTGGGCCTGGGGGGCAATCCGATTTGGAGTCCGGATGGAAAATGGCTGGGCTTCCAGAGTGTCTCGCAAGATGGACCACCGGTTTACCTGCTGGCCGAGGCAGGAACCTGGGAGATGCACCCGCTCAACGTCCCGCTGGACCGCTACGGTGGGCTTGTGGGTTGGATCAGCCCATGGGGAGTACCCTGAAATGAGAAGGGCATCACACAGTTTGCAGAAACAGCTTGTCATGCCCGCCAGCACAGACACTGCTCCCGACACGGCACCGTCTCAGACGCCAACGCCCCAAGTGTCCTCACCGCCTGTGCAAAGCGACCATTGCGAAACGCATACAGCTTCTATGACCATATCCGTTACAACCACCAGACTGAAAGCAGGCGAGGCATTCACTGTGATAGTAACGCTTGCCAATCAGGGCTGTGCTAATATGGGGCTGCCTCAATATCAGTTGTATGTGCAATCCGACGAGGCACAGCCCATCTTGGATCCAAGTAGGCCGGAATCGGTCGTTCACTATCTGGGCATTGCCCCAGGGGAGTCTGATGAACCTCCTCACTTTAGGAGGAGCTAATTTTACCAAAGTTGCGGCGCAATGCCGCACTCTTCGAGCTCAGGGCAGGCTCACGACGTAGCCGGATATGCTGTCGGCCATCAAGGACAGGACAGAGGAACCCATGGGCTAACGTGAAGGTACCCGAGGAGCGAACAACCCATGTTGAACGAGTTCAAGCGCCTGGGGATCCGAGCGCCGCCGCTCTATGCACCAACACGCTGAGAGCGTGCCCCTCCCGCTGCAATCGCCCTTCGATCAGCAGCAACGGTGCGCTCCGCAGCACCCCCCGA
>JBGVTF010000190.1:0-20882 GCA_041862415.1 Anaerolineae bacterium | reverse complement strand
GTGATCATCGCCGCCGTGCGCCAGGCCGCCGAGCCTGCCCTGAGCGGAGCCGAAGGGACGGGCGAGGTGACACGGGAGAGCGTGGCTGCGGCCATGGAGACCTTGCGCCACGAGCCCTACGAGGGCGTGATCGGCACGATTCAGTTTGACGAGTACGGCGATTTGTTAGATCAGCCCGTCTATTTCAAGAAGGTGGTGAATGGTCAGTGGGTGGACGTGCTGCCGGGCGAGCGCTGAACACGTGAAACCCTTCGGCAGGCTCAGGACGGCGCGTGGCGCGTAAAACGTTTTCAAGCCGCCGTATAAATCACCATCCTCACGGTTCGTGTTTTACGCCATCCGGGCACTCGGCCGGCGTGTATGTTACGATACGGGTGCATACAGAAGCTGGGAGAGTGTCGGGAAAAGAGCCAAGTCAGCGCCGGCCGAGTAGGAGCGAAGCGACGTATCGAGGCCAAGCGGGTTGCCCATAGAGCCGCTCGCTTGATTTCGATACGCTACGCTACTCAATCGGCGCTCGCTCCCCCAACATCTGGATACGCCCTTATGATACTTTTCCACACTTTTTCGCCAGATATCTGGAAAAATAAAATGCCTCAGCCTACCCTTGCGAAGGTTGCGAGTAGCCTTATCAACAGGGTGATTCTCGGCGGGCGAGGACACTTCCGGCCTGAAATTTGCTCACAAACCTTCGCAAGGGTTCTGTACCTGGGGGCGAGGACGGCAGCGCTGGCGCTGCTCGTCCTCTTTGCGCTTTCTACTGTCCCTGTCCTCGCCCAACAGGGCGTGGCCGTCGGCCCCTACTGGCAGGTCGAAGTCGAGGGCCACCTGATGGCCCTGACAGTAGACGACCTGGACGGTGACGGCTGGGCTGAGATCATCACCGGGACAGACGAGGGGCGGGTGACCCTCTGGCGTGCTGAAGGAGAGGCAGCCTGGACCTTCGACGTTGAGACCGACTGGGTGACCGGCCTGAGCACTGGCGACCTGGAGGGAGACGGGACCCGGGAGGTGTTCGTCACCGCCGCTGGCATCCTGCCCACCAGCCACCTCTACGTCCTGCAAGCGGACGGCCAGCTCCTCTGGTCCCATTCGGTGCGGGACGATCTCTGGGGCGTGGTTCTCCTCGACCTGGATGGCGATGGACGACAGGAAGTGCTCCTGGCCGCCCAACGCCCCGTCGCCCTCGACGACGATGGAAGCGAGTTGGCTGGCTGGCCGGCCTATGCCCTGCGCACCCCTCACGTGCAGGTGACCGACCTGGATGGCGATGGCGCGGACGAGATCCTGGCCGTTGGTGAGACCCAAGTGGCGATCATCGAGGCAGATGGGACCACTCGGGCCTGGCCTCATGGCCTTGATGGCCCCATCGTCGCCGCCCGGGCCGCCGATCTCAACGGAGATGAGCGAGACGAGGTCATCATCGCTACCGAGACGGCCATCACTCTCTTCAAAGACGACGGAACACGAGGCTGGACGCACCCCATCGAGGAACCGCCGAAGAGTCTGTGGGCCGGGGACGGCCTGGGAGTGCTGGTCGCCTCGGGGGGTGCCGTCGTCCAGTTGACGGCCGGCGGCGACGAGGCCTGGCGCTTCGTTGCCGGCTTCCCCACCCTATCCGCTGCTTCCAGTCTGGACGTGGCCGACCCGGAGGCGGATGGGATGCCCGAAATCGTTTTTGGCACAACCGGCGGCCCGGTCTATCTGCTGGATGCCGACGGGCAGCCGATGGCTGAGTACCCGGTGGGCGGAGCCGTGACTCTCGTCCGCTACGCCGACCTCAACGGCGATGGGCACGGCGAGGTGCTGGTCGGGGCCAAGGGCGTCCTCTCCGTCTTTGGCTCCCCGGCCGGGGCGACGGCGACCCGTCTCTGCTGGGCCTATGCCACCCGGGGCGCGGTGACCGGCCTCTCGGCTGGCGACGTGGATGGGGACGGCCAGTGGGAAGTCATCGTCGGTGGGCGGGATAAGAAGGTTACCCTGCTCGACAGAGAAGGGGCGATGGTCTGGCAGTTCGCCGCCGCCGACGTCGTGGACGGCGTGAGCGCCGGCAAGCCGTTCGACGTGGCTCACGGCAGGCCTGGCAGGGTTCTGGTTCACGCCGGTCGCCACCTCTACCTGCTGGCTGGCGACGGCACCCCCCTGTGGCAACGGACGTTCGACTGCCCGCTACGAGCTGTCGCCTGGGAAACGACTAAAGTCGTTACTACAACAGGACCGGCAGGCATCGCCGTCGGGTTGGAGGACGGTCGGGCTATGCTGCTGGCCCTCGAAGATGGCGCGGAGCGGTGGTCCTACCTCTTTGACCGGGCGGTGCAGGCGGTGGGCGTCTCGGAGAAGATGGCCGGGATGATTGTGGGACTGGGTGACGGTCGGGTGGCCTGGCTGGACGACAGGGGGCGCCTGCTCTGGGAGCAGGACATCGGACGGGTTGTGAACTGGCTGGCCGTGGCCGATTTGGACCATGATGGACAGGACGACGTGATCGCTCGCTCCGGCGACAGCGTCTACCGGCTACAGGCCGGGGATGGGACCATAACCTGGCGCACCGACACCCAGGCCGAGCGGATCATCGGCGTCGCCCTTCGGCGTTACTCAGGACAGGCCCTGGGCGATGGGATGGTCGTGGGCACCGACCGGCGTGTCTACCGGCTCGACGCCACGGGCGTGGAAGCCTGGTCGTATCCGCTGGACGAGGTGCCCGGCGCCATTTACGCCCCCGACCGTTCGGCTGAGCGCTCACGAAGCCTGGACGACGAGTGCGAAGCCTATCCAGCAGAGTGCGGGCAGGTCGAGGTGGCGGTGGGAACGGTCAAGGGCGGGATCTACCTGCTGGACGCCCACGGCCAATTCCTCTGGCAGGGGAAGGGCCGGGAACGGGTCAACGCCCTCCACGCGGCAGACCTCAACGGCGACGGTCGCCAGGAGCTGCTGGTGGGCATGGAAGATGGGCTGGTGCAGGCCTACGGGCTGGCGGTGAACCAAGTCCCCTGGCTGTCCGCGCCCCGCGTGATGCCGGTCGGCGGGGGCTACGTCTACAGCGTGCGCGTCCGTGACCCGGACGGCGACGATGTGCAGGTCACGCTGGAAATCTGGGACCCGTCGGCCCGGACCTGGCTGGCGCAAGAGAAAACCACTGCGCTGGGTGGGAAAGGCACCCTGAGCTGGAACCTGCCTAACCCCTTTGACACCTGGGACGCGGGCCGCGACAGTCGTTTTCGCTTCACCTGGGACGATGGGCAGAGCCACGGCATTGTGGCGGCGGTCGTCGGTCCGTTGGATATCCCAGTCGCCCCCTGGTACGTCTTCTATGGTCGCTACGTCCTGGCCCTGGCCATGGTCGGCGCCATCCCGACGTTGCTGCTGGTCATCGCCCGGCGGACGTGGGCTTATCGCCGCTCTCCGGTCGGTCAGGCCGAGGCTTTTCTGCTGCGCCTGACCCTGGAGCCGGAGACGTTGTTGCCGGAACTGCACCAGTTAGTCACCGACGAGGCGCGGGCCATGGCCCTCCTGCCTCACCTGCCCGGCCTGGCCCGCCAGACCGGCGACGAGATGATAGCCGGTCTGGCCGAGGGCTACTACTTGATGCTCACCCGCCCTGATGTCCTGGTCGAAAGCTTACGTATGATCCTGGCTGCCCTGGCCTCAGGCAAGGATTTGCCATGGGCAGACGAGCTACAGAGCCTGTACGAGGGGTGCCTGAACGCCCTGGAAGCCAACTCTGTCCCCCACATTGTCGCCTTGAGCGGACGGTTAGGGAGCCTGGGAGCCATCCTGGGAGACTCCGATACTTCGACTACGCTCAGTACAAGCTTTTTCCTGGCCGACCTTGCCCGGCTCCTGGCCCAACTGAGGCAGGTGAGCCGATTGCTGAGCAACTTCGAACAGGTCGAAAGCAGCGGCGATAGAATTGCTTACCTGGCCGAGGCGATTGAGACCCTGGGGCGCTGCGATCGCCAGGCCCGGTCGGACCTCACTGGCCCTGAGCAAACCATCCTGATCCAGGTCGTCATCAACTGGTTGGCGGTCGTCACCGGGGCCCTGACCGGGTTGCGGGGCCGGGCGCAACTGGCCATTGCCCTCAAGACCCAGCGGGCCGTCGCCGCTGGCGAAGAGATCGTCCTGGTCCTGGCCTTGAAAAACGTCGGGCGCAGCCCGGCTTCCAATCTGGTGGTCGAACTCCTGCCCGGCGCGGGGTACACAGTGCGCGACGGCTTGGCACAGGTTGCCGTGCTGCCCGCTGGCCGCACCGCCGACATCGAACTGCGGGCGCGCCCGTCGCCATCGGTTGACACTTTCCGTGCTGAATTCCGTGTCACTTACGACGATCGGGAACAGGCAGGCAAGACGGAGCTCTTCGCCGACCGGGTGCGGCTGGTGGCTCCGCCGACCGTCTTCCGCCCCATCCCCAACCCTTATGCCACCGGCAAGCCGCTGCGGGCCGGCAGCCCTGTCTTTTTCGGCCGTGAGGACGTTTTCGCTTTTATCCTGGAGAACCTGGGCAGGCCAACCGGTGAAAACGTGCTCATCTTGGTAGGCGAGCGGCGGATGGGCAAGACCTCCATCCTGCGGCAACTGTCGTTGCGGCTGGGAGAGGCAGTCGTCCCGGTTTTCATTGACGGCCAGGCGGTGGGCATTGAGCCAGGGATTGCTAACCTTTTCTACGACATCGGCCTGGAGGTGCAGCGCAGCCTGGCGGAGCGTGGGGTCAGGGTGGCGCTGCCGTCGCTGGCCGCCTTTGAAGCACGACCGACCGACGCTTTCGAGCGAGAGCTGCTGGCCGAGGCGCGGGCGGCGCTGGGGAAGCGGACGCTCCTCTTCCTCTTCGACGAGTTCGAAGAGCTGGAAGCGCGGGTGCGGAGCGGAGACCTGGAGGAGAAAGTGTTTCCCTATCTGCGCCATCTGATGCAGCACCTTGAAGGGATCGGCTTCATCTTCGCCGGCACCCATCGCCTGGAAGAACTGACAGCCGACTACTGGTCCATCCTTTTCAACATCGCCCTCTACAGGCGGGTGGGCTTCCTCGACGTGGAGGCAGCTCAGCGGCTGATCGTGGAGCCGGTTCAGAGCTACGGCCTGCTCTACGACGACCTGGCCATTGATAAGATGCTGCGGGCGACGGCCGGGCATCCCTATTTCCTGCAACTCCTATGCCACGCCCTGGTCAACCTCTATAACCGGGAACGGCTCAGCTACATCACCATTCAGGACGTGAATCACACCCTGGAGGAGATCGTGGGGTTAGGAGAGGCACACCTGGCCTCTCTATGGGCAGAGTCCACCAAGAAGGAGCGGGCCGTGCTGATGTCCCTGACCCGCCTGATCTCTGTTGGCGAGCCAGGGACCCGCGGGGCCATCGCTGGTTTGCTAGGGGAATACGGCCTCCGGATCGACCCGGCCGAGGTCTCTGAAATCGCCAAGAAGCTAGTCCAGCGGGACATCGTTCGGGAGACGGGACCTGGGACAGGCCGCTACGAGTTCGCGGTGGAACTGATACGGTTGTGGATCGAGGAGACCAAATCGTTGAGTCGCGTCGTCGAGGAGATCACTTGAGGCACAATCTATGCTGCAGGCCGTGACGTTCGACCTCTGGGGAACCCTCTACCAGAACACATCCGCCCGGGATGAACGGTTGCACCTGCTGGCGGAAGTTCTGGCCCGCCATTCACAGCCGCGCCCCTGGACGGCCCTCGAAGCGGCCTACCATCAAGCCTGGTCTGTGTTAGACCGTCTATGGCTGGAGGAGCATCGCCCTCTCACCGTCGAGCGCTGGCTGCGCGAGATGTTGGCCTTTCTCGAAGCGGACCTGCCCGAGGGCGTATTGGCTGGGCTGCGCCGGCCTATGGAGGAGATTTACTTGCACGGCGGTGCGCCCCAGCCTGTCCCCGGCGTGGCCGAGGTCCTGCCCCGCCTGTCCCGGCGCTACCGCCTGGGGCTCATCTCCGACGTGGGGCTGACTCCGGGGCGGGTCCTGCGCGAACTCCTCCGTCGCGACGGCCTGCTGCCCTGCTTCCGTGTCCTGACCTTCTCCGACGAGACCGGAGCGACAAAGCCCCTCCCGGAACAGTTCCTGCGCACTCTGGCCATCCTGGAAGTCCAGCCCGAGAAGGCCGCTCACATCGGCGACCTGCCAGAGACTGACCTGGCTGGGGCCCGGGCCGTGGGCATGAAGGCGGTCCTATTTCTGGGGGTGAGCCATCGCCAAGACGGCCGGCTGCTGGCCGATGCCGTCTTCGAGGAATACGATGAATTGGAGGAATTGCTGGAGAGGTTGGACGGGACGGCCGGAAGAGGCTCGTGAGGCTAACGTCACACCCCGTGTGGAAGGCGATTCGTCTGGGCCTGGGTACCCCTTGACATCTCCTTCTGTTCAGTGATATACTATTAGCCAGAACATACCAGTCGAGGTGAAATTATGTTCGAACCCCGTCGAATCAGCTTTGAAGAACTGAGCGAGCAACTTCAAGAATATGAACGCAAGTACGGCTATTCCACCATTGAATTTTATCGGCGCTATCGGGCCGGGGAGCTGGGCGACGATGACGACCTGATGATGTGGGCTGGCCTGTATCACCTTTACCTGACCTCACATCCCATTCGCGAGTTCATGCATGAGGAGGCTTGGGCCGCGTGACCCTTGATGACTGCCAAAACTCTCCCGGAGGCACACCAATCACCCCTGCCCCCTACACCCAACTGGCCCACCACCTGCACGCCTTGAGCATGGGCTACCCACTCAAGGACGATCTGGTGGACATCTTGCAGGCCAACTTTAGCCCGGCCGAGGCCGAGGTGGCCCTGGCCGTGCCTAACACGCGCATCCCGCTGGAGCTGGCCACAGCCGACGAGGTGGCCGCCAACCTGGGCCGACCCGTCGAGGAAGTGGCGGACATTCTGGAGGAACTGGCCAGGCGAGGGTTGCTCTTCTCCGGCACCACCGACGATGGGCAGCCGGGCTACGCCCTCCACCAGGTGGGCTACGGCTTCCCCCAATCCTTCTTCTGGAAAGGCGAACGAACCCCCCACGCCCAAGACATGGCCGGACGCATAGTCAGATACTTCCGCTCGCCGGAAATCCAGGAAACCTACGGGACCACACCCAAAGCTTACCGCTACATCCCCGTCAACGAGGCCGTCAAAGGCCCGTTCCAGGCCGTGTATCCTTACGAGGTGATGGAAGCCGTTATTCGCCGGGCACGCACCATCGCCGTGGCCCATTGCCCCTGCCGCATGACCGCCCAGTTGCTAGGCAAGGCCCTCTGTGACCACCCGCTGGAAGTGTGCATGAAATATGATGAACTGGCCGAATACCTCATCGAGCGGGGGATGGCCCGGCAGGTTGACGTGGACGAGGCGTTGGCCATCACCCGCCTGGCCGAGGAGAGCGGGCTGGTGCACATGGTTGACAACTCGCAGGAGGGCATCAAACACACCTGCAACTGCTGTGAACACGCTTGCTGGAACGTCGGCCCCATTGCTCGGCGGCGGCTGTCTCGCGACGACATTATGGCCACCTACTTCCTGCGCACCACCGACGAGGAGGAATGCGCTGGCTGCAGCGACTGCATTGAAGCCTGCCCGGTGGACGCACTGGCCATGAGTGACGAATTTCCAGTCGTGGACGAGGCGGTGTGCATCGGCTGCGGTCTATGCGCCATCCCCTGTCCCAGCGATGCCGTGCGACTCAAGCGCCGTGCCGACGTCACCCCGCCAGTGACCTTTGCCGAATTGCATGGGCGCATTCTGGAAGAGAAAGCGGCGACTTGACGTGCTCGACAAACTGCAAGCGGCGGTGATCTTTCACTGCCGTTTTTTCATAGCAATTGGGAATTGACAGCAAAGGGTCTTGTTGCTATAATCCATTGAGACGAGGTGACGCCATGAAATTGCTTCTAATCCAACCATCACACCTCCTCAATGGAGGCCAGGTCTACAAACCTCGCTGGCCCTGGCTGCCTGGCCTGACCATGCCCACCATTGCTGCTCTGACACCTCCTGACGTCGAAGTGACCATCGTTGATGAATACGTCCAGGAGATTGATTTCAATGCGCCGGTGGACCTGGTGGGTCTGACGGCTGTCATCACCCAGTCCACACGCGCCTATCAGATCGCTGGCCAGTTCCGACGCCGTGGTGTGCCGGTGGTCATGGGCGGACATCACGCCTCGACCTTGCCTGAAGAGGCCCTACAACACTGCGACGCTGTGGTGATCGGAGAGGCCGAAGGTATCTGGCCCACGGTTATCGAAGACGCTCAACGGGGAAACCTGCAACCCCGCTACCGGATGAATGGCTACCCTTCTCTGGAGGGCCTGCCCAGGCCCAGGCTTTCTCTTCTACCCATGCACCGCTACCTCACCTCCTTCTTCCCCGTCCAGACGACGCGGGGGTGCCCCTTCCACTGCGACTTCTGCGCCGTGACCAGCTTCTTCGGCGGCACCTACCGCTTCCGGCCCGTCGAGGAGGTGGTGGAGGAGGTGAAGGCCATTGGCAGTCGGAACATCTTCTTCGTGGATGACAGCATCGCCGCCAACCGCAGCCGGGCCAAGGAGTTGTTCCAGGCCCTCATTCCACTTCGGCTGCGCTGGCTCAGCCAGGCCAACCTGACCATTGCCAATGATCCAGAGCTGTTGGACCTGGCTGAGAAGAGCGGCTGCTTCGCCCTCTTCATCGGCCTGGAGAGCCTCTCAGAGGCGAACCTGAAGCAGGCAGGTAAGACCTTCAACCGGCCAGCAGAATACCCCGAGGCCATCCGGCGCATCCAAAAGGCGGGCATCCATGTCTGGGCCAGTTTCATTTTCGGCCTGGACGATGACGACGAGGCCGTCTTCGAGCGCACGGTGCGCTTCCTGGAGGAGAACCGGTTGCCCATGGCCTCTTTCTTTACCTATGTACCCCTGCCAGGCACCAGAGCTGCCCAACGTATGGAGGAGGAAGGGCGCATCATCGAGCGCGACTGGGCCAAGTATGACGACGCTCACGCCCTGTTCATCCCGCGCCGCATGAGCCCTCAGGCTCTGGAGGAAGGCCTGTGGTGGGCTTACCGGCGTTTTTATTCCCTACCTACCCTGTTACGCCGTGCCTTTTGCCCGCCCCAGCACCATCTCCCTCTGGTCCTGCTCATGAATTTTCTCTACCACTCTGCTGTGCGGCGGGGAATCCACCCCATGTCTGGCTAGGTATAGAAACCTTGCGAAGGTTCCCAAAAACCTTCGCAAGGTTCCCCCAGTGGGATACAAGGAGAGCTATCATGGAAGGTATTGGCATCAATTGGGGAGTACTGCTCAAAGCAGAATACGGCTGGCGGATTGTGGGGCTTATCATCACTTGGGCAACGGTCTGGCTTTTGGTCCGCTATCTATCCCGCGTGTTGGGTAGGCTTAACGAGCGGCTCAAAGGGATAGACATTGACACCCGCGACATGAAGACGCTGGACAAGTTGCTGGATTATCTCATTATCACTATTGGCATCCTGGTGACCATTGCCATCCTCAATCTCAGGGAGGTGCTCTACAGCATGCTGACCGCGGCTGGGATAGCCACTATTGCCATCGGCTTTGCCGTCCGTGACGTGGCTGCCAACTTTATCTCCGGCATCTTCATCCTGCTGGATCAGCCTTTCGTACGCGGCGATTCCGTCCAAATCGGCGACTTCAGCGGGACGGTGGAGCGTATCTCCATGCGTTCCACCGAGATCGCCACCTTTGATGGGCCAGTGGTTTCCATGCCCAACAGCACTGTGGCTACCACCCCCATTGTGAACTACACCATCAATAAGGAACGCCGGGTCAACCTGACAGTGCCTATCTCCCAGGAGACCGACCTGCGTGCGGCCATCGAGACCCTGCGCCAGTTGACCGAAGGGGAGGAGCGGCGCGTGCCAGAAAAAGACATCTCCCTCTACGTCTCAGACATAAGCGATGGGGTCATCGCCCTGACCGTCATGTTCTACACCCCTGCAGCCTTGTGGTTTGCTACCACCAACGACTTCCGCCGATCCATCGTTGAAGAGTTCGAACGGCGGGGCCTGGAACTGGCCATGCCTGTATACAGGAGTTACAACGTCACAGTCAACACCTAAACCCAATACGGTTTACCTAGCAGGCCGGGCTCCCATGCCCGGCGGCGTGGGAGCCGCCTCCGCTGTCTTAAGTAAACCGTATTGCACCTAAACCCAATCTAAAACAAGCAAAGGAGGAGGATATGACTGAACAAACTGGTTACACCCCTCGGGGCATGTACTTCGAGGAATTTGAGGTCGGCTACGAAATTATCAGCGCCGGACGGACGATCACCGAGACGGACATCGTCAGCTTTGCCGCCCTCACCGGCGACTGGACCCAAATCCACGTCAGCGCGGAATACGCCAAAGGGACGATCTTTGGCCGGCGCGTGGCCCATGGTCTGATGGGTCTCTCCTACGCTGCTGGCTTGGGCGCGCAGTTGGGCTTTATTGAAGAGACGGTTCTGCTCTTTCGCGGCCTGGAATGGAAGTTCAGCGCCCCGATCTTCATCGGTGACACCATCCACCTCAAGCTCAAGGTAAGAGAGAAGAAAGAACTGAAGAAACTGGGGGGAGGCAGCGTCACCTTCGATTTGCGCCTGATCAACCAGGAAGGGAAAATCGTCCAGAAAGGCACGTGGGAAGTGCTGATAAAAAGCAAGGAGTCAACACCCTGAAAGGAGCTTTACCATGAACAAAACCGTTACTATTGTGCTGGCTGTCGTCTTGATGGTCATCGTGATGACCATCAGCGTCATCCTCTTTTTCACCAGGTCCGCCGACAGCGAGAAGTGGGATTTCCAGGAGGTCTGGACAGCCTCTTTCTCGGGAGCGGAGAGCATGAAGATCATTGACCTGACGAGCGACAAGGTCAAGGACGTCTTCTTGCAGAGCCAGAGCGAAGTGGCCATCCTCGACACCCAGGGACAGAGAATTTGGTCTGGAACCTACCAGGCGCCGGTCGCAACAACGATGGGCGATTTCAACGGCGATGGCACCGACGACTTTGTGGTCATCCATGTGCCATCAGGGGAATCGGTGACAGCCACGGCCTACACCGGGCAGGGACAGGAGTTGTGGACGCGAGCTCTGCCTATCTTTGGGGAGCCCTCGCGGGCCACCTCAGTTGACTTGCAGGGAGACAAGGTACGGGAGGTAGTGGCTGGCGACATGAGCGGCCACCTGGTCTGCCTCTCCAGCCAGGGCGAGATCCTGTGGGAATACGACCTCCCCAGCCCCACATCTAGCGCAGACGCTTACGTCCGCGGTCTGGACGATGTCCCCTTGGCTGGGACGACCGACGTGGCCGCTGCCAGCTATGCTGGCCTGTTCCTCTTGTTAGATGGACAGGGGCAGCTGGTGTGGGGTCCGGAGCCTTTCCCGGAGCGCCTGCGCCGTCTACGGGCCTACGATCTGGAAGGAGATGGCAGCAGCGAGGTGATACTGGGCGGCGAGTACGGCTCGGTCTGGGCTCTGAGTGGCAGCGATGGCTCATTGCTCTGGTCGCAGGCCATTGGCCAACGAGTGCAGGAGATACGAGACGTCGAGGTGGATGGCGACCCGGCTACCACAGAGGTGGCAGTGGGAGGCAGGGAGGGTTCGCTGGTGGTCTACAATCACCAGGGGCAAAAGTTGATGAGCGCCTCGCCCGGTGGCAGGGTTAGCGAGATCGCCACTATAGACATGGACGACGATGGCCGCCAGGAAATATTGGTGGGCAACGATAGCGGCAAGCTGGCCATCTACGATCACCAGGGCAACAGCATACACAGCAAGAGCTTTGCCGGCGAAATAACCCGCCTGGATACCGGCAAGCTGACCGATGAAGATCAGATTGCGGTGGCTGCAGGAACACAGGTGTCCCTCCTGCAAATGGAAATGATCAAGGCTCCTTTCTGGTACAATACCCTGGTGGCTGGATTCATCGCCTGCCTGGCCATCGCTGCCGGGGCCTGGGCCATCACCAGCATTGCCCCAGCTCCCAAGCTGCAGTACAGCGCTGAGGACATGACCATCGAGGGCCTGCGGGCCAAGCGCAAGATGTACCTGGAGAGCCTGCATGAGCTAAAGAAGGCGCACCAGACTGGCGAGGTCCCGGCCGAATCCTACCTGGCCCGCAGCAAAGAGTTGCGCGAGCAGGTGGCCCAGGCCGAAGCCGAGATGATGAAGCTGGGCGCTTCCATCAAGCCCGAGATGATGAAGTGCCCCAACTGCGGCGGCAGCATCGAGCTGGGCTCAGACAAGTGCGAGTACTGCGGCCAGACGGTGATCTAGTACACGGCGCCTAAATAAGCGACTGGCTTCCAAAGCAAGACTGGCAGTTCGGCACGGCCCACAGGACGGATTCCATTACCGGAGCCACCTCCTTCAGGTTATTGGTATCCGTCTTGAGGGCACGTGGCCCCTCCCTGCCCACCCTCGGCTCGCCCGGCGGCTTGTACGTCGGCCACGCCGCGGGAGAAGCAGGTCAGCGAGATCAAAGCAGCGATGGTTTCAGGGTCAGGGGCCGCAGACAAGACGAGCGTGGGGAGAGAGGTGGGGGAGCCGTGCGGGGACATGGGAGCGGGGTGTTCCGGTGGACGGCAACGCAGGCGCGTTGGTCGGCTCAGGCGTCCACGCCTCGGTTCGGGTCCGGGAGGCGGCTGCCTCAGGCGAAGCTACGATACCCTATAGAGCCCCTGGTGTTGCAGCTTGTGAGAGCATAGCGCGTCTTCTTTCCGAGGTTGTCCGTTGCACTTGCCAGTCAAAGCCAGGCTCTAGCACGGAGGGAAGCGGGGCCGACGCCGAGGGCGGCTATCAGCCTGGCCAGCAGTGTTCGGAGCAGGTCAACCAGTGTGCAAGAGTTGGTCTGCAAGATCGCTCAGCATGGTCAATATCCGGAGTGCAGTTTGGTAGGATTCCGGCGTTCTGGCAAAGGAATTCTTGAAGTAATTCAGTATGCCCAAGTAATTACGAGAAACTATACATAGTATAATTACAAGAACAATGATGTTTAGAATACATACAACACAGAAAGAGAATATTCGTCCAGTTTTTTTAATGTCAGATTGACTCCACCTGAATTCTTTTCTAAAAAGTGCGGCATAATGAAAGGCGAGTGTAAATCCTATCAGGAAATCAATTATCAGATGAATTGGATAAAACACAAACGGCTGGATTACTGCTAGCGGAATAGTAAACACAGGCAAGTAATAAGGTGCTAAGGTAATCAATGAATCGGAACCATCTAACCAATTTACCTTTCCTCCTTCGGGACTCACCCAGAATTCTCGAACGTCTTTGAGAAACAACCATGCCACTATGGCATGGCCCAATTCATGTTCGAAAATCTCGATAAAATCAATTATATGCTGCAAAATAAGTATATATATCACAATATAAAATAGAAACCCGTAGGTAAACCAACTGACCAAATAGAAATCAGCGTTCGCAATAAAGAACAAGCACGCTTCATATAAAAATGAATAGATCAATGGGGCTAGCAAAGCAGATAGCAACAGGTTAATAAGCTTACCCATACTCTGGCCGCCCCCTCTCAATAGAACCAGAACCTTACATGTAGCATCACCGTGACAGTAGAGACAAACGTCCTGGCAAACTCCTCCTACCAGAGCTCAACTCATGTTTCTGCTAGATGCCGACCAGCCGCTAGCGAATGGATCATTCCGTTGTTTATGCCACTGTAGCACACCCGAAGTTTTCAATGCCTTTATGACCTCACCAACCGAATAGCCCACCTTCACGATCTACCAGGACAAGCAGCCGGCAGGGTTCCTTACGATTGACCACAGAAGGCGCGGCTTATGCTGCGATTCTTCAGACCCAGAGCAGTCTCCTTCGCGGATTTCTTTCCACGTGTTGTCACCTCAAATCATACCGCCAGACCAATCACAGGCAAGGGGGCATCAAGTGTCACTTCCCTCTCGCTCACCCTGCACTTGTAGGCATAGACTTCCACACCAGCCTGAGCCGCTTCGCGCAGAGCCTGGCCAAAGGCAGGGTCGGCCTCTTCGTGGGGCGAGAAGCTGACGGCATCGTCCCGCTGCACGACAAAGACCACCGCCGTCCGGTGGCCTTCTGCCCTGGCCCGCGCCAGTTCACCCAGGTGGCGGCGGCCGCGTTGGGTGGGTGCATCGGGAAAGAGCGCCACGCCGTCCTCTACCAGGGTCACCGACTTGGCTTCGATGAGGCATCGCTCGCCGTCTGGCCCTCCCTCCAGAGCCAGGTCCAGGCGGCTTTGCCCATAGGTCACTTCGCGCCGCACCATGGCATAGCCAGCGAATTCCTCCGGCCGGCCAGCCTGAAGCACTTCGCGGAGCAGGCGGCTGGGCATTCGGGCATCAATGGAGACCAGAGTCCCGCCCAGGTCAACCATCAGCAGATCGTAGGAGGTCAGCCGCCCCGGAGCCTGGGCTGCGGCCAGCAGCACACGCCGTCCCGGTACCAGAAGCTCCCTCAGCCGGCCCGAATTGGGCAGGTGGGCCCAAACCAGGTGTCCTTCCATCCGGACCGTGGCCCGAAACCGGTTATCCCGCTTCACAAAGGTCGCCGGGATCAGCTTGGCAGCGATTTTCATCAGTCCACCAGCCCCTACCGCCAGTGCCGCCATAGTGGTGCAAGAGTGGTAAGCGTCCGTAAAAGAATAACTTCCGCTCCTGCCGGATTTGCAATCCGGCAGGAGCAAATCAGGGAGTTTTTGTGAGCCCTAAGAGGCCCTCTACGGGGCCTCGGCTGCCTCGTCGCTTTCCTCATCAGCGACTGGCTGGGGCTGCAATCCGGCTCTGCGGTGCCGGTAGATGATGAAGGCCAGCGAGATGACGATGGATGCCGCAGCGATGATCTGGGCCGTAGCAATGTTGCCTATCTTCCAGGCGTCCGGGCGCAGGAACTCGAGGAAAAAGCGCCCAAAGGGATACCAGATGGCATAAAGGAAGAACACATCACCATCCAGGAGGCGGGAAGCGAAGCGGCGGCCCACGTACATCAGCACGATGAAACCCAGCAGATTCCACATGGATTCATAGAAGAAGACGGGGTGGAAACGCTCGTAGGCCTCGAGGCCGAGCAGGCGGTGGGTGGGAGAGATGTAGATGCCCCAGGGCAGATCAGTAGGGGGGCCGTACAATTCCTGGTTGATGTAGTTGCCCCAGCGAGCGATGGCCTGAGTCAAAATGAGGCCGGGGGCACCGATGTCCAGCCAGCGCAGGAAATTGAGCTTGGCGTAGCGGGTGTAGACAAAGATGGCCAAAACGCCACCGGCCACTGCGCCATAGATGGCTAGCCCCCGGAAGCCACCGTGCCAGAAGGCAATAGCATCAATGGGATGCCGTCGGTACCAATACCAGCCACACGCGTACAAACTCTCTGGTGTGCAGCCCGCGGGGATGGAGAAAACGTGATAGAGCCGGGCACCGATGATGCCAAAGAGCAGGCACCAGGTCAGGGCGTCCCAGGCGTGATCGGGGTTCTCACCTCGGCGCTTGGCCTCGATGGTGGCTATGTAAGCGGCGAGCAAAGCTCCGCCCACGATAAGAATGCCGTACCAGTGCACGGCAAATGGACCAATTTGAAAAGCGACGGGATTCATAGCGCATCCTCCATAGGTAAAGATATTTGTGGCAACCCCACTGGCCGAAAATGCCACTGTATTATACCATAAATTGAGCTTAGGGGCAGCAAAAGGGGCTCGCGCTTGCGCAGCGAAAATCGGGGAGTACGGAAGAGAATTGTGGGGGGACATCCACCCCCCGACCGTTCGGCTGAGCGCTCACGACGAAGCCTGCTGCGCAGGCCCTAGATCGCAAGTTGACAGAGAGAGCAAAGGGGTATATAATTATCTGCAAGCACTGATGCATAATCCCAAGAGCGAGCAAACAGGAGGTTTCCCCCATGCCAGAGAAATTGCATTACGAGTGTCCCAGGTGTGGTAAGACAGGCGAGTTCGAGAACTGGGAAGGTTCCCCTTACTCAGCCGAGGAACAGCCAATTCGCATGACCTGTGGAACGTGCGCGACCTGGAAGAACTATGAGGCGACCGGAGGCAAGGTCAAGGGCCAGGTGTTCGTGGTCACCCAACAGTACTAACTAACGCCCTCAAAGCAAAGGGCCTCTTCAATTACAGGAGAGGCCCTTTGTTTTTGTACAGATGTGTTCTCACGAGCTTGCAACCCTGTCGCAGTTTGTGTTCATTCGTGTATGGTGCCGTCGGGCATGGTAGCCCCTTCCAAATCGGCCCCGGTCAAATCGGCCCCGGCCAGAATTGCTCCTTTCAAGTTGGTCCCGCGCAGGTCAGCCCCGGCCAGGGAACATGCTTCTAGGTTGGCATTGCTCAGGTCGGCCCCGCGTAGGTCGACTCTACTCAGATCATAGCCAGAAAAATCCTGACCTTTGCCCTTTTTGCTGGTGAGGAGAGAGACAATCTTGGCCCACTTCTCATCTAACTGTGCACCAGTCAGGTCAGCCCCGCTCAAGTTGACCTTGTGCAAGTTGGCTTCGCGCAGGTTGGCTTCGCGCAGGTTGGCCTTGCTCAGGTCGGTGAGCCACATCATGATCCTGTGCAGGTTGGCCCCGCGCAGGTTGGCCTCGCGCAGATCGGTCCCGGCCAGGAAGCACGCCTCCAGGTTGGCATCGCTCAGGTTGGCCCTACGCAGATTCGCTCCTGCCAGGAAGCACAACCTCAGATTGGCCCCGCTCAACTCGGCGCCGGTCAGATCATAGCCTTCCAGGTCCCTTTCCTCTCCCCTATGAATCCGCTGCATGATCAGCGGCGAGGGTTTACCTCGCCAGCCGGGTTGCTTGCGCTCAGACAAGATGTTCTCCTTTCCCCTAGCCTCTAAAAGCGAAGGCTCTCAATCTCTCCATCATGGCTTCCCCAGCAGCGGCAATGGGTCTGCCATCCCGATGGCTTGAGCACCTTTAGGAAAGCATACGGTCAGTGTGTTGGCTGCATCGAATCTTTGCGCTTCAATTTTATCACGTCAGCATACCCTACGTCAATGGGAAATTGGTCATGGTACGGTCCCAGCTCGTGGCAAGCGCCAGCTTGCAGCGTGCGACTTGCGGCAAGCGGCGCGGGTACAAGTCAAAAGCTTAGGTAAACGGCTTAAACCTGCTGTCTGTACCGCCCCGCTCCCGCCATCGCCGGAGCGGAATGCGATTCGCCCAAAGTTCTGAACTATGCCCGCGGCGTCTCGACCCTTGACAACGGAGGCCAGGAAGGCTATAATAGGCTCCGTTGAACCAAAATTCCAGAGCAACCAGGGAGATTCAATGGCTATTCGTCCCATCGTCCGGGCTGACAACCCCATCCTACGTCAAAAGTCAAAGAAAGTTAAGCGGTTCGGCCAGGCCTTGCAGAACCTGATAGATGACATGGTGGAAACCATGCACGCCGCCCCTGGGTTGGGATTGGCCGCACCGCAGATCGGCGTGTCACAGCAGGTCATCGTCATCCAGTTGCCAGAGAATGAAGAAGACCCCCAAAGCGGCAAGCTGTACGTCTTGTGCAATCCCGAAATCCTCAAAACCGCTGGCGAAGAAGAAAGCGAAGAGGGCTGTCTTTCGGTGCCGGGCTTTGTGGGCGACGTGCGCCGGGCTGCCGTGGTGACCGTCAAAGGGCTCGATAGGCATGGAAAGAAAATACGCATCAAAGCAGAGGGGCTTCTGGCGCGGGCCTTTCAACACGAGATAGATCACGTCAACGGTGCCCTCTTCATTGAGCGGGTGGACAGTCCAGAGAAGATTCGCCGCATCGTGCCGGTGGAGGAACAGGGGCCCCAAGAAGCATCCCAAGAGGAACCAGCGTTGTGAGAAAACGGCCCCTTGTCTCCAGTATCTTGGCCGTCGTAGTACTGAGTGTGATCGCTTGTGGCTACTTGCCCCTGGCCCGGCAAGCTCCCCCCACCCCCACGCCCACCAAGACCCCACACGCCAACGGCATACCTGATCCGACCGATACCCCAGTTCCGGCCATCCCGCCGCCCCCTACGATCACTGTGGCTGCTCCACCGACGCCCATCGTGCTCCCTGCGACCGATACCCCAGTGCCAGCCACACCGACGGCTGAGCCCGTTCCCACCGACACACCGGTCCCGCCGCCTCCAACCGATACCCCTATCCCCCCACCTACAGATACGCCTGCCCCTGCACCGACCATGCCGCCTCTGGAAGGGGGGAGTTGGGACATGGAGGAGGGCTTCGTACCAGGGTCTTCGCCTTTGGGCGAGGACTGTGGCGGATGGGCGGTGGCCACAGGGTGGAGTGCTTTCGTCACCCCCGGTAACCCCGCTTCCTCGTGCCTCAACGAGAACAAGAACCCGGCCAACGTCCATCGTGGGCAGCGCTCCCAGGAACTGACCTTCGATTTCACTGCCACCACGGCGGGCATCCACCGCACCGTTTCCGTCATCCCTGGCCATCGCTATGCTATATCGGCCTGGGGCAAACACATCAAGAGCGCCTCTCCAGTGGAACTCGCTTTGGGGATTGACCTCAGCGGAGGACAGGACCATCAGGCAGCCAGCGTACAATGGTTCCCCTGGGACGAAGTAGCCCAAGATGCCTGGGTGCACACTGAGGAAACAGTCACCGCCACCGGTCCCTCCATGACCATCTTCCTCAAGGCCCACCACCCGCAGCCTGCCCAGGGCGGAGCTACCCTCTTCGATGACGTCAGCGTACGCGACCTGGGGCCGTGACGAGTTCCGGAAATTTTAAGGTTCGGGACTTGACAAACCCCCAAAAGTGTGGTAATATATAGACGTATTGAAATTCATCTATGTATTTGGCGTGAATGAAAATGGCCGACCAATGCGTTGACTTTTGCAAAGCCCTGTGCGACAGCACCAGGCAGAAAATAATGGAGATGCTCCGAGAGCAGGAGATGTGCGTGGGCGACATTGCCGATGCCTTCCACCTGTCTCAGCCTACCATCTCCCACCACTTGAACATACTGAAAGGCGCTAAGGTGGTGAAAAGCCGCAAGGAAGGCAAGCAGGTATACTATTCCCTCAACCAAGATAACATCCAGGAATGTTGCGGCATGCTGATGGCCAAATTCATCCCCGAAACGTCATATACTGTTGAGAGAGAACCCTAAGCGCTGGTGAGAGAAGTTAGCAGGCTTTGGGTTCCTTTTTAGGGACAAAATATAGAAGTATTTAAATATTTAATTATGTCTCATATTCAACCCACAATCAGCATCATCACCCTGGCGAATCGCTGAGACCACTTTCTGGCACGCTGGGGCGTTAACCGCAATGGACATCGGGCCGAGCCGGGGCTGTACGCCCTGGGCAATCCTACCGCGGACTCGCCGGTTTTCGTGACCGCCAATTACACGCTCAGCTTTGACGCACTGCGCTCGGCGCTGGCTGAAATGGACGGCTATATCCTGGTGTTGAACACTTATGGCATCAACGTCTGGTGTGCTGCCGGCAAGGGAACCTTCGGTACTGACGAGTTGGTGCATCGAATTGAAGTGACCGCGCTTCACAAGGTCGTCCATCACCGTGTGCTAGTCTTGCCGCAACTGGGCGCACCTGGTGTTGCCGCGCACGAGGTCAAGAAGCGTTCAGGGTTCAAAGTCGAGTATGGGCCGGTACGGGCAGCTGACTTGCCGGAATACCTCAAGACCCGCCAGGCTACGCCGGAGATGCGTCGGGTGCGCTTTACCTTGCGCGATCGCTTGATTCTGATTCCGGTAGAACTGGTTCACATCTTGCTCCCTATGGCGATTGCCGCGACCGTGCTGTTCCTGATTATCGGCCCTTTGGCGGCTGCGGGCGTGGTCGCGGCGGTTCTGGCCGGTGTGGCTTTGTTCCCTATCCTGCTCCCCTGGCTGCCGACCCACCAGTTCAGCACCAAAGGGTTCATCCTGGGCGGAGTGGTGGCGCTCCCCTTCGCCTTGGCGGCGTTTCTGAGTGAGCCAGGTACCGCGTTGTGGCTACGGGTTGGCTGGACTCTGGGATACCTGCTAGGCTTGCCCCCGCTGACCGCTTTCCTGGCGCTGAATTTCACCGGCTCGACCACATTCACATCCAAAAGCGGGGTCAAACGTGAGATGTTCGCCTACATCCCCGTAATGGCTTGGACTTTTGGGATAGGCGTCGTCTTGACCATCGCTCTTACTGTGTTCGGACTATTCGGGTAAGGAAAGGCAGGATCATCGCAATGGTTAGTGAACCCGTGTCCGCCACCTGTGCCCCAGTACGTAGCACGAGCATGAATACGCTCGAATACAATCCAGAGCTGTGCATCAATTGTGGAATGTGCAGCATCGTCTGTCCACACGCCGTGTTCGCGTCGAACGACCGCGTGGCCCAGCTCGTCCACCCCGAAGCGTGCATGGAATGTGGAGCCTGCCAGCTTAACTGTCCAACCGGCGCAATCACAGTGGACAGCGGTGTAGGGTGCGCTGCCGCGATGATTTACGCAGCCCTCACCCGCAAGAAGGAGCCTACCTGTGGCCCTGAGCCCGAGTCGGGCTATGGGTGCTCATGATGCAGTTAGGCAGAGCCACGTTGAAGTGTTCAGCGCGCGGATAGTCATATGCCAACGATTGCGCCGGAATTAGGAAAAAATGCCCATGATAGGCGACATAATGCTGTGACCTCTTTTTGGGGAGCGAAATATGGAAGTATTTAAATATTTGACTTTGTGGATAAAAAGAAAGGAGAACCCATCATGCTGAGTTACACAGATTTTCTAGTTCGTCAAGAGCAGTACAAAGACCTGCTGCGAGAGGCAGAGCGCGAGCGGCTGATTCGAGCCGCCGGGCTCCGGCGGCCTGGCAATTGGAGTCTGCATCAGAAAATCGCTGGCTGGCTCGGCACTCAGATGGCAGGGTGGGGATGCAAGCTGCAGCGCTATGGCACAACGC
>JBGVTF010000189.1:0-7171 GCA_041862415.1 Anaerolineae bacterium | reverse complement strand
CCTTACTCGCAGCCCCCGTCATCGGGGGCCATACTCTTTCCCTTGACACTCATCGCTGCCGGAATGGCGCTGCCTTCTACTCGCTCGTACGCCACTGGTGGTATTCCTCTTCCAAGAAAGGCTCCGTGACGCCGGGAAGCAGCGCTTCAGCCTGAGGCACGAACTCGTTGTAAAAGCGGTCGGCAACCTCAAAGAAGCCGTGCCACTGCACGTAGTCAGGCCCCATCATCGCCGCGCCATGGCGTGCTCGGCGTCCTTCATGGTGCCACAGCAAGAAGTAGGTCCATTCAATCTGCTCATCGAAATCTACGTCGGTGAGCCTGTCGGCCTCTCGCAAGTGCTGCGTGATCTCTTGCGCAGGCATCGCGAATTTGACATCGTACAGTTCAACAGCGTCGTCGAACTGCTTGAAGAAATTATCGAAAAAACCAGGGGAGTGGCACTGCTGGCAGACCTGCTCCATGTTCTCCCGCTGCTCTTCCCAGTTCTCCTGTCGAGCCGAGATCGGGGGGCGCAAAGTCCAGGCAATGCGAAGCCCGACATCGTGATTGCCGGAAAGGCCAGGGACGGCGCTCATGTGACAGGTGGCGCAGGTCGGCGCCGCCGAGTAGTCCTGTCCGAGCACCCACGGCTGGGCCTCCAGATTCATCTTTTCCCGGTTGGCTACAAAGGCGATGCCGTGCTTGCTCTCTTCATAGATCTCCTTCTGGGGATGGTCCGGTCCCAGGTGACAGTTGCCACAGCTATCGGGCTCGCGGGCCACGGCGACGCTGAACAGGTGGCGAGTGTGGCACGTCGAGCAGGCTCCTCGGCTGCCATCGGGATTGATGCGGCCGATGCCAGTGTTCGGCCAGCTCGCGGGCGACAAGGCCCCTCCTGGCATGACCTGCACGGGAGCGCCGTGGCACTGCTGACAGCCGATCACCGTAGCGGCCAGGCCCTCGATCTGCTCGCCCAGCACGTTGTCGAGAGAATCCAGGATATCACCGCCTTGCGAGTGTCGGCTCGCGGCAAACTCTTCCGCCTCGCGGACGTGACATCGGGCGCAGTCCTTTGGGGTTACCAGAACGCTGACCGTGTAGCCGTTATGGTCCATCGCGTCTGGCTCTCCCTCCTCAGCTTGGTGACACTCGTAACAGCCGACCTGCCACGTGGCGTGAACGCTGCGCTCCCATTCGACGATCTGGGCTGTCATAAGCTCGTTGGAGCGATGACACGTTATGCAGTCAGAGGAGGCCTCGGAGAGCACGACCGTCGTCGGGATATCTCTGGCGAGTGAGCTCGCAGTCCAGGTAAAGCCCCTCTTCCACCAGGCGACACACAGAAGGATGCCGAACATGAGAGCCAGGTTCACGTAAGCGAAGACCACGAACACACTCTGCGCTCGCGACCGGCGTGGCCCCGCCTTTGCAGGAGCCACCTTCAGTTCGCCGATCATCGGAACTCGCTCCAGGACCTCTTCGCCGTGGGGCGCTTCTTGGAGCGCCTCGGTGAGGTCCTGGCCAGCCTGGTGGCGTCGGAGATGAACGCCGTTCTGCCACAGACGGCTGTCTGTCACGTCGTAGAGCCTGCCGCTCACCGCTATGACAGCTCTCCCCCCACCCTTGCCTTCTAAAGAAGAAAGTGTCTCCGGTGTCATCTCCCCGGACGCGGAGCTGGGCGCAGTGCTGGGGTGGATACTCTGGCGCATACGTGGACTGAGCACCACAGTGGCGATGAGGGCGACGATCACCATGATGCCAACCTGGACAAGCTTGATGATAAATACGATGCCAAAGGTGCCAGAAAACACCGAGCCCGTCTCCAGGTAGCGGAAGACGGTCAGCGCGAAGCCTGTCAGGGCCATGATGGCAATGCTAACCCAGCCAAGAATTCCCGGAGCCTTGGGCATTCCCGTCGTCAGCTTCTGAACTTTCACGATGACGTGGAGGTAAAAGATGGCGCCGAACCAGATCACAGCCGTCGTCAAATGGGTGTAACCGAAGAGCAACTTCAGGACCTTGGCCGCATTCGAGGGAGTATACACCTCAACGCCTGCTGGAACCGGCCACTGATATCCTCCCCGGACATAGGCGAGCCCCTGAGCGTTCAGCTCTCCACCGCCCTCGGGGCGCGTATGGCAGGCTGCACAAGGCTGACCCGTCTGTCGGGCATAGTCTGTGGTTGCTATTGCTCTGGACTTGAAGAAGGCCGTGACGACAACTGCGATCAAGAACCAACTGTACAGCAAAACCAGGAGGCGTGAGCGCGCTTTCATTTCTCTCTCCTCTCATAGCCCAATCGTGTTGTTGGACACGACACGAAGGGTCGCCACGAACAACAGAGCCGACCCTCGTGTTTCCAATTCTCAAGCAGCGCGACTCAAGTCGCTCCTGAGGGCCTTTGGCCGGGCGTCGGCCTCCGCCGACGGAGCCCGACCGCGCAGGCGGTCGTCCGGCGCGTAGCGCCCTCGGAGAGCGGTTTCAACCGCGCTCTAATCCACAAATCGGTACTTGATCAGTGTCCACAAGGCGATGGGTGCGTCCCAGAAACCAATCTTCTTGCCCTCGTAGTACTCGCGGCCATAATACGAAATAGGCACCTCAAAGATACGATAGCCCCGCTTGAGCACCTTGGCCGTGATCTCGGGCTCCAACTCGAAGCGCCGCGCGCGAAGGGGGATGTCTCTGATGACCTCGGCCCGGAAGGCCTTGTAACAGGTCTCCATATCGCTGAGGATGGCGTTGTAGAGCAGGTTGGTGGTCAGGGTGAGGATCTTGTTGGCCACCATGTGCCAGAACAGCATGGCCTTGCGCGGCCCCAGAAACCGGGAGCCGTAGACCACCTTCACCCGGCCTTCGACGATGGGCTGGACCAGCTTGGGATAGTCGCGGGGGTCGTATTCCAGGTCGGCGTCCTGGATGACCAGGATGTCGCCCGTGGCCTGCTCGATCCCCGTCCGTACCGCTGCCCCTTTGCCCTGATTGAACTGGTGATAGAAGACCCTCAGGTTACCCTTCTGCTCTTCCTCTTGGAGGATGTCCCGGGTGCCGTCGGTGGAGCCATCGTCAACGACCACGATTTCCTTCTCCAATTCCAGAGGGGAATCGTCTTCACGGCCAATGACATAATTGCCAGGGATCACTACCTTGACCGCCCGCACCTGCCGCAGAATCTCGCCGATGGTCTCTCGTTCGTTGTACACTGGCATGATGACTGAGAGCTTCAAATTGCCCCTCCTTGATATGAGTCATTATAACCCATCCCCTTCCATCTGGCAAATGATGTCCTTGAGAAAAAAGACCGGTTGAGCGCTTGGGGCGCTTGTTGTAACGAAGAAGCCGGTCTTGCCCGAAAGAGACTTCTGTGGTATAATAGCACTGCAATCGCGTGGTGAGCGTAGCCGAGTGGTCAAGGCACCTGGTTGTGGCCCAGGAGACCGCGGGTTCGAATCCCGTCGCTCACCCCTGTAGTGAAATCCCTTAGCTGCCATACAAGAGGCCGCCCACATGGGCGGCCTCTTGTGTTCGTGCAGGTTCGGTCAACTCCTCTGCGGCGGCTGAGCTTCTCACCTCAACCTCGCATTTCTTGTGGCTGATGGCTTGTGGCTGATAGCCCGTGGCTCTGAACGATACCTCTGCACCTGTTTTGCCTTCCCAAAACGGGCGTCGATGGCCTCTGGGGACAGGCGGCGACGGCCGGAGCGGTGCAACAACAGGCGCAGGCCCAGAACCAGCAGACGGGGTTGAAGCAGCAGCAACTTCCAGAAAGCCCCCGCCATTTCATCGCGATTGCGGCGACTCAGGAACTGTTGCACGGCCGGCGTGACGCTGCTCACCAGTCGGTCGTAGCCAGGGTTGTCCAACCGGTCCAGCAGCAGGCGGATGAACCAGTGCAAGTCCAACTCGCGTTTGAGAGGGCGCAACTCGTGGGCGTAGGGGGTGCCCCGCAACAAGGCTCGCACAGCGGCCGCCGCGCCCCACAGACCGGAGACGGTACCGCCCACGGTGGTGACCTTCACCTGGCCAGCGGCGTCGCCCACCAGCAGTACCGGCGCTGATCCCACCCGCTCCCAGGGACGCAACTGCGGATGATGCATGGCTACCTGGGCGCCCTGATAGGCCAGAGGCTGGAAGCCATGCCGATCCAGGAAGCTCTGCAACAGGGACCAGGTCTCGGCTCGGTCGTCTCCCACCATCCCGACCACGCCTTTTTCGACCGACTCGGGGATCAGCCAGTAGAAGAAGCGGGTTTCGTCGGCGTCGAACCAGACCTGGGTGACGGCCGGGTCCCAGCCGGGCGGCAGCCGGACTTTGACCTGCAGGATGGGAACGACGGGAGGGTGCTTGATATTCGCTGCCGCAGCCACCTCGCTGAAGAGACCGTCGGCGCCGATGACAGTCTGAGCGACCACAGTGGCCGCCTGGCCGCCAGCAGCGCGCAAGTGGAGGGCGACACCTCCCGGATGGGGCTCCAAACCCTGGAAGCGGTAGCCGTAGCATAGCTCGGCGCCGGCCTTTTGCGCCCGGCCAGCCAGCAGGTGGGCCAGGCGGCAACGTTCAACGATCAGGTCCGGGTCTTGCAGTTCCACGCGGACGCTGACGCCGGGCGTAGCCATGGCCATGACCTGGATGCGGTGCAGCACAACTGCGTCCGGGACGTAGCCCAACAGGCGCTGCAATTGCGGAGTGACGATGAGGGTGCGGCAGGCGGGGTCAAGTTCGGCATGTTGCTCGAAGACACCCACGCGCCGGCCTGCTCGGGCCAGTTGTTCCGCAGCGTAGAGACCGGCCGAGGAGGCACCGATAATAGCAACGTCGAGTTTCAATTTAACTCCTCTCAAAGACGAATACTAGAAATGCCCAGATCCGTGTGCAGAAGCAACTCTCTTATAATAGCGGAGGGCGCGCTGCGCCCACCTATGCTCTGTGGTTCCACAGCCAAATCAACCCCAGGGCAGCGGTCATGCCCGCCAAGTCGTAGCCGATGTCGAACAAATCGAACCCCCGGCCAGGGACGAATTCCTGGTGAAATTCATCGAGGATGGCGTAGGCAAAGGCGATGGTGAAGACGGGCACCGATGGTTCGGCTGAGCTCACCACAGGTCGCTGACGGCCGATCATTGCGTTGGTCATCGGGATTTGGCTGTTGCGATTTGACCTTTTCTCCTGTTCTGGGCTATCTGCTATCTGCTGCTGCCTGCCTGCCAGCGCGCGATAGAGCAGGATGACCAGGCCAGCGTACTCAACGAAGTGGGCCATCTTGCCGACGGATACCCGCCGTCCGGGCGAAGCAGGAAGAAAGCCCAGTGGGGCGCGACGGGCGGAGAAATAGAAGATGCCGGCCATCCAGAGGAGCACGGGCGCCCAGTCTTGCACCAGGCGTGAACGTCGAAGCAACTTGAAGATGTATGCCATGCTGTTTATCCTATGATCTGCCTCGGTCACGGTCCAGGCAGGTACTCTGGATGCGAGTACGAGTTCCTCGTTGTCTGTGCTGCTGGCAGCGGTCGTGGGGCATACCTATCGCCCCCGGAAAGTGAGGGTGTCCACAATGGTCTTCAGCAGGATGACGGCGTCCAGCCAGAGCGATTGGTGCTTGATATAATAGAGATCGTACTGGAGCTTAAGGAGCGCGTCCTCTTTCGAAGCGCCGTAGCCCTGCTTCACCAGGCCCCAGCCAGCCATGCCGGGCTTTACGGCGTGGCGGACGCGGTAGAAGGGGATTTCACGGGCCAGCTCTTCCACGAACTCTGGCCGCTCAGGGCGAGGGCCGACAGCGCTCATCTCGCCCTTGAGGATATTGAAGAACTGGGGGAATTCGTCCACGTGGGTCCTGCGCAGGATGCGGCCGACGCGGGTAACGCGGTGGTCCCTCTCCTGAGCCCATACAGCTTGGTCCTTTTCCGCATCGGGCACCATCGAGCGAAATTTGTAGACCCGGAAGCGCCGACCGCCCTTGCCCACCCGCTCCTGGGTGTAAAAGATGGGGCCGGGTGAGTCCAGATATAGCGCCAGGACCAGGAGGGGAAACACTGGAGCCAGGCACAGGATGCCGAGCGAGGCCAGGACGATGTCAGCAGCCCGCTTAACGAGCCAGTTGAGGGCGCTGGTGCCTGGATGGTGGATAGGCATAGCCACATACCAGTTACCGCCGATGTGCTCCACCGGCACCCGACCAGTCAGTTGCTCGTAGAGCACCGGCATGGGAATAATCTCGACTCCTAGTTCCAGACAGTCCATCAGGATCTGCAATAACTCGCCATCTACCTCGTGTGTGATGGCCAGGACTAACGCTGAGACCTGGTGTTGGGTGACCAGGGTCTTGAGGGTGTGGCGATCACCGAGGACGGAGAGACCGATCGCCGACTGCTGACGGCCGACCGCAGCGGTCTGCTCTCGGCCGTCTGTGGTTATGATCACAGTTTCCTGCTTGTCCGGGTCATCATCAACGAAACCCACAACCTGATACGTGCCGTCGCCATGCTGGAAGAAGGCATGGGCGACAGTGCGGCCGGCCCAGCCGGCGCCGATGATGAGAGCGCGGCGGTGGAAGAAGGGCTGGGCCAGGGCCAGGACGTAGAGGCCCCGCCCGGCTAGAAGTAAGGCGATGACCAGCAGGGCGAAGGCCGCCAGGGCCAGGCGGCGAGCGGGTAGGACCGGCGTGAGGAAGGGGGTCAGCAGGTAGATGAGCACGGTGAGCAGTCCGGCTTTGAGCACCGCTGGCGCTGCCATGGAGAACCGACCGGCCAGGCGCAGGTCATAGGCGTCGAAGGCATAAGCCAGGGGGAGCCAGAGGATGCTCAGCAGCAGGAACCAGAATGGCCGTCGGGCGACCAGTCGCCAGTCCAGGCTATATTCGGGCCGTAGCGCCAGGGCCAAAAGCAGGGCGCCGTTCATGGCCAGTAGGTCCAGGCCCACCAGGAGCAGGCGTCGCTCGGAGATGTGAAGAGGTAGGCGAAAATGTTGTGTGTTCAAAGTTGGTCTTTCAAACAGGTTGTGTGTTTCAACTTCGGGCATCTTTGTATCATCCTCCCCAAAGAATCCCTGATCAGACTGCTGATGGTATTTTACAATGCAAGTAATCTTCTTGTCAACTATGCCCCTGCCCGGAGACTGCGCGGCAGGTCGCGGGGCGTGGCAAGTGTCCCTCCGATTCCCCTCTCCCTGTTCCCAGTGTGGAGTATTGGCCC
>JBGVTF010000188.1:0-10466 GCA_041862415.1 Anaerolineae bacterium | reverse complement strand
TGATGCGCCAATTGGAAAAGAAGCGCGGCTCGCGGGTGATTACTCTCATCCATCGCCAAGAGATGATCAGTTTCCTGGGCCTTGGCTTCTCTCGCTACATTGACATTGAGGACTCGGAACAGGTGCTCAGGGCCATCCGCCTTACGCCGAGCGATATGCCCATTGACCTGATCCTGCATACCCCTGGTGGGCTGGTGTTGGCTGCGGAGCAAATCGCCCACGCCCTGGTGCGCCACCGGGCACCGGTCACTGTCTTCGTGCTCCACTATGCTATGTCCGGTGGCACTCTGATCGCCCTGGCCGCTGACCAGATCGCCCTAGATGAGAACGCCGTGCTGGGGCCAGTGGACCCCCAATTGGGTCGGTTCCCGGCCAGTTCCATTTTGAAGGTGCCTGAGATCAAGGATATCAATGAAATGGACGACGAGACCCTGATCTTGGCCGATATAGCCAAGAAGGCGATGACGCAAGTGCACAGGACTGTGGTGGAGATCTTGATGGGCAATGATGTGCCCGAGGACAAAGCCAAGGCCATTGCCGAGGCACTGAGCTGTGGCCAGTGGACTCATGATTATCCTATCAGTGCCGAAGAGGCGGCCGAGTTGGGTTTGAACGTGACCACTGAGCTTCCTGACGAGGTCTGTGACCTGATGGAGTTATATCGCCAGGCACCCCAGCGTCGCCCTTCGGTGCAATACATCCCCGTACCCTATCGTCGTGAGGAACAGCCAGAGAAAGGAAAGTAATGATGAGAGGAACATGGCGTATCGCCAGGATTTTCGGCATTGACGTCAACATTGATTCGAGCTGGCTCATCGTCTTTGTGTTGATCACCTGGACTCTGGCCGGTTCGTATTTCCCCACCCAGTACCCTGGTTGGGATAGTTGGCTGCACTGGACGGTGGGGGTGGCTACCAGCGTCCTCTTCTTCGCCTCGGTCCTGGCTCACGAGCTGGCCCACTCGCTGGTGGCCATCCGCCAGGGGGAGAAGGTGCGCAGCATCACCCTGTTCATTTTCGGTGGCGTGGCCGAGATCACCGAAGAGCCCGATCGGGCTACGAAGGAGTTCTTCATGGCCATCGTGGGGCCCCTCTCCAGCCTGGCCATAGCCCTGGCCTTCGGGATTTTGTGGCTGGCGGTGCGTGGGGTTTCCGAGCCAGTGGGTGCCCTGGCTCGTTATCTGGCCATGATCAACGCCAGCTTGGCTTTCTTTAACCTTATCCCCGGCTTCCCTCTGGACGGGGGGCGGGTGCTGCGGGCTTTGATCTGGGGGATCAGCGGCAACCTGAGAGCGGCTACCCTCGCGGCCTCCTGGTTTGGTCAGGGGATCGCTTTGCTGTTCATGCTGTGGGGCATCTGGCAGGTCTTCACTGGTGCTTTCATTGATGGCTTGTGGATAGCCTTCATCGGCTGGTTCCTGCGCAACGCTTCAATTAGCGGTTATCGTCAGGTGGTCATGCGCGATATGCTGCGGGACGTTCGGGCTGGGGATCTGATGACCCGCGACTTTGAGACAGTCTCCCCTGCTCTCACCATCCAGCAGATTGTGGATGACTATGTCCTGCGCCGTCGCGATCACGCCTATCCCGTGGCTGATGGCGACCGTCTGAGGGGAATCATCTGCCTGCATGATGTCAGGGCCGTGCCTCGGCAGCAATGGACCTCAACGCTGGTCGGAGAGGTGATGACCCCCTGGGAAAAGTTGGCTACCGTATCGGTTGAGGACGACGGTAATACCGTGTTAGCATCTATGAATAGCCACGATGTAGGTCAATTGCCGGTGGTCGAGGGGAACAGGGTAATAGGCATGCTACGGCGTGGCGATGTCATTCGTTTCATGCAACTGCGCGGCGAGTTGGGCATCTGAGAAGTGCAATGTAAAGCGTGTGGGTAAAAGGAGAGGCAGGCATGTTGACGAGAGATTTGCTTGACGAAATGCAGCGGATGCAAGAGGAGATGGAGCGGCTCTTGCGGGTGCCGCGACTGGGCGGCCGTTGCGTCTTCAGGCATCGCGGCGAGGTCTGGCACCCACCCACCGATGTCTATGAGACGGAAACCAGTGTGGTGGTACGGGTGGAAGTGGGGGGACTGGAAGAAGAGGACTTTGAGATCTGTCTGGACGGCAATCTATTGACTGTCTCTGGAGAGCGGCGCGACCTGGCGACCAAGCTGACCTACCACCAGTTGGAAATGCGTTATGGGCCTTTCCTGGCTGTGGTCCGCCTTTCCCAGCCAGTGGACGAGGCCGGCATCGAGGCTACTTATCGCGATGGCATTCTGCAGGTGATTCTGCCCAAAGCGCAAGCCCGTCGGGTGCCGGTGACGGTGGTCAGTGAGGGGAGGAGAGCGTGATGGCGGAACAGGTACAGACACCGAAAACCGGAGTAGAGCAGAGGCAAGCCACGCCCTCGGCTTTTGAGGTTCCGGAAGAGTTGCCCATCTTGCCCCTGCGGGGGGCTGTACTCTATCCTTTGACCGTCTCGCCCCTGGTGGTGACCGAGGCTCGCTCCATCAAACTGGTAGACGAGGCTGCGCTGTCGAAGCGGCCCATCGGTATGGTGGCGGTCAAGGATGATATGGAAAAGAAGGACGTGGAACCCGAGGGCCTCCACAACGTGGGCACGTTGGCTGTGATCATGGGCCTGCGTAAGGCTCCTGATGGCACAGTGTTCCTCATAGCTCAGGGCATGGAGCGTTTCAGGATCCGGGAGTTCATCCAGACAGAGCCCTACCTGGTGGCTCGCGTCGAGGCTGCGCCCGACCAGATCGAAGAAACGATAGAGATGAAAGCCCTGGTGCGCAACATCTCTGAGGCCATCAGCCGCTTGATCTCGCTGATGCCTCAGGTGCCTAACGAAGTGGTCATGGCCATTGCAGGCATAGATGACCCGCGCCAACTGGCCTACGCCGTGGCCGTCAATCTGCGTCTGGAAATGGCTGACGCCCAGGAGATCCTGGAACTGGATAACGTCAGAGACAAGTTGCACAAACTGATGACTCTGCTGGACCGCGAGATAGAGGTGATGGAGTTGGGCCAGAAGATCCGCACCGAGGCCCAGTCGGAGATGGAGAAGGTGCAGCGGGAATACTTTTTGCGGGAGCAGCTCAAGGCCATCAAAAAGGAACTGGGCGAGGAGGACGAGCAGAGCCTGGAGGTCGAGGAATACCGGCGGAAGATCGCCGAGGCCGGAATGCCCGAGGAGGTGGAGAAGGAGGCCAAGCGCGAATTGGATCGCCTAGCCAAGATGCCCACTGCCGCCGCCGAGTATTCCGTGATCAAAACCTACCTCGACTGGCTGACGGACCTGCCCTGGAATGTGGCTACAGAAGACAATCTGGACATCGCCCGCGCCCGCCGGATCCTGGATGAAGACCACTACGACCTGGAGGAGATCAAGGAGCGCATTCTGGAATACCTGGCCGTGCGCAAGATGCGCCTGGAGCGACAGCCGGAGCGCGAAGCCGAAGCTGAAGAGGAACCCAGAGATTACATTCGCAGGGAGCGCCTGGGAGCCATCCTTTGCTTTGTGGGTCCGCCGGGGACGGGCAAGACCTCGCTGGGACAGTCCATTGCCCGGGCGTTGGGGCGGAAGTTTGTGCGCATGAGCCTGGGCGGTGTCCGTGACGAGGCCGAGATACGTGGCTTCCGGCGCACCTATGTAGGGGCGTTGCCGGGACGTATCATCCAGGCCATACGCCGGGTGGGCTCCAAAAACCCTGTGTTTATGCTGGATGAGGTGGATAAGGTGGGCACCGACTGGCGCGGCGATCCCTCCTCGGCTTTGCTGGAGGTGTTGGACCCGGAGCAGAACACGGATTTCCGTGACCACTACTTGGACGTGCCTTTCGACCTGTCTCAGGTGATGTTTATCACCACGGCCAATACCCTGGGTCCCATACCCGCTCCTCTGCAGGACCGGATGGAAATCCTGGAACTGGACGGCTATATCGAGGAGGAGAGAATCCGCATCGCGCAGCAGTATCTCATCCCCCGCCAGTTGCGGGAGAATGCCCTGCGACCAGAGGAGATCGAGTTCACCGATAACGCATTGCGGCGCATCATCCGTGACTACACCCGCGAAGCTGGGGTGCGTAACCTGGAGCGGCAGATCGGCTCCGTGTGCCGCAAGGTGATCACCAAGGTAGCCGAGGGACACGCGGGGGCGGTAGTGGTGACAGAGGATGACGTAACCGAATACTTGGGCAAGCCCAAGTTCTTCTCCGAAGTGGCGGAGCGCACCGAGATCCCCGGTGTGGCCACCGGCCTGGTAGTGACACCGGTGGGTGGTGATATTACTTTCGTTGAGGCTACCCGCATGAAGGGCAAGGGCGGGTTCACCGTCACCGGCCAATTGGGCGATGTGATGAAGGAGTCAGCCCAGGCCGCTCTGAGTTACATCCGGGCCAAAGCTGGTGAACTGGGCATTGACGAAGATTCCTTCGCCGAAAGCGACGTCCACATCCACGTGCCGGCAGGGGCGATCCCTAAAGACGGCCCTTCGGCAGGAGTGACCATGGCCACGGCCCTGGCTTCGCTCTTCAGTGGCCGGCCCGTTCGTTCGGATTTGGCTATGACCGGTGAGATCACTTTGCGCGGTCAGGTGTTGCCCGTGGGTGGGATCAAGCAGAAGGTCCTGGCCGCTTACCAGGCTGGCCTGGAAACGGTCATCCTGCCCAAACGCAATGAAGTGGACCTGGACGACCTGCCCCAAGAGGCTCGGGAGAAGATGCATTTTGTCCTGGTGGACAAGGTGGATCAGGTTATCGTCTCGGCCTTGAGAGATGGACACAGGGGGGAGCAATAGCAGAGCTGATCTGGAAGAGGTTCAAGCGTCCGAGAACGGCATAACTTTTAGGGCGTCAGCATAAGAGATCAGAGAGGAGATTAACTATCGCTGGGTCCAATTACGAAGTGGATTTGCACATCCACTCTGCCTGTTCTGACGGGGGCTTCACCCCTAGACAGATCGTTGAACTGGCCAAGGTCAAAGGGCTCAAGGCCATCGCTATCACCGACCACGACACAGTAGGTGGCGTGGCCGAGGCCGTGGCAGCCGGGGAGGAATGTGGCTTAGAGGTCGTACCCGCAGTCGAACTGAGCATCAAGAACGAGCGGGAAAAGGATTTTGTCGAGCTTCACCTGCTGGGCTACTTCATTGACCACCAGCATGAGGAGCTCCATGACATCCTGGACAGGATTGTGCAGGCACGCATTGACCAGAAGATCAGGCAGATAAAGGTGCTGCAAGACGATGGCATTGATGTAAGCGTCGAAGAGGTGTTCTCCCGGGTGAGGGGAGTACCTGGGCGCCCCCACATCGCTGAGGTGGTCATGCGCCGCAATCCAGGCCGCTTTGCTTCCAAAGAGGATCTCTTTGCCGAGTATCTGACTGTAGGTGGCAAGGCTCACACTGGACGCACTTTCTCCCTCACCCTGGCTGAGGCCATTCCGGTGGTGGTGAAAGCGGGGGGCGTGCCCGTCCTGGCCCACCCTGGTGCCTACGACAAGGTGCAAGACGTCGAAGCCATGATCCGCCGGGCGCAGGAGATAGGGTTGCAGGGGCTGGAGATAGCCTACACTTATAACAAGAATCGCCCCCATTACGGCCTGATCCCCGTTGAAATGCAAAGCTTGATGGCCCGCTTTGAGGCTCTGGCCGAGGAGTTGGGTCTGGTCAAGACGGGTGGCTCCGATTTTCACGGGGAGGGGAAGGACATCGAGCTGGGTGAAATGGGTATGAGCTGGGCAGCGTTCCAGGACTTGAAGACCAGGTGTTCCTCCCCCTGACCGACGCTTTTGAGGTCCAGTTCGACGGGATGCGCCCAGGAGCCGCAACTATCCGGCGGGAATAGCGTAATACACAGTAGAAGTGCATCTGCGCCTCGAGCGTAAATCTGTAGCGAAAGGAGAAAATTGAAATGGGTATCCTGGAAAGGATCAGCGCCCTGGTCAAGGCCAACATCAATGAGCTCCTCGACCAGGCTGAGGACCCGGAGAAAATGCTTAACCAGCTCATCCGGGACATGGAAGAGGGTTACAGGGAGGCCCGTGAGCAGGTGATCAACTCCATGGCTGATCAGAAGCGACTGGAGAAGAAGTATCTGGCCAACCTCAATCTGGCCAAAGAGTGGGAGCACAGGGCCGAGGTAGCCGTGCAGTCCGACGATGAGGACCTGGCCCGCAAGGCTCTCAAGAGAACTCAGGACTATGAAGAGTTGAGCAACGACCTGAAGTTGGCCCTGGACAGGCAGGAAGACAACGTCACAGACCTGCAGGTACAACTCTCTGCTCTCCAGGCCAAGATCGACGAGGCCAAGCAAAAGCGCGGCGTGTTGGTGGCCCGTCACCGCCGCTTGAAGGCTGAGCAGAAAATCCGTGAGTCCGCCTCCGGGCTGAAGGCTACCGATGAGGCCTTTGCCGCCTTCCAGCGCATGGAGGATCGCATCGAACTGGAAGAAATGCGTGTGGAAGCCATGGGCGAGCTGGACGAGGAAGCCGAAGTTGTGGAAGCCCGCCTGGCTCAAGAGGAGGCGGAGCTCCAGATTGAAGAACGCCTGGCTGCTCTGAAAGCCAGGCTGGCTGCCAAGGGGGGCGCGGAATAACCGGGGGGCAGACTGAGAGTTAGGTAGGGGGCGGAGAGGTGCTTTTTTGACACGCCAGGCCGGTTATGGTAAAATTATGTCAAGGTTACACGGCTATGCGAAAGGTCGCGGCAAGGAGGTGTCCCTATGCCCACTGAGCAACTGCCTCTCTTTCCCCAAAAAGGCGTCAAAGGCCAATATGGACCACCGGTGGCTGAGACGGGTCCCCTGGGCAAGGAGTCTTCTCTGAGTGCAGCCATCGGCGGCTTTCATGACTACATGGTCCGAGAAGGCTTTACTGAGAATACTATCAAAGCCTTCCTCGGTGACCTGCGTATTCTGACCAGATACCTGGGTGCAGGTCGTCCCATTGGGCAGGTCGGAACAAAGGATCTGAACGACTTTCTGACCTATCTGCTCTACTATCGAGGTGTGCCCTGTAACCCCAAGTCCTACAGCCGCCGGGTGACCACCCTGAAGGTCTTTTTCGGCTGGTTGGCTGAGGCAGGTATCATCCCTCGCGACCCGGCTGCGCCATTGATCCATCAGCGGGTCAGCACCCCTTTGCCTCAAATACTCTACGATGACCAGATCGAGAAGATTCTGGAAGTCACCCAGCGGTTGTGGCAGGCCGAAAAACCTGACGTTCGCCCTCATCTTTTGATCACTCTCGTGCTGCAAACGGGCATCAAGAAGGGCGAGTGTATGGCCATCAAGCTCAGTCACATTGACCTGAGCGACCCGACTGCTCCTGTCCTCTACATTCGCTACGCCAATCCCAAGATGCACCACAAGGAGCGCAAACTCTCGCTCTCAGCCGATTTCCCCACCCTGCTAGAAGAGTACATCGCCCAGTACCACCCCAAAGAGAACCTCTTTGAGTGCACCGCCCGTAATCTGGAGTATGTCCTGCACAATGTGGCTCAACTGGCTGGTTTGGCGGACGGCATCTCTTTCGAATCCTTGCGTTGGACCTGTGCCGTACAGGATTACAAAGCGGGGATGCCCTCCGAGAAGCTGCGCCAGAAGCTGGGCCTATCCCGCATCAGCTGGCGGGAAACCTCGGACAAAATCGCCAAGCTGGCCTCGCCAGCGCTCTGAGAGGGCTTCTATACAAAAAGTTCCATATCATCAAAAGCATACACTTACAAGGAGGCAATACTTTGAAGATCATTGACCTGCGCAGCGATACCGTGACTTTGCCCACGCCGGCCATGCGAGAGGCCATGTACCGGGCCGAGGTGGGCGACGACGTCTTTGGCGAGGACCCCACGGTCAACCGCCTGGAGGAGATGGCCGCCGAACGGATGGGTAAGGAGGCGGCCGTCTTCGTTGCCAGCGGCACCATGGCCAACCTGGTCTGCCTGCTCACCCACTGCGGGCGGGGCGACGAGTTCATCGTTGGCCACCTGGCCCACACTTTCCTCTACGAGGTGGGTGCTTCGGCGGGTCTGGGTGGCCTCCACCCCCATACCCTCCCCAACCAGCCTGATGGCACCCTCGACCTGGAAGATGTGGAGGCGGCCATCCGCGGTGACAACATCCATTTCCCTCGCACCCGCCTGATCTGCCTGGAGAACACCCACAACCGTTGCGGCGGGGCTGCCCTGTCGGTAGAGTACACCAATTCCCTTTGCGAATTGGCTCACAGCCGCCATATGGCGGTTCACCTGGACGGGGCTCGCATCTTCAACGCGGCCATCGCCCTGGGGGTAGACGTTAAGGAGTTGACCAGGAACGTGGATTCGGTTGCCTTCTGTCTTTCGAAAGGATTGTCATGTCCTGTCGGGTCGCTGGTCTGTGGCCGTGCTGATTTTATCGCCGAGGCACGGCGCAGTCGCAAGATGGTGGGCGGCGGGATGCGTCAGGCGGGCATTATCGCTGCCGCTGGCGTGGTGGCTCTGGAGCAAATGATTGATCGCCTGGCCGAAGACCACGTCAACGCCCGTCGCCTGGCTGAGGGCCTGGCCGAAATAGCCGGTCTTTCCGTTGACCTGGAAGCGGTGCAAACCAATATTGTCTACTTCGATTTACTCGACGGTGGCCTGAAGCCTGACCAGTTTCTTGCCAGGCTCAGTGAGGGCGGGGTGAAAATGCTATCCACTGGCCCACGACGCTTCAGAGCCGTGACCCATTACGGAATCGAGGCCGAGGATATCGAAAAAGCTCTGGCGGTGGTACATCAGGTGATGGGAGGCAAGTGAAAAGCGTGTGGCTAAAACAACTGGAGTCGAGGCTTCAGCCGGTTTGTCTCCGCCTGAAGGCTCCACTCCCCAGGCCATTTTGGCTGGAATAGGAGAGCGACGGTGAGCCCCAGGCGCAGGAGCAAAAGCCGCAGCAGCAAATCGAGCCGCTGGGACCTCGATCCTTATTTCGCCTATTTGATCTTTGTGGGTGTGGGTCTGGGTAGTCTTCAGGTGAACCCAGAGGTTCGCTTGACCCTTCTCTGGTCAACCCTGTTGGCCCTGAGCCTGATCTACGCCGGACGGAAGCCTGTGGCAGCTCGATATAGCTTAGCCAACCTGGGACGCGGGGCCATCGTGGGTCTCATTATTTCGTTGCCCTTTCTCCTGGCCGCCAGAGGCGTTCTCCATGCCAGTTCAACCAGGCTCTTCCCCATGCCGAGCCAGGCTGCCCTTTTTCAGGCCTTGATCTTTGTGTCAGCACCCGTTGAGGAGGTGTATTTTAGAGGCGTCTTGCAGCGCGAGCGAGGTCTCCTCAGCGCGGCCGTGCTCTACGGCCTGGCCGGGGCGGTGTTTTTCCTGCCTGTCTTCAGGAGCTTTGCCCTTATCTTGCTGGCAGTCGTGCTCAGTATGGGATTGCTGGGATTCGTCTATGGCTACGTCTGCAATCAATATGGGCTGGGAGCCAGCATCGCCTGCCACGCTGTGGTCAACTTTGTCCTTCTGTTTCTGCCGCCTGTGCTGGAACGGTTGGTACAAGGTCTCGCAGTTGTTGATTAGCACCACTGAAAGGTGTCCCCCTCTCTTCCAAATCAATCCAAGCCAATCACGCTGCTCTGCGGCGCTCTATTGACCGGGAAGGAGGCCATACTGATGGAAGAAAGGCTCGCCGTCTTTATCAGTTCCCGCTCCTACCGGCGCTGGGTGGGTAAGTGCGACCTCTTCATCCTGCTCCTGGGAGAGGGCGTCACCGACCCGGTGAGGATGGAGTGTGAGAGAGCCACCCAGGCCCGCAAACCCCGTTTGTTCTTCCTGATCTGACCCCATCGGCGTTCTGTGACTTGAGGGCGGAGTAGACTGCGTCAGCAGGGCAAGGTGCGGCTGGATGAAGAGTGGGATCGTACTCTTGGATGGGGAGTCGGAGTGTCCCTCCGGCCAGTCATCTTAGCGCCTTGACTTTTGTTCCAAAAGCGCTTATAATGTTGATACGTTTTATATCGGACCACGCCGCACAATCAGCGTTCTTTCGTCACCCCCTATCTTGCTTCGGTCCGACGATATCCACTGAACGACAAGCCACTGTACATTAAAGACCACGCTTCAGGTCTCCATTTTGTCACGCAAACGATCAACCAGTTCGGCACGAGGATACTCGCTTGCTTCTATTCCGCACAAGGTTTCGGTATCTAGCAAGTCGGAATAGTTACTGATAGGCTTCGGTTACAAAGTGAAAGTGAGGCCCGCGATTATGCACCGCACGTTATTGATGCTCATCGTGCTTCTCCTCTTGGCTGGGTGTGCTGTTGGCGATAGTGCGCCCGGCAACCCCATCGAAACAGTAGAATACGACGATTTGGTCACGGACCCGATCGAAGATGTCGCGGCCGAGTTCAGAACCCTGCGCGAGACTAAAGGACATTTTCAAGGCGGCACCTGGAATGATGACGTGGACAAATGGATGGGGCGTAAACACCAGCTCAT
>JBGVTF010000187.1:0-3734 GCA_041862415.1 Anaerolineae bacterium | reverse complement strand
GGAGCCCGGCACCGGGCGGGGGGTGATGAGCATCGAAGTCGGGGTCGGAACCCCGCTGGCCCTGGTGGGGGTGCCCTGTCATCCTCGGCTGCGGCAGGCGATCCAGTCCGAAGTGGGGGCCCGTGCCTTCAGCCCGGCCAGGTATGGCCATCCCGACCTCACCTACCGGCCCATCGAGTCCCTGGTTGAAGCCCTGAGCTAGGAGGTGTTGCAAATGCAGTGTCCTGAGCCTGTCGAAGGGCCCGTCCTGAGCAGGGTCGAAGGGCCCGTCCTGAGCAAAGCCTGCCCTGAGCAAAGTCGAAGGGTCGAAGGAATGACAGGACGTGAACGGGTGTTGACTGCCCTGGCCCATCGGGAACCCGACCGGGTGCCGATAGACTTTGGCAGCACCTGGATCACCGCTATCCACGCCGACGCTTATGAGCAACTGAAGCGCCATTTTGGTGTTGACAGCCCGACGGTCATCATGGAGCGGATGCAGCAGGCCTGCTTCGTGGATGAGCGCATTCTGCAACACCTGGATGTAGACACCCGGGGCGTGTTCTGCGGACCGCCCGAACTGGCGTGCAACCAGTCGGTGGAACTGCCTGACAACTGCTTTCGTGATGCCTGGGGCATCACCTGGAAGAGGCCGCCTACTTCGTACTACTACGACATGATCCAGCCTGCGCTGCCGGGTGACATCACCATCTCCGATGTGCTCAATCACCCATGGCCTGACCCTCACGATCCAGGCTACACCAGGGGCCTGCGGGAGCGGGTGAAGGCGCAGCGGGCAAGCACCGACTGTGCCCTAGTGCTCAACATCTCGGTCTGGTTTGTCCAGTGCAGCCAGTTTATCCGCGGCTTCGAGGACTGGTTCGTGGACATGGCAGCCAATCCACGGCTCATGCAGCATCTTTTCGACCTGCTGACGGACATCATGCTGGGGACCGTGGGCGATGTGCTGGCCGAGGTGGGCGACCTGGTGGACGTGGTCTCGGTCTCTGACGACATCGGGATGCAGGATCGGACTACCGTCTCTCCGGAGATGTATGGGCGTCTGATCAAGCCTCGTCAGGCAAGGGCCTTTCGCTTCATCCACGATCGGACCCCGGCTCCACTGATGTACCACACCTGTGGTTCGGTCTACGCCATCATGGACGACCTGATTGAGATCGGGGTAGACGCGTTGAACCCGGTCCAGACCGATGCAGCCTGCATGGAACCAGCCCGCTTGAAAAGAGAGTTCGGCGATCGCATCTCCTTCTGGGGTGGGATTAACAGCTCTCGTGTCCTGCCCTGGGGGACGCCCGAGCAGGTGCGAGACGAAGTGCGACGGGTGATCCGTACCTTAGGGCCGGGAGGTGGCTACATCCTTAATTCGGTGCACAACATTCAACCTGACGTCCCCCTGGAAAACTTGATCGCCATGTTTGAGGCAGCGCGAGAATTCGGTGCCTATCCTCTGGGAACGGCGGATAGCGAATAGCGAATGGCGAATAGCGAGCAATGACATCCCCGAACCCACAGGCGCAAGAGGTTATCATCCTGGGCATCGCTGGCAGCCCCCGAGCCGGCAACACCGAGATCATGGTACAGGAAGCGCTGGCCGGCGCAGCGGAAGTGCCGGGTGTCCGGACCCAGTTCTTCAGTTTTCATCGCCGCCGTTTTGGCCCCTGCATGGGCGAGTGTTGGGAGTACTGTGCCAGCCACGGCGACTGCTGTTTCATGGACGACTTTCAGGAGTTCTTCGAACTGTGGCTGGCGGCCGATGGCATCCTTTTCGGGGTACCGGTCTACCACATGTCGGTGCCAGCCCAGGTCAAAGCGGCCATTGACCGGCTGGGCAACGTGCTTGCCTCGTACTTTGGCGACGACCTGCCTCGCTTCTCCAAGGTGTGTGCGGCGCTGACTCAGGGCCTGGATGCCTTTGGCGGCCAGGAACTGACGCTGCAGTACTTGCTGGAACATTTTGTCTTGATGAACTGTCTGGCCGTCTCCGGCGACTTGCTGCAGTCCTATATCGGCGCGGCAGGGGTTGCGCCTGGCATCGAATTGGATGCCATTCGGCGCAACGAGCGGGCGCTGGCCGTGGCCCGCAACGTGGGCCGACGGGTGGCCGAGATGAGCCGCATTGTAAAGGCGGGCCTGGCCGCGCTGGGCGATGAGCTGCCGGAGAAGTATTTCTTCCGGCGGGAAATGCTGGGGCGGAAGTGAGCGGACTTGCGGTCAGCCCTGTCGAACCGACGGAGATCGAGTTTCCTCTGGACGAACTTGTGCGCAGAGACCGCCTCCCTCATCTATGGTGTCAGGGCTGCGGGCTGGGGATCCTGCTGGGAGCCTTTCTGCGGGCGGTGCAGGCGGCGCAGATAGATATGGACAAACTGGCCCTGGTGTCGGGTATAGGGTGCAGCGGGCGGCTGGTCGGCTACGTCAACTGTGACACCTTTCACGTCACTCATGGTCGGGCAATTCCCTTTGCCACTGGCCTCAAGCTGGCCAATCCCGAGTTGAAAGTGGTCGTTGTCGGTGGTGACGGCGATTTGTTTGCTATCGGCTTGAGCCACTTCATGCACGCCGCCCGACGGAACGTGGAGATGCTGGTAGTCTGTGTCAACAACCTCAACTACGGGATGACCGGCGGCCAGCTGGGGCCTACAACCCCCTTGGAGGCCGTGACCCAGACCACACCCTGGGGCAATCCCGAAATGCCGTTCAACCTGGTTGAGCTAGCCGCCATGGGCGGAGCGGTCTACGTGGCCCGCTGGACGGTGAGCTACGTCCAGCATCTCAGCACCGCTCTGCGGCGGGGCATGGCCAGGCAGGGCTTTGCCTTTGTGGAAGTCGTTTCTCCCTGCCCGACGATGTACGGCCGCCTGAATTGGGAGGGAGATCCCGTAGAGATGCTGGCCGCGCTGGAGCGGGTGAGCCGCATCGGTCAGGGTGTCCCGCCCGCAGAGGCAACCTTCGACCCTGAACGGCGCATTCTGTGCGGGGAGTTCGTGGACATCGAGAGGCCGTCGTTCGTGGCGCGGCTGCGGCACCTTGGGGAGGCTGCGGTTACATCCTGAGCCTGTCGAAGGGCCTGTCCTGAGCCATGCTTGCCCTAAGCAGAGTCGAAGGGCCTGTCCTGAGCCTGCCGAAGGATCGAAGGGCGGAGGCAGGGTGACGATGGTGGATGGTGAACGACGGCTGGCCTGTCATGAGCATAGTCGAATGGCCTGCATCCACGTTCGGCGGGATGAGTGCAAGGGCTGCCGGTTCTGCGTGGACATCTGCCCTAAGCAAGTGTACGGGATGACTGATCGTTACAACGTGAGAGGCTATCGGGTGCCTGAGGTCTGCGACGAGGCGGCGTGCGTGGCCTGTCGGCGCTGCGAGACCATCTGCCCCGAGCTGGCTATCTACATCGAACCAGCATGAGGCTGGCGCTCTGCGAGCCTGTCCTGAGCAAAGCTTGTCCTGAGCCCTTCGACTTTGCTCAGGGTAAACCCAGTCGAAGGGTCGAGGGGAAAGGATGTTCAATATGACAAGCCTCTCTGTGAATGCGGAGAAGTGTACTGCCTGCCGGGCCTGTGAGTTGACGTGCTCGTTCGTCAAAGAGGGCGTCTTCGCCCCGTATCGGTCACGCATCCGGATCGTGCGGCTGCACGGCTTTAACGTGCCCATCGTGTGCGTCAATTGCGCTCAGGCACCGTGCATCGAGGTATGTCCCACGGGTGCGGTGTACCGCGACCGCGCCGTGCCCGTGG
>JBGVTF010000186.1:0-2564 GCA_041862415.1 Anaerolineae bacterium | reverse complement strand
GAGTACGTAGACATCCAAAACACCGGCGGCGCTCCACAAGACCTGACTGGCTGGCACCTGCTTTCAGAGAAGGGACCACAAGATTGCCCGCTGGGCGGCACCATCCAGCCCGGCGAAACCCTACGTGTCTGGGCCATGACAGAAGACGCCGACAAGGGCGGCTACAACTGCGGCTTTGACACCAACATCTGGAACAACGACGAGGTCGACCCTGCTGTTCTCTATGACGCTACAGGGCGCGAAGTAGATAGAAAATAGAGCGCCACACCACACAAGAAAGCGGGGGCCTCACACCCCCGCTCACCTTCCTGGTCACCAGTCACCATTCCCTAGAGAACCTTCCTCAAACCGACGAGTGGAATAGGACACGGATTAACACAGATGCACACGGATGAAATAAGACTAATCTATCAGTGTTTTTCCGTGTTCATCCGTGTCCAAAATCTTGCCTCATTGGTCAAAGATTCGACCTATGAAGATGCCTGGTTGGGCAGCCACAGACCCATGATTTCAGTCAGCCAGATCGTTCTTCTTTTCCCACCGTCGGTAGAGGTAATAGCAAAGGAGGCCCAACAACGATAGGCTAAGGAGCGCTGATGTCACACCCGCCAACAGATCTACAATTGTATTAATCCCTCCTTTAAAGTAGATTACAACCACTATCGTGATCACGATACTCGGGACTGTCCACTTTACGTATCTAATCATTGAAGTTTCATATACTGCACCCCGAGCAAAACTGGCAAGGGTTACATAGGAAGTCCCGATGAAGAACGTCAGAGCTATGTCCCAGAATTCGGTCCAGGGTTGACCTAAATAGAATTGCCTGTAATACAGCATCGCTAGCAGCAGGATGTACCATATGCCGAAACCGCCAGCCGCGATGCGCCTTCTGGCCTGACTGATTCTTTCATCTCTAATCATGTTCGTCCTCCTCTTCTATCCAGAATAGATCATCTAAGGTCTTGTTGAGAGCCTTGGCAATGGCTATGCAAAGCTTCAAAGAAGGGTTAAATCGCCCGGCTTCGATCAGGCCGATCGTCTGCCGAGTGACCCCTGCTCTCTCGGCGAGTTGCGCCTGTGTGAGGTCGTTTTCGACCCTTGCCAATCTGACTCCGTTGTTACGACTCAAATCAGCCCTCCTTTGACAAAAATGCCAAATATACATGGCAAAATGTCATCTATACATGTCATATTGTACCATATATATTGCATCTTGTCAAGTCCGAATTTGCCGGAGCACATTCACACCTCCATTCTCCATCCGCTTGCCCTTTCCCCCCACCTGTGCTATAATCGCCGATGCCACCACCTCCGCAAATCCCCCCTCTGACCGCAAAAAGACGTTTGCCAAAGCGGTTCCGTTTCTCTTTCATTAAGTTGACGAACACTCACGCTCCAAAGGAGAATCCAAATCATGAAGATGCTTCATCAAGACCCAAAGTCCGCCTCTGGAATTGCTCGAGGCTCTCTCACACGAAGTACGTGTGGTCTCATCATCGTGGCCGTTATCCTGCTCGTCCTGGCATGCTCTGTGGGCCGTACAAGCGAACAGCCCGATATCGAAGCGACGATGGCAGCAGGCATAGCCGCCACACAAGAGGTCGCCGCTTCACCTACGCCAGTTCCCACCCTGCCACCTGTGCCCACCCAGACTCCGACTCCTGTCCCTCCCACTGTGTCCCCTACGGCGCTACCCTCGCCAAGTCCTACTTTGGCGTTAACCGCTGTCCAGGCCAAAGTTGAGGTGACTTCGATCGTTCTACGGGCTGGACCAAGCACGGTTCATTCCAAACTGGCCTCGTATTCGCAGGGAACAAGTGTGACCGTATTGGGGAGAGCGATGGGGGATGATTGGGTTCTGGTCGAGACGCCAGATGGCAAGAGCGGCTGGATGTCCATCGTTTTTCTCAGCGAATTTGATGTGAGAGACATCCCTGTCAGCCCGCCGACCGAAAGTCTGGTCATCTCTGGCCAGGTGGTAGACACCTCTGACGCACCCATTGACCGAATCACCGTTGCAGTATGGCAAGATACGACGAGTGGTCAAAACCGGACGGATGCCCATAGCGGCCAGGATGGTATCTTTTATGCCTATCTGCCTGAGGGCAGCCAGGGCGATTGGAACGTTGGCGTGGTGGGCATTGGCTGCACCAGTCGGATTGCGGATGCGGACTGCAAATACGCGGGAAGCTTTATTGCCCCCACGGTGACGATCCAGGTACCGCAAACGCAACCAGTGACCTTTGTGTACGATCCGACCAGGCCTCGACCAACGGGAGAGTAAAATTGCCACGGAAAAGCCCCTGGAAAACACCCCAGGGGCTTTCTTCATACACACAACAAAGCGGGGGCCTCACGCCACAGGCATTAAGCTAAGGCCAGCGACCGCTGGTTGAGTAGCTCGTAGCCCTTCGACAGGCTCAGGATAAACTCCGCGGAGAGCGTATCGAAACCAAGGGAGCGGGTCTCGTAAAGCCGCTTGGTTTCGATACGGCCCTTTCACTGGCGTTTCAGGCCCTACTCAACCGGCGCTTTCGTCCATTCATAACGTTAGCTTAATG
>JBGVTF010000185.1:0-12385 GCA_041862415.1 Anaerolineae bacterium | reverse complement strand
GGCTCGAAGCGTGGCGGGTCACCTGAGCTGTCTGCGCGTCGATGGTGTAGTGGCGCCTCGTCGCCGCCCGGCGCTGCGCGTCCCAGCAGTGCTCCTCCAGCTGGATGTGCGGCCGGTCCGAGAAGAGCCCGGTCAGAAACCTTCACCCAACAAGAAAAAGAATCAGATGAGCATCGTGTTCAGTCGCTCCACCAGCCTCCTGGCCGAACCAGGCTCTTTGGCTTCCATTTCCTCGATGACGGCCGTCATCTGCTGTCGCTTCGACGGGTTGAAGAACTCGTTGAAAGCGGGGTAATTGGGGGCATAACTCAGGGCTCTGAACAGGGTCCCCAACCTGAAGTTGAGCTGTTCCTCCTCGGACAACTCCAGATACTTTCTGATGATAGAGAGCATGGGTTCTTTGTCCTCTGGCAGCTTGCCTCTGACGTCCATCAAAACGTTGGTCGAATGATCGCTCACAAAGTGGCTGGTCACTTCCAGGTTCTCGATCAACAACTCCTCTTCTCTGATCACCTCGGCGTCGCTGGCTTTTTCGAAGTCGCCGCTCAATAGTTTCTCATATAGAGGCATACCTTCTTTGATGGTCAATGTCCTGACCCTGATATAGTCGGGGTCCACCGCGTTCAGAACGCGGGCCGTCTCCAGAGCGTGCTTTCTCCAGGTTTCCTCTCCCTCCAGCCTCAGCCGACCTCCCAGCCCCAGGACGACGTAGAAACAAAGGGAGATGCCCGATTGCTTCACCTTCTTCCCTGCTTCGATGGTCAGCTCGGAGATCACTCCTTTTTTCATGTACTCCAGCAGGGCATCGTAGCCAGATTCCAGACCGATGTGGAGCCTGGAAAGCCCCGCTTCGTGCAGTTGCTTCAACTCCTCGACCGTTTTCCTGGCCACCGTTCTGGCTCTGGCGTAGCTGGTCACCCTACGAACGCCGGGGAATTTTTCCTTGAGGTGGGAAATCACTTTCACCAGGTCGGGGCTTTTCATGACCAGGCTGTTGGCGTCCTGGAGGAAGGCTGTCTGAAACCGGTCGCCGTGATGGGCGGCGGCTCTGTCAATATCTGTGAGGATGTCCTCGACGGGTCTTTTCTCAAACTGAACCTGCTTGTAGGTGGGGCAGAACTGGCACTTGTTCCAGGGGCAGTTGCGGGTGGCTCTGATCAACAGGCTACCAGCCTCACTGGGAGGTCTTATCGGTCCGACCTCGTAGGGAAGGAAAACCATCATGCTTGCTCAGTGAACTCCTTCCGGGCTACTCTATCTGCAACAGGCTTGCCGCTCTGTGGTCGAACTTGGACAATCAGTGCCCCGAATCCTGCCAGGACCATCCCAATCCCCTCTTGCCAGGTGAGTTGCTCTCCCAGGAACAGCCAGGCCAGAATGGCAATCTGGACGAGCATCGTGCTATTGATGATGCTGGACTCCATCGCCGAGAGCGTGCGCAGCGTGTGATTCCACAGCGTAAAGGCAAAGGCTGTATTCACCACGGCCAGCCAGCCAATGATAACCCAGTGGACCGGACTGAGAGGGGGTAGACCTTGGGTTAAAACCCCAGTCCCTAATAGCACAATGGCTCCAACCCCCATACTGACGATTGTCACAGTGAGGGGAGAGATGTCTCCATCTCGATTAACACGCCGTCCAAGAATCGAGGACCCCGCGTTGGCGAGGACTCCGACAGTCACGACGATCAACCCCACGACTTGGCTGGCAGGGATCGCCACAGGATAGAAGTAGATTACGATGCCGACAATATTAAGGAAGACACCACTCCACTGGACGGCTGTGGGTCGCTCCGCCAGCAGAAAGATGCCCAGCAGCGCAACGACGATCGTCGTGAAATTCAGGAGGAGGCTGACCGTTAGGGCTGGCAGATAAGCCAGGCCCAAGAATTGGGCCCCTTGTGTAACAGCGTAGAATAAAAGGCCGAGAACGATCAAGCGTGCCCATCTCTGTCCAGACAGGCCGCGCAGAGAAATCAGACCAGCGGGGCGCAAGACGAAGGGCAGCAAGCACAGGAAAGCCAGGCTGTACCGCAGCCCCGCGAAGGTTAACGCCGGTATGTCTTGCAGCCCAATCTTGACGAGAACAAAGGATGTGGACCACAGAAATGTAACCAACAGAGCCTGAAGGACAGCCCCCAGATGCGAAAAGCGATTCTTAAACACGCTCATGTCCATCTGCTTGACTCTCTTTCCAAGTCAAGCGACCCACTGGGTTCAGGCACGAATAGGAACAGCAGGGCAAAGGCCGCTAGTGCTGTGCCGCACGATACCACAGCATTGAGGCTCAGTGCCCCATGCAGCCACAGAGGAGCCGCCGTCAGCGAACCTGCCATCCGCCCCGCCGAGAGGGCAGCCAGGTTGAGGGCCATCAATGTGCCCCGAGCGCCAGGGGCCAACTCCGAGACCAGGGGGAAAAAGGAGACGATACTGAATTCAAAGGCGAGGAACAGAATAAACAGGCCGACGAGGGCCGAGACCAGATTCCCGGACAGCAGAGGTAGCAGCAGGTAGGCCCCGGCGTTGAGCAAGAGCCCGCCCAGGACAGCCGTTTTCTTGCCCAGTCGGTCGACCAGCCCGGCCGAAGCCCCCTCGCCCACAGCCTCGGCGATTCCAATGACACTGGAAGCCAACCCCAACGCGCCCACGCTCAGGCTGAAGGTCTCTTCCATCCAGGCCCCGTAGACCACGAACACGTTCTCGTTGGCGAACACGAACAGTAGGCCGACGGCCAGACCCAGCCACGCGCTCCGGTTGTGGCGCAGCTCCGCCCAACGAAGTGCTGTAGGCGAGGCCCGCTGGGGTTGGTCTGGCGGCATCCGCCAGGTGAAGAGCAGGCTAACCAGCGCCAGCAGGGTCAGGGCGACGAAGGGCGCTTGCCATCCGGCCCGCTCGATTAGGAAGCCGGCCGCCGGCACCCCCAGCAGCCAGGCCGCCGACCACGACAGTTCGGTGATGCCCAACACCCGGCCCCGGCGGTGGTAGGGGACCGCGTCTCCCAGGTAAGCCTGCATGGCCGGGTCATAGGTCGTCTTGCACAGCCCGAACAAAACAAAGGCGGCGATTGCCACGCCGTAGGTCGGCCAGCCTGCTATCAGCGCTGCGCCCATGGCCAGCAGGCCCAATCCGGCCAGCATGAGCGAGCGCCGCCCATACCGATCTGACAGGGGACCGAAGAGGGGGCTGCTCAGTCCGGCCAAGGCGCGCAGGGTCAGCAAGAAACTGACTGCCGTCAGCGGCACGCCCAGTCCCCGGCTGATGACCGGCAAGAAGGGATAGACGACGCGGTAACTGCCGTTAAGAGTGGTGCGAGAAAGCAGGATAGTCCCCAAGGCAGTGGCAGAAGCGGCGGTCTGCGCCCGCTGCGCGGAGTCTCCTCCGCGATCCTCCATTGCCTTCAAACTACCACCTCTGCCAGCGTTGGGGATAGCGCGGCCATCGGGCATAATCTACGCGGGGACGGGACTTTTTGCAGAGCCAACCTCCTATCAGGCCGAAGATGAAACCACCGATGTGGGCAAACCAGGCCACCCCGCCGACTTGCATCATTCCCAGGGACAGCACGCCGTTGAAGAATTGCAGGATGAACCATCCGCCCAGCACAAGCCCGGCTGGGATAGAGGCACGTCTTACGAAGAAGCCAAAGAACAGCAACGTGTGCACCCGTGCCTCAGGGAACATGACCAGGTAAGCGCCCAACACCCCGGCGACGGCCCCACTGGCCCCGACGCTGGGTATCATCAAATCCGGGCCGACGAGGACCTGGGCGAGTCCGGCCAAGATGCCGCTCACGAAGTAGAAGATGGTGAACAGCACCGGTCCCATGCAATCCTCGACGTTGTCGCCAAAGATCCACAGATAGAGCATGTTGCCGAAGACGTGGGCGAACCCGCCATGCAAGAACATGGAGGTGATGAACGTCAAGGCCACGGGCAGGCTGAAGGCGTTGGTGACCAGGTAGGGCACCACGCCCCAATTCGTAATTAACCGTTCCAGCCCGGGCAGGGGCAGCATCACCTCGTAGATAAAGACCAGCACGTTGAGCCCAAGCAGCACGTAGGTTACGTAGGGCGTGCGGCGGGTTGGATTCAAGTCTTGTATGGGTAGCATAAGATTCCCTCCAAATTCACTGTTTAGTGAAAGTCAATATGATTTATCTCCGGTTTCCGATGCCCTCACGTTATCGGCTCAGTCCGCTTAGCTAGTTTTCGCAGCGAAACGCCAAATGGCGGGGCTCACGTGCTTTTTGTCTGCCCTCCCACCGGGTCAAAGAGATAGCAAGCGATTCAATCCTGGAGTAGCGCTGTCTTGATCTCCCGGATCAAGAAGGTGAGGTTGGGAGGCGTAAAGCTCATATCGGGCGCAGGGATGCGGTGGTGTTTGACGTCGGGTGGGACATGCTTGTGGTGGGGGTCTGTGCTGGCGAGCATCGGATCGCCCGGATGGGGCTGCGAGTCGTACCAGTACAGTTTCTCGCTGCCGTGCCAGACCTCGTAGCTGTAGCCTTCGATAACCAGAGGGCCAGTGTCCCAGGTCAGACGCTCGTACACAACCAGGCGATGACCGCTGGCGAGGATGAGCTCGCCGCTTAGCTCGGCATACAAGCGACCGCGCCGGGCGACGACCAGCGTCGAGCGGACAATCTGAGGGAACGACTGTAGCAGCGTGTAAACGAATGTCTCGTAGTCACGCAGGGATTGGAATGGGTTCATGGCGCGCTGTCTTTTCAATCAACTGAGAGAGTGATCGGGCTTCGGCCTTGAGTAACTCAATGGCAGCCTGATACTGCTCGCGCCGGCGCAGCCAGACCTTGTATGCACTCGCCCATGCCGTCCAATCCCGTACCCACGCTTCATCTGGAGGCTCTTCGCCACTCACATAAGACTCGTAAAAGGTCTCAGAAAGGATACCGTATTTGCGCTCATAGGTGCGCATTTCATCTTCGAGGGCATAGATGTCTTGAAGAATATCGTCCAGGGTCATGGCACTTCTCCTGAGGCTTGTCATGGGATCTTGCATCTATTATAGCTTAGGTGGGAACATAATACAAGTCCGCATCTGCAGCTCGCTGCAAGTATACCCTGATTCGCCTGCCGCTGTCAAGCGGCGGCAGGGTTTGACAAGCAGTGCCTTGTATGCTATTCTTACATTCGACGGCATGGCTATCCTTAACGACTCAATCCACCCCGACACATTGATTGAAGATTTGTAGACGAGACATCAGTAGACTTGACATGGAGGGATTGATGGGTGGCCGTCAATGCTTTGCTCGTGAGGCGCACTCATGGAATTAAAGTCTGACTGGCTAGACCTGCTCGTGCTTCGTGAGGCGGAAGATATCTGGATTCCAGTTACCAAGGATGATAGCTCAGATGAGCCCCCTCCAGACAGCCTCTATATTGTACGGTGTGCAAATGCCGATTGGGACAGGCTGCTTTGCCAACCTCCCGTGATCAGAGCGTGGCTATACAATCGTGCAGGGCAGCGAACTCAAATCCCTACTGACAAAGTCTCTCGTGGCTATAACATCACTGGGGACGAGCCTTTAGAAGAAATGATAGAGAGCCCAAAACGTCACTCCACCAACAGGAGGTTCTATGCTGTTGGAAGCTTCAAGTTCCACATTACCGCCGATAGAAGGCACGTCATGATGAACTACACGTTTGGGCCGCTATACGCTGCCGGGTGGGTCAGCAGGGTCAGTGGTCATGGAACAACGGCCAAGTTGGAAAGAGATCCAGGATTTGGGATGTGGGCTGCCTGACGGTTCAGGCCGTCAGGCCCACAGCGACGCTGCCAGCCATGCTGTTTGGCGCCTTGGACAGTCTGCGACCTGTCCCACTAGGCCGTGGAGGGCCTGGTGGGATTAATGCCTCAACTGCTGCCAGTATACCCTGATTTGTCTACCGCTGTCAAGCGGACAAAGCAAAAGGCACGGAAGCCTCGCTGTGCTGCCTCCATGCCTGTTACCCTACCCCCTGCTTAAGGTTTCGCAACCACTACGTTTTCCCCAACCTCCCCTTGCGATAGGTGAATGGGCGATCCCGACCTTCGATATTCCCGTAAGGGAATTCTTCCACTGGGCCAGACTTGAGTGACAGGTCATCTCGGTCTAGATCCAGCCACCACAACTTGCCTGCAACCACCCACTTGAGTAAATCCCGATCTGACGAAAAAGGATACATTGGTGATATCATTCCCATGCCTGGCTTCCAGTGCTCTGTATTTCTTTTGAGCAAAACGTGAGGATCCTGCGAATAATACGTGAGCATAAAAAGCGAGTAGCGCGGCACGAATGTGTCATTCTCGACTCGACAGATGGGCAAGCTATGCATGACGACGTATGAAACGGGATCATCCGGCAAGAAGATAGGCATCACATAGGGCACCTCCGACTCACCTCTATAGTAACTGGGTTCAGTAGGCACGATGCTATTCAGATTGATGAAACTTTGCACGCCTACAAAGTGATAGCAGCCAATGTGTCGCTGCTCCCCGCCATAGTAGACAGCATCGGTGAACCCAAGCATCCAATCCTCCAGGCTGTAAGTATCCATCCGCTCGGTGAAGGAAGCCCCGCACAGGGGGCAACGAGCAATCAGGTATTCAGGTATATGTTCCCAGAAGCTGCGTACATTGTCCTCATCATCGTAGTAACCGTCATCAGGTATATAGCGTCTTCCGTCCGGATCGCGGTATTGATCCCTAAAAGCCTCATATTCCTGAGGAGACATAGCAAGTTGCAAATGCCGGGCCGTACGCGCCAGCAGAGAATCTACCGCCATATTGTCACCTCCATCAATCTGGCTCAACTACCATCTCGATGACTGACCCAAAACTCTCTTTCATTTGTCACCCTCATTTGGCGTCTGAAACTCTTCCGGCTTTAGCTCCTCGGGCATCTCGTCCAGCGCTTGCTGCATCTTCTCCTCCAGTTCCTCCCGCGAGGGCTTACGCCGTCCTCTCTTCTTCAGTGTTTCCACCAGATAGGTGGACAGCGTCCTGGAGAGTGCCTGGACCTGCTGGCGCGTCAGCTTCTCGCCTCGCTCGAACCAGATCATAGCCGCGTAGCCCGTGGCCACTGTCACTGAGGCAGCGACAGCCGCCGCCAGAATCCAACCCGGCAAACCCACCAGCTTGCTCAGTTCGTAGAACAGGGTGCGCCCCAAAAAGCCCAGGCCGAAGGTGGTCAGTAGCTCCCGGGCACGGGCGAGCGTGATGCGGTAATTGTAGATGCGGGCGATGGTCAAAACCATGGTGACCTGCAGGATGCTCAGGGGGATGAAATCCACGAAAGGGAGCGGGGTGAGCCCAATCAAAGCAGCAGTGGTCCCAAATCCGACGATGCGCTGCCAGGCGAGGCGACGCCGGTGCTGAGGCAGCACCTGCCCGATGTGGATCAGGAGCCTGGGCTCGGCCTTGATGATGGCCATGACCACCTCGGACAGCCCTTTGCCCTTGGTCGCCACCGTAGGCATAATCTGCTCCCGTTTCAGGCGGAGAGTCGCCGCGACTGTACGCAGGACCTTTTCAGCCTCCTTGCCTACCAGGTCTACCTTGTTGACCACCACCACGTAGGGTTTGCCCAGGGCGACAAACTCTTCGAACATGGCCAGCTCGTCGTGCTTCACACCCTGGGGGGCCTCGAACATGACCACCAGGAGGTCGGCCTCCTCGGCGGCTTCCAGGGCCATCTGCCGTTCCTGCTGGCCTACGTTGCCCACTGCGTCGGCACCTGGGGTGTCCACGATGGCAAAGCCCCATCCTTGGCCAGGTTGATTGGCCCGCGTCGTTCCAGGGATGTGGCTTACCTTGGCTCTGGGTTCATCGGGGCGGAGCAGTTGGTTGTAGAGGGTGGACTTGCCCACGTTGGCCGGCCCGACGATGACCACGTTGTGTCTGGGCCTCAGAAGGGGGTCCACTTCGCGTGTCATCTCCTCCAGGAGCCACCTCAGCGTCCGCAGCCCTACCCCTTCCAGGACTTTGAGCAGAAGCGTGGCATCATTTCTTTGCTCCTCGCTCAGCGCACCCCAGATTCGGTTGAGGGCGCTCTGAACGGGTTCCGGGAATTCGTCAAGATCAGTCACCATCTATCCTTCACCGCTCCCCACGCAGGGCTTTCACCAACGGCTCCCAGGCCTTGATGAACCAGACCACGAAAGCTTCCCACCAATTGGGAGGCTCCACCTCGGGGCACTCGATGACCAAATGACCGCTGTAGTCCAGCACGCGCCCTTGGGGCCGGCCGAAATCGTCGTAGTCAATGCGGGCATAGGTCAGGTAATGCTCGTCCATAAACTGCTCCGGGGCGGCGTAGAACTCCTTCCAATCGTCCAGTCCAGCCTCGGCAAAGTCCCGCCACCAGGTCCAGGTCCCGGAGTTGAGATAGAGGCCGCCGCTCTCCAGACGCTCGCACCGCGGGTCGTGGGTGTGGCCAAAGACCACGATCTCCGCTCCCGTCTCCCTGGCCTTGACCTCCGCCGCCCGATGCAGAGCCGAATTTACGTCGTCAATGATGCTTTTGCCCAGGTTGAAGGCCGCGATCTCATCGACGCGGGCTCTGGCGACTTCAGGGGGAGCGTCGGCAGCCTCCAGGAGGCGGTCAACGCGGGCGTTGAAAGCCCGGCGGAAGGCCTCGTCCTCGGCGTAACGTTGGCTGAGAACTTGTACTTGGGCCTCGTCCTCCAGTTCCCGCACCAACTGCTCCGCGTGGGCTCTCAGATCGTCTTGACCGGCCATGCCGAGGATCAATATGGGCGCTACCTTCAGAAAGGCGACCAGGGTCTTGGCGGCAAAGGGGAAATCCAGGGCCAGGGCGTACCATATCAGGGCGGTCATGGGCTTGACGCTGTCCACCCACCACTTCTCCCACTCAACTTGGTTGAAGAACTCGATCACGAACTCTGAGCCGGTCGGGATGGCCAGTTGGTCCTCATGTTCCGGGTCCAGGGGCTTCTCAAAGTTGTCAACACGATTGACCTTCTCCGCATATTGGTTCCCGTGCTCGACGTAGATGCTCTCACGATTGATGCTGACCTCTTCGAAAGCCAGGAGTTTTGCCCGCTCCTCGCCAATGGCGTATACAGCTTGCCTGATCCGTTCTTTGACCGCTGGCCAGTAGAGGTTCACATCGTGGTTGCCCTTGACAATGGTCACCTTGCGTTGGGGCTTCGCTGGCTTGATGAATTCACGAAGGGCGGAGAAGAACACAGGGTGGCCCTTGATGATCAGGTCTACCTTTTTGGCCGAGTCCTCTTCCGACGATGAGCGATAGTTTTCCGGGGTGTAGGCTCTCCGGGGCTCGAACTGGTCCAGCGCTGGAGCCTGGAGAAATTCCATCACGTCGCCGTTCATGATCAACTCAAAGTCTGTACCCTCGTTTTCGCTTTCCTCTTTCAACTCGTGCAGAAAGCGGGCGAAGGGTTCATCCACGATGAAATCCTCCAGCACGTTGCCTGTATCCAAATCGAAAAACCCCGCTCCCAGATGCAGGTCACTGACGATGATTTTGACTTTGGCCATGAATTGCCTCCTTTCGCCAGGTGAGAAGATCTGACAGGAATTGCCTCTGCATTTGCCTGATGAGTTAGGTCATTATACCAGCAATCGTGACAGTTGACAATATTGGGAACAAAAGAGGTCTCAAATGATGTGGGATAATGTGGGATATTGAGGTAAAATGTGGGATAGTTAAGGGACGTTCTTGATGCGGCTCAGGTCTCCATATTTAGCCGCTTCCAGAATGGGCCTCATGTACTCGTCCACCATCTCTGCCGTAAGAGGGACGGGCATGTTCTGAAGCTTCATCTTCAACTGCGGGTCCTTGGCTGCTGTCAGCGCCCGCTCGATGTGACCATCGGTGAACCTCTCCACCTCACCCAGGGTCGCCGGGAAGCCAATCCTCTGCGATAGGACGATCATGGCCTCGGCTACGGCCATCCCCAACTCACGCCCGGACAGGGAATCTACGTCGGCCTGGGTCAGTCCTGCGTCCTTGTAGATTTCTCCCAGGAGCTTCAACGGCTCCTCAATGGCGGGAGCGAAGAAGACGGTGTAATGGGGATTGGTGATGGCACAGGCCCGCCCATGGCTCAGGATGTCCACCAGGGAGAAGCTGGTCAGGTGCCCGCCGTTGGTCCCGCCGATCATGATGGCGTAGCCTCCCAGGTCGGTCCCCAAACCGAGGGCCTCCCTCGCTTCCAAATCGGTCGGCTCGGCCACAGCCCGCTCCACGTGATTGACGATGAGCTTGACGCCTACGGCTGCTACCTCCGCAGCTTTCTCATAGAAGTCCTGGCCCACGGCGCCGTACAGCACTTCGATCATGTGGGCGATGCCGTCCAGGGCCCCGTCAGCAGTGAAGCCAGGAGGCATGGAGGTGGTGATGTCATATTGGAAAACGGCTCTGGGCGGGACGATGGCCTCGTCCACGATGAGCTTTTTCTGGCCTGTCTTGAGGTCGGTGATGTTGGAGTACTTGGTCAGGTGAGCGCCGGAGCTCGACGCGGTCTGCACCGCTATCACCGGGAGGAGTTTCTTGCCGCTGGTGGCTATGGCTTGGGTGACCAGGGCCGTGCCAAAGTAGCGGTCAATGGGACCGCCCAAGGTGGCCAGGACACTGGCTGCTTTAGCTGCGTCAATGGTGCTGCCCCCGCCGATGACCACGATGACCTCTGGCTTCAGCTCACCGACCTGATCGCCCAGGCGGAAGACGTCTTCGCGGGGAGCATTGGGCTCGGCTCCGATCAGTTCTCCCAGCACCGTCACCCCGGCTGATTCCAGGGACTCCTTCACCTGATGAACCAGTTTCTCGACGCCGGGATAGACGGCATAGAGGACCGCTGCGCTCTTGCCCAGTTGAGAGGCCATCTCGTCCGTCTTTGCCAATGCCCCCGCACCGAAGGCATAGTTATCTCCCTTGAATTCCCTGATGAGCTCTCTTGCTTTCTCAAAATCGGACATGATCCCTCGCTTTACTATTCAAGTCTATATCTGCCGTCGTGGCCGATACTGGGTGGCCTCGGCCAGGTGCGTCGTCTCGATGCGCCCCGAACCGGCCAAATCGGTGATGGTACGGGTTGATGGGCGGTGTCAATCCTTGCAAGAATCAGCAGTTTGGGGTATAATTCAGCCAGATTATGACGTCCAGACCAAGCGGAAGTGCTATGGGCTCAGAGCCAGCACGCGCCGAGGTGTCCTCATGAATGTGTTGACCCGCGTCGAGGTGGCCGAGCGGATGACCTCCCAGGAGTTCTTCCGCTCCGCTCCCGAAGACCAGAAAGCCGAGTTGATTGACGGAGTGATGATCGTACATTCTCCTCCCCTCGTGATCCATGAGAAGCTCCAGGGTTTTCTTTATACCTTGCTACGCACCTATGTAGAGGAAAGTGATTCAGGGGAAGTGCTCGGTTCCCGTACTCCTGTGGAGCTAGAAGCCGAGCAAACGTACGAGCCGGACATTTTCTTCGTGGCCAGGGAACGCGCCAGCATCGTAGAGGCCAAAGGTGTCTTCGGCGCGCCCGACCTGGTCATCGAAATCCTGTCGGCCGGTACGGTCCATCACGACCGTGGCCCCAAGTTCAGAGCCTACGAGCGAGTTGGTGTACGGGAGCTATGGCTCATTGACCCCTACGGGCCAGCGGGTACCGAGTTCTACCAACTGCAAGAGAAGCGCTTTGTCCCCGTCATGCCCGACAGTGACGGTATCCTGCGTTCCGCCGCGGTGCCTGGCTTCTGGATAGACGTAGCCTGGCTCTGGCCCAGCGAGCGCTTTATCCCCGTGCGGCAGGCCCTGGCCCAGATCCGTGCGGCCTAGCCTGTTCGCCTTTTCCTCTGCGCAAGCCTTCTTTGTGTCCTCCAGACCTACGCCTGTCGCCGCGGCCGATACTAGATGGCCTCAGCCAGGTGCGTCGTCTCGATGCGCTCCGAACCGGCCAGGTCGGTGATTGTCCGCGCCAGTTTCAGGATACGGTGATAGGCCCGTGCGCTCATAGCCAGTTGCTGCATGGCCGCCCGCAGCAGGCTCTTGCCCGCCTGGTCCACCTCACAGTATTGCCGTACCTCAGCCGGGCATCTCCTCCTGTGTGGAGAAGTAGCCCATCATCTACTGAGGATGCTCCGTTTCCAAGAAAGCGATGAATCGGGGAACGTCCACAACCTTCACCTTATATTCCCGCTCCATTGTCTCTTGCAACATATTGTCATCTATCAGGTCCTTATCCGCTGATACCAGATAGCGTGCTCCGGCTGAGATGGCCAAGTTGAGCAAAAGGTCATCTTTGGGGTCACGGCATAGCTTTACGTGTGTTTCAATTCTGGTTTCCAGGGCCCGGTTTAGAAGCAGTGTCAGGCTGCTATGTAAGCAGCGCAACACATTCTCTACCAGC
>JBGVTF010000184.1:0-3462 GCA_041862415.1 Anaerolineae bacterium | reverse complement strand
TCTATCCTACCGGCTTGAACCATCTCATCCTTCAGCGGATACCATGCGCCGACGCAGAGATCGTAGAGCATGGGGACCATTCTTCCACCAAAGTAGGGTATGGCGAATCCAGCGGTAACTAGGAAGTTTCCTTTAAGTATCTCTTCCGCCGTGGTCATTTCCATGTCTCTCGAAGCCGTGTATGGGCCGATCTTAAGGCCACGGTCTTCGCATGCCCTCAAAGCGCCCGTGGTCTGTGAGTCGTTAGCGCCCCATAAAGCCTCATAATCCGTTCGGACCGCCAGTGACGCCTCGCCAGCTTCTCGCCCTCCCTCGAAGGCCCAGTTGCCATATTGGTGGCCTAGCACTTCTATCTCGGGATAGAAGCTCCAAGCTTGGTAGACTCCCAGGTTTATGTAGACTGTGGAGCAGGTGGCGGCAGTCTTGTGCGCCTGGTGGTGCAGTACCTTTGTCTTTCCATCCCTCTTCATCTTCTCGAACAGTAGCATTAATGGGAGGAAAGTCTGCTCGTCTGACAGAGGCGTATTATCTACGACCCATCGTGGCCCAAGGTCTCCTGGGAACATGTCCCCAGTATATCCGAAGTGCGTTGCCATGAACACGTTGTTCTCGTTGCAGATTCTCGTCAACTCAGGTAAGGTAGCCGCGGATGGACAGTTATAGACTATCGCCTTTGCGCCGGCAGCTATCATACTCTCAGTTGTCTCGATCCACGCTGGATCGGATTCAGCCACTGCACCCATGAAGCCCAGATCGAGCTGTCTACAGGCTTGCTCACAAGCCTGGTAGCACATCATAGTGTATTCTTGCGCTAGCTGCCAAACGATATGGCCTATCACGAACTTCTCTCCAGGCTCAGCGTTCTTGTATTCCTGAGCTAACTGGTACCTCTCTTCAGTGGGCGCCGCGACTTCAACAGGGGCCGGGACTTCAACGGTCACCTCGACCGGAACTTCCTTCACCACCTCGACTGGGACCTCTTTCTCGACCACCATCGGCGTCGGCGCGCAGCCCGCAGCTAAACCTGCGACCGCGGCTCCCGCGACCTTAGCCATAGTGCCTATTGCTTCACGCCTAGTTATTTTGGGGGGATTTCCTTCTGTCTTCATGCTGACCTCCTTTTTTAATAATCTACCCTATCTGCTAGTTTTAGCACGGTTGGTACGCGATCACATGAGGGGTGAGGATCTCCGCCAGGAAGAAGCTCGGAGTGTAAGCTAGGACTCGCGTGACTGCCCGTGCGACCATGCCGGAGAAACTACGCGACCCCAACTTGTCGAGGTTGAACGAGGTTGTCAACACGCTAAAAGCCGTTTCAATACGATGCCCGATTTGGCCCAGGATGCGTTGTATTCCTGTAGGCCATTGTTCCTTCTGATTGACTTTGCGTAGAGCCAAATTGCGGTCATCATTACAACACGACAATATCACGATATGATATCATTTCAAGAACCCAAAGTTATTATAGCATGTTTTACCAGCTTTGTCAAGCGTTTCTGAGTCGGTGGGGGCTTTCGCAGCGGAAGAATTTCAAAAAACCCTGCTGGTAGTGCGTTTATGAGGGCCTCGTCTACAGATTGTGGTCATGCACACCAAGTCTGAGTTGCAGCTCATCTCCAGATTCTCGGCATTGAGCCCAGACTACAATTCCATAGTGACAAATTGCCCATGACCACTGCATATTGTCCTCTGACAACTTGTATTTTTGGTTATATTCGCTGCGAAAGCCCGTACATGCGCCAAGACATCGTTACCATGTATTGGAGCGAATGGTGCAGAAAAGCCGATCTTCCTCTGGTAGAATATGTCTGGAAACCTTCACACCGTGAGGAGGATCGGCTATGCCAGAGTTGGCCTACTGGGAAGTATACGCCATGAACCCAGTTGGAAATTTCGGGTCGGCCTTCTTCATAACCGCTCTGTCTTTCCTAGTCCTGGCCCACAAACCGCTTACCCGTCAAGGGAATATCCCTCCGGCGATACCGCTGCTGCACGTCCTTTCTTTTCGTTGACCAACAACAACATAAACAGGCCAGCCAGCAGGAACGCAGCGATGGAGAAAAGCGCAACCCGATGCCCGGTCTGCTCCGCAGCCAATGCAGTCATCTGCTGTGTATTCATATACCACTTGGTAGCCTCTGCTGCCAGCAAGCCAAAGATGGTTGGGCCAATAAAGGACGACGTGCGACCGGTCACGGCGAAGAAGCCATAGAACTCGGCACTCTGTCCTGGCGGGCTGAACGTTCCCACCACCGTACGGCTGACGGATTGAACGCCGGTCAGAGCGAATCCCGCCAGCGCGCCGATGAAATAGAACTCGAGCCGGGAATAGCTGAAGTAGAGCCAGAACACCGGGACGACCGTCAAAAGGAGCGAAACAAGGAGGGAACGCTTGCCGCCAAAGTCATTAGCTATCAGCCCGAAAAGATACGCCCCGGCAACACTTGCCAACTGTACGATGATCATAAAGATGATCAACTCCTGCTGCTCCATCCCGTACAGCACTGCGCCGAGAATCGCCCCGAAGTCCAGTATCATCAGAATGCCATCGTTGTAGATCAAGAAGGCCATGATGAACTTGATGAATTCTCTGAACTTCCTGACAGCCTTGATGGTGCGTCCCAGGCGTTTAAGCGCAATAGTCAGATGGTTCTCGCCCGCCGGCAGTTTCTGAGGTTCGGCACGCTCTCGCAGCCAGAGGAAGATAGGAAAGGCAGAGACCGCGAAGAAAAACCCCGTAAACACCAGCGACAGGCGCACGATCAACGACCCTCCGATCAGCATGACCAGCGCTAACACTACGATCAGACAGATGATTCCCCCGGCCGACCCGATGGCCCAGCCGTTGCCGGAAACCCGTCCGATCTCATCGGGAGTGGCGATCTCGGGCAGCAGCGAGTTGTAAAAGACCTGTGCGCTCCGGTAGCCGATCTCGGCCAGGATGAAGAATAGCATGCCGATCAGCACATCGCCCTTTTGGACAAAGAAGAGCATTGCGGTGAACAGACAGCACATAGCAGTGAAAAAGAAGAGAAACCGCTTCTTAGCACCGGAAAAGTCAGCGATGGTCCCCAACACCGGGGAGGTGAGGGCCACGACAAGCATGGCGATACCCACCGCCAGCCCCCACAGCCGGGAGCCCTCCGCCCCGCCGACCACTCCCTCCTTGAAGTAGGCCGAGTAGACGGCCAGCAGAACGACAGCGGCGTAGGCCGAATTACCGAAATCGTACAGATACCAGGCCCAGCGCTCACGCAGGGTGGACCTTGGGTCCGACACAGTCGTTGACATGCTTCTCCTCCTTGATTATTGTTCTTTTGGGGGGCTGAATGGCACTTGTTGGCAAAGGTACGACAGTGCCCGTCGCTCGCACCTGAACTTTGGCGCGACGGCGGGCCTGTCCCTGCTTTCATCAGGATCGAATGCGACCTTGACTGACCGGTGGGTACACTTGTCTGTAGG
>JBGVTF010000183.1:0-8695 GCA_041862415.1 Anaerolineae bacterium | reverse complement strand
TACGCCAGTAAAGCGCCTGTGGGGCAAGTCGGCAATTTGCTGCTCCACCAGGGAGGAGAACGACCATGAGCAAAGTCCCTGTCATCCTGAAAGCACCCCGATTGTACACCCTGTTCGTGCCACTCATGCTGGTGCTGATTCTGTTGGGAGGAGTTGCTACATGGCGGCTGCACATCACCGAACCGCCAGCGAACGTCATGCCTATCAATCCGGCTCTCGAGGAAAAGTATGGCATCCGCTTCACCTTCCTGGCGGTGACGGCTGACGGCGGCCTCCTCGACCTGCGCTACCGGGTGCTGGACGTGGGCAAGGCCAAGAACTTTGGGCATTACACTGAGACCACGCCCATGCTCATCGCGGAGGACAGCGGTCGCACGGTTCAAACCACCGCGATGGGGATGCACAACCACCGGGTGGAGGCCGGCTACACCTACCACATCCTCTACCGCAACACCGCCAATGCCATCAAGTCAGGCAGCAAGGTGACGGTGGCGATCGGTGATCTGAAACTGGAGCACTTTCCCGCGCACTGAAAACAAGGGCCGTGGCCTTGTAGGTTTGATCGTACGCAGATTCACGCAGGTTTACGCAGATAATGTTGGAAATCTGCTTGCATCTGCATTCGCAGGCGCAGGTGTCCGCGCCCCCAATATCAGATGTTGGAGGAAATCATGCGGTACGTTGCAGCTGGACTAATCATCGTGCTAGCGATCCTGATCGGCGCCATCCCACAGTTTACGGATTGTCAGTCTCAGGGCCGCGCCCTCACGTTGGCGAACGGGAAGCAGGTCTCCATGAAGTGCCATTGGACCGGCCAGGGTGAGCTGGCTTTGGCTGTGCCCTTTGTGGCCGTGGGCGCGCTCATGGGTTTCAGCCGGCGCAAGGAGTCACAGCGAAACCTGGGCCTGGTAGGGATCGTCCTGGGTGTTCTGGTGATCCTGCTGCCCACCGCGCTGATCGGCGTCTGCGCCAGCCCGGACATGCTCTGCAATTCGGTGATGCGACCGGCCCTGATCCTGCTGGGCTCGGTGGTGACTGCCATCAGCCTGCTGATCGTCGTCTCCTCGATCCGGGGCCAGGACGAGGTGGTTTGAGTCTGGTCCGCCTGGCCTGGAGGAACATTGCCGGGAGCGCGTTCCGCAGCGGGGCCGTGTTCCTGTGCGCCGCGCTGGTGGCCAGCCTGGCTCTGTCGGCCACGTTGGTGGTCCAGGGGGCCGAGGACAGCCTGCGCCAAAGCCTGCAGAGACTGGGGGCGGACATCATGGTGGTGCCCTGGGCCACGCGCACCGAGGAGATGACCGGCGCCCGCCTGATGAGCACGACCACCAAGCGGTGGATGCCCCGGGCCTATTTGAAGCGCATCGCGGCCGTCCGGGGCGTCGCCGCTGTCTCCCCACAACTCTACCTGGCGACCCTGCGCGGGGACTCGTGCTGTGCCGCACCGGAGGTGCTCTTGGTTGCCTATGACCCGGCCAGCGATTTTACTCTGCGGCCCTGGCTGGAGCCAGGCATAGGCGATACCCTGGGTTTGGGTGAGGCTATCGCCGGGAACCAGGTCGTCGGTCCCCAGGACGGCCAGAGCCTGACCGTATACGGCTATCTGTTGACGCTGGCCGGACGGCTATCGTCCACTGGCACCGGCCTGGACCGGAGCTTGTTCGTCACGTTTGAAACGGCCCAGGCGATGGCTGAACGGGCACATGCTCAGGCTCCTGGCGCGCTGGAGGTCGTCCCCGACAGTGTCTCGGCCGTCCTGGTCAAGGTACAGGCCAGGAGCGATCCGCATCAGGTAGCCGTGCAGATCATGGAAGACGTACACGGCGTGATCCCTGTGGAGAGTGCGAGCCTGTTCCAGACCGAGCGTAGCCAGATGATCGGGCTGCTCAGCAGCGTACTGGGTCTGTTGGCGGGCATCTGGGCGCTGTCTATGGTGTTTGTAGGGTTGGCTTTCTCCATCACGGCTAACGAGCGCCGGCGGGAGATTGGTGTGCTGCGGGCACTGGGGGCCACCCCCAAGTTCATCTTCCAGTCCCTCTTGCTCGAGGGCGTGCTCCTGGCCCTGGCCGGGGGCCTGGCCGGGATCACCGTGGCTACCCTCGCCTTCTCGCTGTTCCGAGACCCGATCGTGCAGGTGTTGAACCTGCCGTTTTTGTTCCCCGCGCCGCCTGTGCTCGTGGGCCTGGCCACAGGAGCCTTGATCTTGACTCTGGTCAGCGTGACCCTGGCAGCCTTGGTCCCGGCCCTGCGCATCAGCCGCCTGGACCCGGCCGTAGCCATGCGGGAATAGATATTTGACACACGGATCTTCCGGCGGGCCTCTGGCAAACACTTATCGGTATGACATAACGGCACATATTTTTCGTGCCAGTTCGTGACGAAGACTAGGAACCGTATGGACGTGATCCGGCTGGTGTCGAAGAATATCGCTGGCAGCGCCTTTCGCAGTGGTGTGGTGTTCCTGTGCGCTGCGCTGATGGCTGGCTTTGCCGTTTCCTCCACCCTGATCAGCGGTGGGACGGAAACCAGCCTGCGCCTGGCGTTGGAGCGCCTGGGCGCTGACATCGTCGTGCTGCCGGCCGGGAGTGAGACCCGGGTGGAGAACGCGATCCTGATGGGGCAGCCCGTCTCGGCCTGGATGCCCCAGTCCACCCTGGGCGAGATCGCAGCGCTCCCCGGCATCGCCCAGGTCTCACCACAGCTCTACCTGGCAACCCTGCGTGGGGCAACGTGTTGCTCCGTACCGGAGATGTTCCTGATCGCCTACGACCCAGAGACGGATTTTACCCTGCGGCCTTGGCTGGAGCGCAACTTGGACGGTGGCCTGCGCCTGGGCGAGGCGGTCGGCGGCGGCTTCGTGTATGTGCCGGCCGGGCAGGACAAGATCCTCATCTACGGCTACGGAGTGCTTTTGAAGGGCAACCTGGAGCCGACGGGCACTGGCCTGGACCAGAGCATGTTTCTCACGTTCGAGACGGCGCGCGAGGTCGCCCGGCTTTCGACCAGGCAGGCCGAGAGGCCCCTGGTGATCCCGCCCGACAGCATCTCGGCCGTCCTGGTCCGGGTGCATCCGGACAGAGATCCCCAGCAGTTGGCCTTGCAGATCATGAACGACATCCCGGGCGTGGTCGCTCTGGAGAGCACCAACCTGTTTCGGACGCAGCGTGGCCAGATGCTCGGCCTATTCCGCAGCATCACCGCTCTGTTGGGGATCAGCTGGGTGCTGGCTGTAGCGCTCGTCGGCTTAGTGTTCTCCATGGCGATCCACGAGCGCCGACGGGAGATCGGGGTGCTGCGGGCCCTAGGCTCCACGCGCCTTACCGTGCTGGGGTCGCTCTTGGCGGAGGGCGCATTCCTGGCCCTGGCCGGGGGACTGGTGGGGATCGCCCTGGCTGTCTTTGCCATCTTCCTCTTCCGCAATATCCTCATCCGAACGATGGGCACGCCGTTCTTGTTTCCAGATCCGCTTTCTTTGCTGGCCCTGGTGCTGGGCGGACTCGCGCTAACCCTGGTGAGCGTGACCCTGGCGGCCCTGGTCCCGGCCCTGCGCATCAGCCGCCAGGAGCCGGCCGTATCCATGAGGGAGTAGACCCATGATCGTGCTGCGTGACGTGAGCAAAACCTACACCGTGGGCAAGGAGATGACCGTCCCGGCCGTGCGAGGGGTGAGCCTGGACGTGGCCCGGGGTGAGTTCGTGATCATCACGGGGCGGTCCGGCTCCGGCAAGACCACCCTGCTCAACCTAGTCGCTGGCCTGGCCCGGCCGACCTCCGGACAGGTTGCCCTGGATGGCGTGGACATCTGGAGTCTGACCGACAAGCAGCAGGCTCTCTTGCGTAACCAGAGGATTGGGTTTGTGTTCCAGTTCCCCAGTCTGCTGCCGTCGCTGACGGCCCTGGAGAACGTGATGCTGTCCACAATGTTAGGGCGCAAAGAGGGGAAGCAGGACGCTATGGCGCGGGCGGCGAGGTTACTGGCCGAGGTGGGCCTTTCCGACAAGCTGAATGCGTATCCGCGTCAGCTCTCGGCCGGGCAGCAGCAGCGGGTAGTGGTGGCCCGGTCGCTCATCAACCAGCCAGAGCTCCTGCTGGCCGACGAGCCGACCAGCGACCTGGACGAGCAGACGGAACACGAGATCATGACCCTGTTCAAGGACGTTCATGCCCGGACCGGCATCACCATCCTGTTGGTCACGCACACCACCCAACTCGTTCCCTATGGCACTCGCGCTCTGGCGATGGCCGGGGGGATGATCGTCAGCGGGAATCACGAATCTCGCCTCGAATGACACGAATGTCACGAATTCGCTGTGCCGATTCGTGACGTTCGTGGCTGCGATATAGACAGCCATGAAGAAAACACTGGCCCCGGTGGGCATATTGATCTTGCTCCTCTGCGGGCAGCCGGACGTGCAAGCCTGGCAAGCACAAGGAACCGAGAAGCTCGCACCGCCGGTCGGCGACGCCCTCGCCGCGCTTGGGCCGGGTGAGCACTTGACCATCATCGCCACGCTGCGGGAGCAGGCACGTCTGGATATGCCGCCCAGCCTGGCCCGTACGGAACGAATCCGGCGCGTAGTCCAGGCTTTGCAAACACACGCCGAGGCCAGCCAGCGGCCGCTCAAGTCCCTGCTGACCACCCGCCTAGCCGAAGGGCAAGTGAGCCAAGTCACGTATTTCTGGGTTTTCAACGGCTTGGCCGTGACCGCCACACTGGACGTCATCCGTGAGTTGGCCGCTCGCCCGGAGGTGCTTCGCATTACCCCGAATGTCACTATCCAGGCCCCGACTCCGTCTAGCGGGCTGGCCCAATTTTCGCTCTCTGAATACGAACCAAACCTGGGGGTTATCCGTGCGCCGGACCTCTGGGCTTTCGGCTTGCGGGGCCAGGGGGTCGTCGTCGCCAACATGGACACTGGCGTATCCCTCAATCACCCCGATCTAGTGGCCCAGTGGCGTGGTGGGACGAACAGTTGGTACGATCCTTACGGCGAGCACCCGACCATCCCCATCGACCTCAATGGCCACGGCACTTGGACGATGGGAGTGATAGTGGGCCGTAACGCGGGTGGGACGGCTATCGGCGTCGCGCCGGAAGCCCAGTGGATCGCCGTCAAGATTTTCAACGACCGCAATCGGGCGACGGCGGTCGCCATCCACCAGGGCTTTCAGTGGCTCCTGGACCCGGATGGCGATCCAGCTACACCAGATGCCCCGCATGTGGTCAACAATTCGTGGGACCTGACGGCTCTCGGGTGCGATCTCATGTTCCAGGCTGACCTCCAAGCACTCCGGGCCGCTGGCATTCTACCGGTCTTTGCGGCCGGGAATTTTGGCCCCAATGCGTCTACCAGCGTCAGCCCAGCCAACTACCCGGAAGCGCTGGCCGTGGGGGCTGTGGACAACAGCGGTCGCATCTATGCGGAAAGTAGCCGAGGGCCATCCGCCTGCGATGGGTCTATTTTCCCAGACCTAGTCGCCCCGGGGGTCAACATCCGCACCACAGACCGGTATGGTCTTTACACCACGGCGACCGGCACCTCACTCGCTGCGCCGCACGCGGCCGGCGCGCTGGCCCTCCTGTTGAGTGCGCGTCCAGAGTTGACGGTGGAGGAGCAAGAAGCTGCACTGCTCAATTTGGCGGTGGATCAGGGACCTGCCGGCCCGGACAACGAGTTCGGGTATGGACGGCTGGATGTGTTGGCTGCTTATCAGTCGCTGGTGATGCATCAGCGTGTCTTTCTGCCACTGATTCTCAAGGCAGCTACAGTGGCATCACCGCCGTGAGCTGCAATCGCCTGCTCACGCCAACGCAATCCCAACGCTTCCCCATACCACTCTTACTTTGCCTGTAAGTGGAATGGCCTGCGGTTCGCGCGTGGTCCACGTGGAACAGGCCTTAGCTGGGGTGCCGGAGCGGGTCTTCCACTGGGACCTGCCCTGCCGCGCCGAATCGCTGCCGGGCTGCAGCGCGGTTCAGGTGGCTGTTCCTTGGAGGGGCCCCCAACCGCATTTGCGTCACCCATCCAATCATGCTTGAAAGTATTAGTAGTCACCAATCGCCTCGAGGCAGCAGCCTCCTGGTCTTGGAGCATAACCAGGTCAAGCGGGCGAGGCCTGACTCGGCCAACTGACCGAGGAAAAAATCCACCACCTGGGCGATCCCCCAAACCACCCAGATGCCGCATGCATCTGGGTGGTATGCTACAAATAGTAATTGGAGCGTAGTGCTAAGCTCAGGCCAGGCGCCTGGTCTCAACGAACTCCACATCGGACGCTTCAACTGGGCCTGGCAACAGATTCATGATCCCGCGGCACAAAGTCACCCACACTTCTGAACGATACCCTGCGAGACGCCTCTCTTGCCTTATTCTCGGTTTTGTGATAAACTACTTAGGCTCACCACAACTCATTGTGGTCTTTTTTATCATATATACAACATCTAGTGCTGCGACTCACGAGTCTCTGACTATCTCTACCGCTCTTTATGGGCCAGCGATGGGTAGTCGGAGGACTTCTGATGCTCGGCACGGGTGGTCACTTTACATAACAGAAAGGACGATGCGATGAAGTGTCCCTATTGCCAGGGGGGCGATACCAGGGTCATTGATACGCGCGAGGCGAATGAGGGTGTCCGTCGCCGCCGTGAGTGCACAGGTTGCGGGGAGCGTTTCACCACTTATGAGCACGTGGCCGCCAGCAACCCGATGGTGGTCAAGAGGGACGGACGCCGGGAGGAGTTTGACCGGGCCAAGCTTCTGGCCGGAGTGCGCAAGGCCTGTGCCAAGCGTCCCATCGCCGTCGAGGAGGTGGAGAGGCTGGTAAATGCCGTGGAGAGCCGGGTTCAGGCCCGGAAGAAGGGAGAGGTGAAAAGCCGGGTCATCGGTGACATGGTGATGAAAAAGCTGAAGGAGTTGGACGAGGTAGCTTACATCCGGTTTGCCTCGGTCTACCTGCCCCTGGACGACTTGAACGCCATAAAGCGGGAGGTGGATCGGCTGCTGGAGCAGAAGTAGGGTGGAGGCTACGCAGAACCAGGAGGAAAGTAGAAATGAGAAAGCTTGTTTCACTACTTCTCTTCACGGCTTTTCTTGCCTTTGCTATGGGTGGCTGTGGGCCAGGTCCATCTCCCACTGTCACCCCTGAGGTGTCTGCCGCACCAGAGAAAGGAGGTCCAGAGATGGCTTTTGAACTGACGAGTACTGCTTTTGGCCCTGGGGAGCCGATTCCCCAAAAGTATAGCTGCGACGGCGAGGACATCTCACCGCCCCTGCAGTGGAGCGATCCGCCCCAGGGTACGCAGAGTTTTGCTCTCATCTGCGATGACCCTGACGCACCGATTGGCACCTGGGTCCACTGGGTGCTCTACAACCTGCCGGCCGAAGCCCGTTCCCTGCCGGAGGCTGTCCCCTCGGAGGCTGAACTGCCCGACGGCAGCCGGCACGGCCAGAACAGTTGGCGGCGCACGGACTATGGCGGCCCCTGTCCGCCCGGTGGCACCCATCGCTACTTCTTCAAGCTCTACGCCCTGGATACGATGCTCGATCTGGCCTCTGGCGCCAGCAAGAAGCAAGTACTCAAGGCGATGGAGGGACACATCCTGGCCCAGGCTGAACTGATGGGGGTGTACACCAGGCGATAACGGCCTGCGTTCAAACGCTTGCGGCTGTGAATTGGGGGTGGCCAGCGCAGGTGGGCACTGTGTCTCTGCGAGAATATTGGTTCTGGATGTGTTCATCGGGGAGGGACACATCTCACGGTGGGCTGGCGGCTTCGCCCAGATTTGCCATGGTGGCTGTGCTGGGGGAGTCGCCCTTTGGTAGGGGAGAGGCACGGCGCTGCAATCAGCCACGAGCAAGAACCCGTGAAAAAAATCGAAGCGAGAGCACACCGATCTGGCCTGGCAGCGCAATCTGCTGGCCAACGAGCGCACGTTCAGCGCCTGGCTGCGAACCGGCCTGGCGGACGAGCCGTGCCGGCTGGTCTGCTATTGGGAAGGTGCAAAGATAGTGAAGAAGAAGGAGGATGAAAATGAAAGGAAACGAAAGGATAATTGAAAAGCTGAACGATCTTCTTGCCGACGAACTGACCGCGATCAACCAGTATATCGTGCATTCAGAGATGTGTGCCAATTGGGGGTATGAACGGCTCCACGAAGCGGACGAAAAGCGAGCCATTGATGAGATGAAGCATGCGGAAAAGCTGATCGCACGGCTCCTTTTCCTTGAAGGGAGGCCCATCGTAAGCAACTTGAAGAAGATCAACATCGGTGCCGAAGTCGAGGAGCAGCATAACAACGACTGGACTGCCGAGGAAGGGGCGATAAAATCCTACAACGAAGGCATCCGGCTGGCTACCGAGGTCGGCGACAACGGAACCCGAGAACTCCTGGAATCGATTCTCAAGGATGAGGAGGATCACATCGACTGGCTCGAGGCTCAACTTGACCAGATCGGACAGATGGGTATCCAAAACTACCTTGTGGAGCAAATCGATTAACCTGGAGGGGGGTAGCGCTCCACAGGCATTAAGCTAAGGCCAGCGACCGCTGGTTGAGTAGCTCGTAGCGTAGCGGAGAGCGTATCGAAACCAAGGGAGCGGGTCTCGTAAAGCCGCTTGGTTTCGATACGGCCCTTTCACTGGCGTTTCAGGCCCTACTCAACCGGCGCTTTCGTCCATTCATAACGTTAGCTTAATG
>JBGVTF010000182.1:0-3586 GCA_041862415.1 Anaerolineae bacterium | reverse complement strand
CGATAGGAGACCGTACCTGTCCTCGAAGGCTCGCAACTGCCACTCGATCCAGTGGATTTCGCGAATCAGTTGTTGAAGCTCCATGTTCTCATTCCTTTATCGTGACTTGGAGACGAGACCTGTATTTAATTATACCATGCTCTGTTCATAATGACAAAACAGACACTGCTGAAGCAGAGGCTGCAAATCAACCCCAGGGAGAAGAGGCCAATATACCTGATGAGACGATAGCGTGCTTTCACACTCTCAAAGGCTTCTGAGGTTGTAGTAAAGGTATTGTCCGTATGTATGGCGCTTCCTGGCGGCTCTTGCGGCCCCGCACGATGGCCTCGCATGGTGGCCCATCATTGGCGGTGAGGGGAGCGATCCCCTCAAAGCGTTTCGGGCCAATTCCAGGGTGGATCGCCCTATCGTCGGGTAGCGAGCCTGTGCACCCCGCGTTGGGCAATGATCTCATTATATGCCGCCGTGGCTGGGGTTGGCACGCGTTTCAGGTCTGGGTCTTTATCCAGTTCAATGTGATACAGGCCAAAGTCACTGCTCTTGTCAAACGGGTAACCCCACTCCCGGTTCGAGGTGATGCTCCAACAGATGTATCCCACCACGTTCACCCCGTCGCGCACTGCTCGCTGGACTTTCTCGATGTGCTGGCGGATGTACGTGGCTCGATCTACGCCGTCAGCCACATCTACCGAGCCATTCTCGGCGATGAGGAGTGGCAGATTGGGGAACAGGCTGGCCTGGTAGCGCAGTTGATTGTAGAGTGCATTTGGCCACACGGGTGCCCGGTCGAAACGGCCCATGCCTGCATCTATCAGGCGCTGAACGCGATCGGGTCGGAGCGAGCGGATGCCCCAGTAGTAATCCAGCCCGACAAAGTCCTGCTGGCCCGCACATTCCTTGGGGCACAGAAACTCGGCCAGCTTGCCAGCCATGCCCAGATGCCACCAGTTACTGACCAGTATCGTCGAGAAGATGGTGTATTGCTTCAGAAGTGAGCTTAAGAAGTGTAGCGGTGAGTGCAGCAGCGAAATCCGTTCGTGGGCCCTGGCTGGGCGGAATTGTATCTTGCTGGCACCGCTGAATATCTGCTTGGCAATCTCGCGCGCCAGATCAATCTCCAGGCCGCTAAACTCGCCGGTGTGTGGGTCCCGGTAGCTCAAGCCTGGCATGTCCTGCCTGACTGCGACGATCAAATAGCCACGATCCTGGATGCGCCTCAGCGCGGTCCCAGGGGACGCGAGGGGTAGCGGTCCCTCAGGCGCGTCCCGTCGGGTGCATACACCGGCTCACTCGGACGAACAGCCGCCCGGTGGACGAAGAACAGCCGCAACAACTGCGCTCCTAGTCTCAGGAGCCGCCTGAACAGGGCCAGCTCAACCTCGTAGGCTGTCCGTGACTGCGCTTCTTTGCCTGTCACGTACTCGACCAGTTCCTGGAAATCGCGATGAAGTTGGTGTATAATCTGAACAGAGTTGGAAGACATCGTCGCCTCCTGTGCAGAGAATTGGTGATTGGTACACCTAATTATCCTCCAAGGAGCGATGTCTTTCAACTCGGTGCTCTTACCCGATATCTATCCTTGAAAGTTACCACAGATTTTAGCCACACTCAAATGAATTCCAACCACCTGACAAACATGTTATACGAGGAGGAATCAAGTGTCCAAGTACCAAGAACCCATAGGAGACCATACGCCGGAATGGTCCCACCCTGTAAACTATGGCAAGGAGAATATAATCAGTGCAGATGTTTTGATTATCGGCGGCGGCTCCGGCGGATTCGCCGCAGCGAAACGCGCCGCGCAATTGGGCGGCCGGGTGACCATCGTTGAGGAGGCCTACTACGGTGGCAACTGTTTGCACAAAGCGTGCATCCCCTCCAAGTTTCTTCTGACGACCGCCCGGCTGATAGGATCAATCCGCAAGGCCGGGCATTTCGGCATCCAGGTGGGGGAGCCAAAGCTGGACATGGAAACGCTCCACAACCGCAAAGATCTGATGATCAAAGGGTTCCATATAGGCACGGAGCGGTTGCTTGCCGACTGTGGCATCACGTTGGTGAAAGGACGGGGCAGACTTGTCGCCAGGGATACCGTAGAGGTCGAAGGGCCTGCCTGTCGGCAGACAGGGAAGCAGATCAGAGCGCGCAATGTCCTCGTCGCCACGGGGTCCGTCGCTGCTCAGCCGCCTATCGAGGGCGCAGACTTGTCCGGGGTGATCGGCACTGAGGAGGCGATCGAATTGCGCGAGGTCCCGGCGCGTATGGCCATCCTCGGCAGCAAGCCCTGGGACCTCGAACTGGCGCAGTATTTCCACACGATAGGCAGCGAGGTCACTCTGATCGAAAGTGGCCCGCAGTTGCTCCCCGAGGCCGATCGAGAAATCGCTCAGCGGTTGGGCAAACTGCTCTACGACGCCGGGATCGTCATCAAGAGAGGCGTCGCAGTGGAGGCGATTCGTCGGGGTGATGACGGCACATTGGTTGTCGTGTTGGCCGAAGGCAAGGGCGAGGTGATCGCCGACAAAGTCCTGGCCGCGAGCCGCCTTCCCAACTCGGCTGGGCTGGGCCTGCACGAACTAGGCGTCGAGATGGAGCATGGTGCAGTGTTGGTCAACGAGCGCATGGAGACCAGCGTGCCACACATTTATGCTGTCGGCGACGTCACTGCTGGACCGATGTGGTCGCACAAAGCGAACGTCGAAGGCATCATCGCCGGGGAAAACGCGATGGGGCTGACCAGCAAGATGGACTATAACGTCATGCCTCGCTGCCTTTACACCTGGCCCCAGGTCGCCTGGGTGGGTCTGCCCGAGGAGCAGGCCGAAGCCCAGGGTATCGAGGTCAGCATTGGTGAGGTCCCTATGGCCATCAACCTCTACGCCATGATCCTTGACGAGACCGCCGGGATGATCAAGATTATCGCTGACAAGAGGTACGGCGAGATACTCGGCGTCCACATCATGGCTCCCGGCGCGGTGGATTTGATCAACGTGGCCACTGTGGCAATGCTGTCCGAAGCCACTGTTGACGAGCTGATGCGGCTTTTCCCTATGCATCCTGCCATCGGAGAGGCGATGGTGGACGCTGCGATGGATGTAGAGAAGCGGTCGCTGCATTTGCCTCACTAACACTTGAACGCTACGCTACTTGGCCTTGCGAAATCGTCCTGTTGCACTGTCATCACTTGCTTATGATACTCTTGGCCAATGCTCTGCTCCCTGTCCTATCAACTAAGGAGATGAAGCTATACTATTAAAGAATGACGCGGGATTTTCGATGTAATCCTTCAGACTCTGCAGGAACAAAGACCCGATAAGACCATCCAGAACGCGGTGGTCAATGGATAATGTCAACGTCATCATGGGTCTTATTACTATCTGTCCATCTCTCACCACTGCTTTGTCGGCAATGCGACCAACAGCTAAAATAGCCGCCTCGGGGGGTTGGAGGATGGCGCTGAACTGGTCTATACCAAACATTCCCAGGTTGGAGATGGTGAAGGTGCTGTCTCTCATCTCGGCCAGGCTCAGCTCCCCGTCCTTTGCCCGCTGAGCTAGCTCAGATCTGGCCTGGGCGATCTCCG
>JBGVTF010000181.1:0-2255 GCA_041862415.1 Anaerolineae bacterium | reverse complement strand
GCGTTTTCATCAACACCTCCGGGGTGGGGGTCATCCCTGAGGGGATAGAGATTGCTCCTCGGCGGGTCCGTCCGGGGGACGTGGTGCTGATCAGCGGGGCCATCGCCGTTCACGGCATGGCCATCCTCTCGGTGCGGGAGGGGCTAGAGTTCGAGACGACTTTGGAGAGCGACACAGCTCCCCTCAACGGGCTGGTAGAGGCGATGCTTCGAGCTGCCGGGCCGCAAGTGCACGTGCTGCGGGACCCTACCCGGGGCGGGGTGGCTAGCGCGCTCAACGAGATTGCCGCCAGCGCAGGGGTTGGAATCGTGCTAGAGGAGGCGAGGATCCCCCTGTGGGACGAGGTGAAAGGGGCCTGTGAGATTCTGGGGCTGGACCCCCTCTATGTGGCTAACGAGGGCAAATGTCTGACCCTTGTGGCCCCGGAGGCCGCGGAAGCGGTTCTGAAGGCGATGTGCTCTCATCCTCTGGGCAGGGAGGCGGCCATTATAGGGCAGGTGGTGGAGGAGCATCCCGGCACCGTGATTCTGCGCAGCCAGGTGGGGGGTAAACGGACGGTAGACATGCTCAGCGGAGAACAGTTGCCGCGAATCTGCTAAAGGTGCTGCAATATGACAAGTTTTTTTGACAATACGTCTGATTTGTGATACGATTCACACAAACATAGTCATTCTGTGAAACCATAACATTTACACTACCTAAGTGGACGCGCCGTTCACAGGCGTAAGTTCTGGAAGGGGTAAAAGAATATGCCGTTGAAAGTAATTGACAAGAAGAATATGGCTTCCTTCGTGACAAGCATCATGGAGGAGAGGGAAGTAGTAGGGCCGGTGGCCAAAGACGGCAAGTTCGTCTTCAGTCCAATAGATGATTATTCCCAACTGCGGCTGGATTGCCCCATTACCCTGCTTCCCCCCAAGGAGTACTTCCTCCCCCAAGAAGAACCCATCCTGAAGTATAAACTGGGTGAGGCGGTGCGGAGCGAATCGGTGATTGAGGCGAAACCCCGCGTTATCATGGGCGTGCACCCCTGTGACATCAACGCCACCTGGCTCTTGGATCTGGCCTTCTCCACCGACAACCTGGATACCAACTATATGGAGAAGCGCAAGAAAGCGATCATCGTCGGGCTCGACTGTAACGAGCCTTGCGATGAGCACTCCTTCTGCAAGAGCATGGGCAGCCTGACAGTGGAGGGAGGGTATGACCTGTTCCTGACCGACATCGGGGATGCCTACGTGGTGGATTACGGCTCGCCAGCGGGGATGGAACTCCTGTCCAGGCACAAGGGAGCGCGGGAGGCGAGCGAGGCGGACATGTCTCGCTTCAGGGCCATTCAGGACGCCAAGTGGCCCAAGTTTACCTACAAGCTGGAAATGAACGTCAGCGACCTGCCCAATCTGTTGGCGATCGGCTACGACAACCCCATCTGGGAGGAACTGGGGAAGAAGTGTCTGGCTTGCGGGGCCTGTACTCTGGTTTGTCCCACCTGCTATTGTTTCGACATCGTAGACAGGCTGGCTCTCAACTTGAAAGAGGGGCAGCGCCTGCGACTCTGGGACTCCTGCCAACTGCCCGAGTTCGCTACCGTGGCTGGAGGGGAGAACTTTCGCGAAGCCCGAGCCGATCGGCAGAGGCACCGGTTCTTCCGGAAGGGAAAATACCTGACGGAAGTGTTCGGCAAGATGGGTTGCGTAGGCTGCGGGCGTTGTGTGCGCTCCTGCCTGGTGCACATAGACCCTGTTGAAGTGTACAACACCCTGAGGCATACCTGCGCTCCCGGTGGCTGGGCCCAGCGGGAGGTAGCAGCATACCAACAAGGTTCCTGACCTTTAGACCCTTAGGGTTTCGTGGATTGGAGGCTTGAGAAATATGACGGATCAAATCAGTTCCCCTTACCAGCCTACTCTGGCTGAGATAGTGAAGATAGAATCACTGAACGAGAACACCAAACTCTTCACGCTGTATTTGCAAGATGGGCGCGACCTGGGACACCGGGCTGGCCAGTTTGTGGAGGTCTCTGTCTTTGGTATCGGTGAGGCGCCCTTCGGCGTTACCTCTTCACCTACTCGCAACGGCACTTTTGAGCTGTGCGTACGTGAGGTCGGCGATGTAACGAGGGCGTTGCATCTCCTGAAGCCCGGTTCCAAAGTGGGCATTCGCGGTCCTTTTGGCAACGGCTTCCCAGTGGAACAGATGAGGGGCAAGGACCTGCTCTTCGCTCCTGGCGGTATAGGCCTGCCTCCTTTGCGCTC
>JBGVTF010000180.1:0-4688 GCA_041862415.1 Anaerolineae bacterium | reverse complement strand
GGCGGTTGACCTCGTCGGAAGCGACCCCTACCGCGATGCCCCCCACGGCCTTGGTGTCCTCGATCTCGACGTAGCCATCGCCAAAGGTCACAAATTCGGGGCCACTCATGTGGTTTTCGTTGAGGATACGTTCAATGACCATCTTCTTGGAGTAATTCTGATAATCGTCCAGCGCGCCGTAGATGCTGGCAAAGTACGGCAACAGCCCCAGGGCCGCCGCCTCATCCAGTACGTAGACCTGGTCAGTGCCCGAGGCCAGATAGCAGGTCACCCCCCGGGCACGCATCGCCTCCAGCATCAGCACAGTACCGGGCACCATCATCTTTTCCGGCTCGATTTCGCCGTTTTTCAGCCCGGCCACGCGGCCCTTGATGCGCTCCCAAAGCCGGTCGAGGTACATCCATTTGTATTCCAGAGAGTTCAGGGGCTCCCCCCCACGCTGGCGCACTTCCTCGCAGAGCTGGATCATCTGGTAGATGGTCTGCTTGCCCGTCAGCCGGTCCACGAACTCGGTGACCACGACATACAGTTCTTCCTCGGACTCGTGTCGTGGGGTGTCCAGCAGGACCTCGACCATCATGGGGATCATTACCCCCTGCCATCCCTCGCGGATCAACGACACCGTGCCGTCAAAGTCGAACAGAGCGTGGCGGATGCGGCCGCGGGGGATGTGGGGGTTGATGATTTCAATATGGTTGCCGTTCAAAAATCTCATTCTGCCTAGATTATGCCCCAACTCCACCTGATTGTGCAAGGCCAGTTTCGGCCATCCGCCCTTGTTCGAGGTGGAGGACGCCTTCGGTGGTCAGGCGTTGATCTGGTCTTCCGCCAGGGCAATGGCCCCCCACAGAGGCGCGTCGTCACCCAGTGCCGCAGGCACGATGTCCACCGTCATCTCCGGCGGGGCGGTGGCACGCGCCGCAGTTCGCACAGCCTCAAAGTAGCGCTGACCCGATTTGGCCACGCCGCCGCCTACTACGATCCGCTGCGGGTTCATCAGGCTGATGGCACTGCCGATACCCCGCCCCAGGACGTGGGCTGCTTCGTCCAATACCTGCCCTGAAAACTCGTCGCCAGCTTTGGCGGCCTGGCTCACGTGCCGGGCAGTGACTGCCTGCACATCGTCACCGATCAACGCCCGTAGCGCCTGACCCGCTTGAGGATTCTCTACAAGACGCTCCTGCGCACGGCGGGCGATAGCTGGGCCAGCGGCCAGCGCTTCCAGGCAGCCGCGCTTGCCACACGTACAGGCCGGACCGCTGGGGTCGATGACCATGTGACCGATCTCGCCAGCCATTCCATCTGCACCGCGATAGGGTCGCCCGTGCACGATCCATCCCCCGCCGATGCCTGTGCTCACCGTGACGTACAGCAGGCTGTCGCAGCCCTGGCCGGCGCCAAAGCGATGCTCGCCCAGGGCAGCGACGTTGGCGTCGTTATCCACGGCGGCGGGCACTCCCAGCCGCTCCTCCAGCCACTCCCGAAGCGGCATTCTCTCCCAGCCGGGTACGTGATGGGACAGGAGCACCAGGCCCTGGACCGCATCTACCGGCCCGCCGAAACTGACCCCCACAGCGGCCAAGGGGACTTTTACAGTGGCCAGCATGTCTCGTGCCAGCCCCATCATAATCTCCAGATCGCTCTGGGCCTTGCTGCCGGGCGGTGAAGGAACCCGCTGGTGGGCCCGCCAGCGCCGCTCGCCGGATTTCAAATTCGTTGTTGCGGCCAGGCCCGCCGTCAGCTTGGTGCCGCCGAAATCCAGGGCCAGCAAAAGCCATTCCTGCTTCACGTTCACTCCATCCCTTGGCGTATAGCGACAAAGATGGCATGGAGAACCACCCATTGGCCGTCCTCAGCGTGTTGCATGGCATCAGGGTGCTGGGAATCAGCGGGCACGATCACGCACAAGTCTACCTTCTCTTTGAGCTGGCCGCCTTCAAAGCCCGTGATGCCAATGGTCGTAAGGCCGCGTTCCCGCGCCACGTCCATAGCCCGCAGCACGTTGGGCGAGTTGCCGCTGGAGGAGATGGCGATGGCCACGTCGCCCGGCTCAGCCAGTGAAGTCAGCGGCTCGGCAAAGACCGTCTCGTAGCCAAAGTCGTTGGCATAGGCCGTCAACAGCGGGACGTTGTCGTTCAGGGACATGATCTTGAAGCGCGTCTTTCCCTCTTGCGCTGTCCCCTTGCCTAGGTCACAGACAAAGTGCGAAGCCATGGCCGCGCTGCCACCGTTGCCCATGACAAAGATCCGCCTCCCCTCGGTTCGGGCCTGGGTCAGGATGTCAATGGTGCGGGCGATCTCGGCCTGGGGCAGGTTTTGCAAAATTCGGCCTATCTCGTCGAGATATTTTTGGATGTATTCCAACTTTAACTCCCTTCTCTATGTCCAGTATCCGTTCAGGTGGGGGGAACCCTTGCGAAGGTTTGGCTGCAGCCTGTGCGTAGCAGTGCCGCTTTCAGACAAAAGCGTCTTCGCCCACCGAGAATCGTCCTTTGCCAGGGCTATTCGCCTGTGGCGCAATAGTGCCGCAACCTTCGCAAGGGTGGTTGGGCGCTTACTATGTCCATCTAGATAAGACCCTTATCACTACAAATTATACCATAGACACCCCAGAAAAGAAATGGGACATCCCAGGATGCCCCATTGTTTCGAATCTGTGATCCCTCTCGGTTGTGGCAAAGCTCCCATTTACCCCTTCAGCGACCCGGCCATCAACCCGCGCAAGAAGAAGCGCCCCAGGAAGATATATACCAGCAGGGTAGGCAACGCTGCTATCAAAGCCCCGGCCATCTGCACGTTCCACTCGACGATGTAGCTGCCGGCCAGGTTATTCAGACCGACGGTGATGGGCTGAATTTTAGGATTCTGGGCTATGGTGACCGCGAACAGGAAATCGTTCCAGATAGAGGTGAACTGCCAGATCATGACCACCACGAAGCCGGGTAGTGACAGCGGAAACAATACGTGGCGGTAAATGCCAAAGATGTTTGCTCCATCAATTTTGGCTGCCTCGACCATCTCAGTGGGCACAGTGGCATAGTAGTTGCGAAAGATGAGGGTGGTAATGGGGATGCCATAGACCACGTGGACGAAGATCAAGCCAGGAATGGAGCCGTAGAGCCCCATCTTGTACAGCACCTGTACCAGCGGGATGAGGATGCTTTGATAGGGGATGAACATCCCGAAGAGGAGCAGGGTAAAGAGCACATCCGAGCCGCGGAACTTCCACTTCGATAGCACGTAGCCGTTTATGGAGCCTAGCATGGCCGAGAGGATGGTCGCTGGGACGGTCAGGTAGAGGCTGTTGAAAAAGTTCGAGGATATTCCCTCAAACCCGAAACCGCCGAACCAGGCTCTTTTGAAACTCTCGAAATGCAGCCCCAACGGCGGGTCCCACATGCGGTAAAGACTCACCTCGGCGAAGCTCTTCATCCCGGTGGCGACGAGAACGTAAACAGGCATCAGGTAGAATGCAGCGAAAGCAATCAAGACGGCGTAGATCAACAAGCGCGGCCACCGCACCCTCAGCCTCAAACCCTTATACAAGGAAAACGTTTTCGCTATCATACCTCAGCCTCCTTGCGAAGGCTATACGCCAGATACGGAACGATAAGGATCCCAACCATCACCAGCAGGATGGTGGCGATCGAAGCCCCCTGAGCAAAACGGTTAGCCTGGAAGGTTGTGTCCCACATGAAGTAGGCCGGCACATCACTGGAAAAGCCTATGCCTGGGCCAGTCATGGCTACCACCAGGTCGTAAATCTTGAGGGCGATATGCCCCACGACGATGACGGCGCCGAGGGTGATAGGGCGCATGAGCGGCACGATGACATGCGAGAGGATCTGCAACTCGCTGGCCCCGTCCACGCGCGCCGCCTCCCGTAGCTCCTCGGGAATGCCCCGCAGGCCGGCTAGGTACATGGCCATCACGTACCCGGACATCTGCCAGACGGCGGCGATGACCACAGCCTTGATGCCGATCTTGGGATCGGTGTACCAACCGGTCTTGAGGAAATCCAACCCTCCCTGCTCGAACAGCAGGTTGACCCCTGTGCTGCCCATTTCAGCGCTGCCGGGGTTGAGCAACCAGCGCCAGGCTATGCCGGTGACGATAAAGGAGATGGCCATGGGAAACAGAAAGATGCTGCGGAAGATGTTTTCGCCCTTGATGCGCTGGTCGAGCAGGATGGCCAACAGGAAACCGATCGCCAAGGATGAGATGAGGAACAGCACGGTAAAGACGACCATGTTCCGCATATCTATCCGGAAGCGCGGGTTGGCAATCAATCCCTGGTAATTGCGCAAGCCGGCAAGGGAGAAATCAGGGAACAGCTTGTTCCATTTGGTCAACGAGACAAAGCCGGTGAAACCGATGAAGCCATACACGAATATGGCTATAGCGATGGCCGAGGGGAGGATCAACAGAATCGGAGTGATTCGCTCCCAGTCCAAACGTCGCATAGAACTCCTCCCAAGCACAATACTGTTCGGTTAAGCGCCGCCGGTCGAGTAGCGTAGCGTATCGAGACCAAGGCGCTGGCTCGAATGCGATCGGAGCCCTGAAAAACCGTTCGCTTGGCCTCGATACGGCCCTTCGGGCCTACTCGACCAGCGCTCGCTTTCTTTCAACCGGTATTGCTCTTATGCATGAAGTGAGGCAGCCCGACTGGGCCGGGCTGCCTCACT
>JBGVTF010000179.1:0-6922 GCA_041862415.1 Anaerolineae bacterium | reverse complement strand
CGATGCGCGGTGCGACGCGGAAGGCCTCCAGGACTTCCTCGCGGCGGGCCGGGCGGGTCAATTCCACTACCCAATAGTGGTTGTGGGTCTGGGTGTGAGCCGCCTTGGCTGCGATGGTGACCACGTCCAGGTCTGACACTACCGTCTGGGCGTCCGGCCCCTGGTGGCTGGGGATATGCGGCTCAGGCACCACGGTGTTCATGATGCCACTGTGATCCGACTCCCAGGGGTCGGTGGCGCGGCGCACCAGCACGCCCCGAGCCTTCCTCAACAGGCCAGCGTCGCGCAGCGCAACCAGGGTGCGAACCGTGCTGGTTGTGTTGCACGAGACGATGCGCGTCGCGTCCCGGCTCAGGGCCGTCTCGTAGTTGGCCTGGGCCACGAAAGAGTGACCCGTTAGACTGTGCTTCTCGCCCCCCTGAAAAACAGCCTTCACACCGGCCGCCCGGTAGCGCTCCAGGTTCCTGGCGCCAATCCCCTTCGGTGTACAATCAACTACCACATCTACCGCAGCTAAGAGATCATCCAAGGTGCCTTCAACTCGTATGCCGGCTGCTTTCATCTCACCGACCTTTTCAGGCAGGGAGGAGAAAACCCGCAAGTCGAGAATAGAAGCGGTCTTCACCCTGTAATCGGTCGCCACATCACTCACCCCAACGAGCTCCATATCCGGCTGCAACAGAACAGCGTCAGCGACACGTTTACCGATGACGCCATAGCCATTGACACCCACGCGTACTTTATTTGTAGCCAAAATTTGCTCCTTTCAATTCTTCCACCATCAGCAGTTGTGCCAATCGCACACGGATCTGACTTTACTCCATTGATATTCGACCATGAAGATGATCATAACGTTCCGCCGCCTACGATCTCTCCCATAGCCGATGACAGTACCTCTTGCTGTGCCACCGATGCCATTGGTGGTGTCCCGGATCATGACGACAGCACCAGCTATTGACCTAAGTCCTCAGGAGTGCGCGGTGGCGGGACGAGCGCATTCGAGACCTGTCTTGCCCGAACTTGAGCTCTTGTAAAAGCTCTTGTAGCACGAGCCAAGATATAGATCGCATTTTCACCGGTTTCCCTCCCAATCGAAACCTTAAAGTGCTCGCCCCTCTCAAATTCACGTTCCGCGCGATCAAGCAGATCCTTCAAAGGCTTGTAAGCGGCATCCACGTTCGTTAATAGATTGCTCAATGCCTCACTCGCTGTGCGGATATCCTCCGCGGCTTTTCTCCAGGCGTGATCTGTGACTTCTTCAGGGCTGGAGGCAAGCCTCAACTCCCAAAAAGCGTTGGTCTCACCGTAGATAGGATTAAATGAGGCGAAGAAAGGCGAAGTCGGTGCGATACCTCGAGTGGCCTGTCCGATGCAGAAAGCGTACCTCCCCTGGTCACCGTTATCCGGCTTCATGATGCCAATTGTTCCGTTCGAGGCATTCGCTCCGGAGATCTCACCCCATTCACCTGTTTTCCTCCAAATCGATGCATTCTTCTTCCACGTACCCTCGGGCATGACCCCCGATTTACGATAAATCATTTTGATGTACTCGAAGTCGATGCGGCCCAGGCCTTGATTGAGCATGTTGAAAAAATACCTGCTCCGCAGGCTGCTTCCGTAGTAAATCATGCTGTACCTATTGAAGAAGGAAAACTTGGCTGGATACCAGCCACCATTCTCATGCCATAGCCAGTTCTTTTTATTCTTCTGCATCCACTCCGCCTTTATGGCTTCGGGGTGAAGCGCGCTGTTGGCGGAGTAGAGAAAGTCTGTCTCTCCCATTAACCCCGATTCGCGGATGAGAACAGGATCCTTACGGCTTTCTAGAACATACCCGTACGTGCTGTCGGCGTAGAATCCACCTACCGTGCCACTGTCAATACCCACGTCTCCAACTGGGTAGCTGAGCTCCAGATCCCTCGCTTCCCTGGCGTTGTTGGCGAAACGGAGAATATGCAGAACGGACGTCGTTCGTCTGAGCCCATAGCCCCAGTATTTCTTTGGCTCGATCATCTTCGGTGTGCCGCCGTGATGGACGTAGGCCAATCCTTTGTTATTCATTCCGGGATGGCCAAATAGGTGGACTCCACCAATGAGCGGAACATCACCGGTTGCGCCAAAGGGTGTGAAAATGAAATTGTTGCCTGTCTCAGGAAATGCAACGATTGTGACAGCGTGAGTAGCATCGAAATCTCCTGTGGCTCCTGCCACAAGCTTGCCGTCAACGGTGGCACTGCCCCATGCAGCGACACCGGAGCAGGCTAAAGGAGGCACCTTGGCCATCCTCGGCCCACCGGATCCGAAATAATCAACTTCCGGAGGAAGGTCTCCGGTCCATAACGCCAAGACATCGGTGTACGACATCGGGACACCAGCATCCGTTGCGCCCGCCGACCAACCATCACAAATTGACAGAATCTCCGGGGCAAACTCGGCGATCATTTTCTCCCATTCCTTGATGTAGCCGAGTTGCTCATCTGTAAACTTGCGGCCGGCCTTCTTGACCAAGATCCAAGGGCCAAATATATCGACAAGCTGCTTCGCATACTGGTAACCCATCTCAAAATCCGAGCCCTTCAAGATCACCACGGGGCAGACTTCCGGCACGAGTGGAACCCCATCGGCAAAAAAGATCTCGGTGCCCTCCTGGGTCAGAATAGATGGCTCGTAATCGATAGGTTCAGCAACACCAGAAGCAAGACGTCTTTGTAGCTCTTCCCCCATCTTCTTAGCCTGTTTGAAATAGTTGAATGCCTTAGCCCAATCTTCCTTAGAGCGTGTCTCCATTGCATTGGTGGCATACCATCTTGCTTTGGTCATATTGATCATGCTCTGGTTGAATTCCTCAGTTCGTCGAACATACATAGGATTGTGATAATCCAACTTTCCCAATTCCAAATTTGCTCGCTCCAAACCGGTCTTCACTGGGGCAAGGTTTTGATATGCTTTCAAGGCTTTCCAGTCCTTGATTGCAGTTTTGATGAGCCGCCAGAGGCGCGCTAAAGTTGATGGGCCTCGCGTTTTATATGTGTTTTGAGTATTGTCCTTCGACATGGAAGCCTCCTATCATGAAACTAAACAAATCGGCTTTCAGGTCCCACCCGTCCCCTGTATTAGACCTTTTGCCTTGGTCTTAAGATTAGCTGATGTAGCATCTTGGAGCGACAGAGGTCGTTCATTGTCCATTTCAATAGAGCTTCCCCCTTTTCCCGTCACCTTGGAACTTCATGCCGCGCTTCCAGCCCACACGGCACGAACAGGGCCGAGCTAACCCGCCCCGCCGACTGAGCAAAGTCTACCTCAATACATCGCTACATACAAACAAAATCGAAACGCCGCGATACCACGAGCGCCGCTAGGCGCGGTCGGGTTCAGTGACTGGTTGGGCGGCGCTCTCTTTCCTGAGTTACGGGACTCTGGATGTCCGCTCCCTATCCATTGCTCTCTCTTCTAGGAATGCCATGATCCTGGTTCTGATCTCATCAGAACGCCCCAGCAGGAAATGCCCCCCATCCTCTAGTGTCATAAACTCCGCGCCGGTGATTTTCCCCGCAGTGTGTTGCCCGTTCGAATAATCGACCAGACTATCGTCTCGAGCATGGATGACCAAGGTGGGCGCTTTGATCTGTTCGAGTGGAAAGTCTCGTGGTACGTCACGGCTCTGGTCCAGCAGGACTCCGTCCAACCGTTGGCTCATAGGTAACATTGCCTCCAGGATTTGGCCCGCTTGTGCTATCTCCGTTGATGTCAGACCCGCCTGGACTTCCTTCGATACCCCTAGCAGGCTGAGCAGCGGGGAGCGTGCTGTGTTGATGGCAAGCCAGTAAATGAAGTCGGATCCGATGATGCGGTTGATGCTTGCTTCTCCCCTGTCCTCAGTTGTAGATGGGTCGGTATAGCTAATCGCCGAAGCCATCACCAATGCTGCTGTCCGTTCAGGGTGGCGCAGGGCAAACTGCAACCCGGATGGGCCACCGGCGGAAATGGCCACCACTGTTACACCGTCAATGTGCAGTGCATCCAACAGACACGCGAATGCGTCCGCCTGCGCTTCAAGCGAGCTGTCCTCCGGTATCGGGGAATTCAGGTAGCCAAAGCGTGAAGGAGCGATCAACTTGAAGTCCTCGCCCAAAATCAGGCTACCAAGGAGCAATCCCTGATCATAACCGCCCCCTGCCCCGTGGATCACCAACACAGGCGGGCCATTTCCGGCATCCCCATATTCGATCAGGCCGCATTCCGTCTCGATGACGTGCCCGCCTGTTGCCACTCGCTCACTGGCTGCACGCAGGTCTTGTCGATAGCGTAGGTAGACCCACGCCCCGGCCAGCACCCCTGCTACACAAAACCCTACCAGAATATACCCCTTCTTCATCTTTTTTATCTTTCTCCATTTCAGCCTTGTGGACAAAGCCGCCCAACTAGGTTTGTTGGCCCCTCGAAATACCTCTGAAATCTCGCATGATGCGGCCTCCACCTTCCCCCATTACATGAGCGCTTCCCATGCCGCGCTTCCAGCCTATGGAAACCATCCACCAGTTCGCTGGATAGCTGACGAGAAAGCCTACGGCGATCGAAGCCGTCATAATGCCCCAGAATTCCAGGCTTACAGGTGAGGGCATGTGTCCCCCGCCTCCACCAGCCACTTTCATCAAGGCATACATCGTTGGGAACATCCCCATCACCACAACCGTCAGGGCTAGAAACTCTGCTTTTACGCCCGCAACAAGGGCCTCTCGGAACGATTTCCCCTGGAAAGCCATGATGGGTGTGACCTGGAATATCAGCCAACCGAAAAGAAATGCGAAGGCATATTCGATGGCAAACTCAGCGACCATAGGGAGAGCGGTGTTGGACACGATAACGGCAGCGATCACAACACCCAGCGCATCACCCGATACATTATGCATGGTCGAACCCACCGCCTGTTTCCACATCGGAGCAATAAACTCATCGTGATCCGTAGTTGCCGGAGCGCGGCAGGAATAAATGTACAATGCGAGCCCAACCACACCCAGATAGAGAATGATCAGCACCCAGGCGATCTTGATCACCGGCATGATCCTTGGTTGATTCGTGATCATGTCATACGCTGCCCAGATCGCAGCCAAGATCGCGCTGATAAACCAAATGGAGAGAAAAGTAATCATCAAACTACCTCCTAAACCGAATTGTTTCTCGACGTCTGTAATGGTCCGGGAACATTAAGACAGCGGCTCCCACACCAACAAAACTGGCAAAGAAGAAGAGGACAACCATATAGGGAGAAAGCCCCAAGAAGGTGTCTTGTGTCGCGCCCCCGACGCTTGTGCCCAAAGAGTAGACAACCCACGTCATCAGCGATAGGATCAGCCAATGCACCCAAAACATACCTGTGAGCAGCCAGCATAGGAAAAGCAAGGTGGCGAGCAGCAGCGGGCTGATCGCGAGGAGATAGATGGCAAGTGCGGAGGGCTGAAAATTCGCAAGCGACGCTGGAGCCTCCAACCCAATTTGAGAAGCCAGAAAATCACCAGTTATTACGCCAAGGAACAAGGCTAAACCAAAAATTGGCGTTTTCCAAAGATATGGCCAAAGACTTCCAATTTTCATTCCTATAGAACTCCAATCTCAAACTGTTGATTTCTGCCGAGAGCAGTCTGATCGGCAACCGCCAGAAAACCTATGACTGAAGAGACAAATCCCAAATAAAGCGCCGGATTGGTACGTCAAGATCTCTTATGATCAATGTCAAGCGGGAGGCGCCTTCAAGAGGACGCGATCCCCCCGGGCTCCTTCGAGCGAAGGTCAATACCCCTTTGACATGGTGGCCACTCCCGCCAGACCACGAGCTAGGCGACAGAACGGCTCCACCGTCTGTTTCCAGGACTGATAGAGCTACCAGGTCCATCGAAAGATCGACAGAATGCGTGTTCATGGAGACCTCAAAGTCTAGTGTGTCACCGTCGTTGCTGTCCGGATTCAAGGGGGTCACCCTCACTTCCACTGCCCCTTGCCGATCAACGCGCTGAAGGTCTCCTTGATCGGCTTGAGATTGCTCCCATGTCGTTGCTTGCATTAGATCCATCTCCTTTCATCACGTCCCGATCCACTTCCATCTCCTGATCGGTATGCTTATACATGTATTAGGGCCACGGCCCGGCAGTAAGGGAGATCTGGCCGGGGTCCCGCTCCACTAAACGGCGTATGAACAACTGGGGTCCTGGCTGGACATCCACCTGCGGGCAACCATTTGGCAGTAGGGAAAGCTCTTTCGTAGAAAATTCAGGCCGCTAGAAGATGTGGGGGACCATCTTGCCCGCCGCTGCCCCAAGACTGCTGTCTATGGATTCCAGTATATCACCCTTATGACAGCGTGTACAGCGCCATTTTGCCCACCCGGCGATAAGCAAAATGGCCCATTGCGCTCGCCAGGGCGAGGCTTTCCAGCCGACTTTGGCCAGCACCAACTTACGATGCCGCCTGGCCGAGGGCCTCAAGCCTGATCGCAGACAGTGTCTCCCATAAACAGGGTGGGCGGATCTCTACTCTGTATCCGTCTGGTATCCTCACCAAGCCAAAAAGTCGCGTCGCATGCCAAGGGCCCCGTCGGTGATGCGGATGGATTCCCTTCCATCCTCCACGATGCCCGCCAGGGCGCGGATAGCATCTATGTTCTCGGGGACGACGATGGCCTCGTTGTAGACCTGGTAGGTGTAGTAGGCCTCGCTTCCGTTCACTGTCAGCACGTCCTCCCATAGAGCAACCTCCCACATGTCACCCCTCGGCCGGCCCAGGTCTTTCATCAATTCGATGGTGCTGTTGAGGGCCACGATGCCATCGCTCATACGGATGAAAGCGATGCGCGGTGCGACGCGGAAGGCCTCCAGGACTTCCTCGCGGCGGGCCGGGCGGGTCAATTCCACTACCCAATAGTGGTTGT